>JBQCCO010000052.1:0-37718 GCA_051962155.1 Leifsonia sp. | reverse complement strand
TCGACCTCGCCGTTCACGGTCACTTCCCCGTCGACGATGGCCTCCTTGACGTCGCCGCCGGAGTCGAGGAGCCCGGCGAACTTGAGGAACTGCCCGAGGCGGATGGCGTCGCCACCGATCGACACATCGTCGATCCGAGCCGGGTTGGTCATTCCGAAATGCTAGCCCACCCTGTCCCGAGCCCAGACATGGTGGGTGAGCGCGGATGCCCGGCCCGCCCGCGCATCCCGGGCCTCAGAGGATGATGGACCCATGCCCGCAGCTCACCGCCCCGGCCTCCGCGTCGACGCCGGACTCACGATCCCCGAGTCCGAGCTCTCGTGGCGGTTCTCGCGGTCGTCCGGCCCGGGCGGGCAAGGGGTGAACACTGCCGACTCCCGCGTGGAACTCGTGTGGGATGTGGCGGGCTCCGCCGTCCTCTCACCGGTTCAGCGGGAGCGGCTCCTCGAGCGTCTGAGCAGTCGGCTGGTCGACGGGAGGCTGACGATCGCGGCATCCGAGTATCGCGCGCAATTGCGCAACCGGGAGGCCGCGCTCACCCGGCTCGCCGACCTGGTGGCCGACGCCCTCCTGCCGCCGGCGCCTGCACGCAGACCGACGCGGCCCAGTCGCGGCGCCAAGCAACGGCGATTGGATGCGAAGAAGCGCCGCACAGACGTCAAACGACTGCGCCGTCCCCCTCAGGACTGACCGCCGGAAAAATCCAGACCGACAGTACCCAGCCGCCTCCTCGTACGGCACACTGGCAGCGTGACGACGACCGACCGCATCCTCATCCTGCTGCGCCACGCCAAGTCCGACTGGTCCGGATCCGTGCCGGACATCGACCGGCCGCTCGCCGACCGCGGAAAGGCCCAGGCTCCGCTCGCCGGCCAGTGGCTCGCGGACCACGCGGGCCGGATCGACCTGGCACTGGTATCGCCCGCGCGGCGCGCCCGCGAGACCTGGGAGCTGGCGTCCGCCCACCTCGAACCGCTCCCTCCCGCGCGTTTCGAGGACGATGTGTATGCGGCATCCGCCGACCGACTCCTCGACATCGTCCATGACGTGCCGGACACCGTGCAGACGGTGCTCATCGTCGGCCACAATCCCGGCATGGAGCAGCTGGCGTCACTCCTCGCCGGCGAGGAGGTGGTCCTGCGGACGTCCGGCATCGCCGTCTTCGACGGTGAGGGACCGTGGTCCGAACTCGACGCCGCATCCGCGGCGCTCCGTGTTTCAGGACGGTCGGACGGTCACGACCTGCGCTGAGGCGCCCGACTACTCACAGCCGGTCTGGATGCCGTGATCCGTCTGGCGCACCACGAAGGCCTGGCTGCTCCCATCGCAGATCGCAGACACTCCCAGCAGCGAGACGGTCTTCCCGTTGGTGAAGTTCCCGTTGCTCCCCGGGGCGTTCAGCAGGATCGAGTCTTCGGTTCCCGGAGTGATCTTGCCCCAGAAGGGCGGGAAGTCGCCGGCTCCGAAAACGGACGTGAGGCTCGGGAGCCATACCCACCCTCCCTGGACCAGCGGCGCCTGGTAGGTCGTCGCAGGTGTCCATCCTTGCGGCGCGGGACGGCTCACGTTCGCGCAGGAATCGGCCAGCGCCGGCGAGGCGGCGACTCCCACGAGCGCCACGGTCGCTGCCATCGCGACGAGAACGCGACGGCCGAGGCCCATTCCTTCCTTCTTCTTCCACATCGTTACTTCGCGCATGATGACTCCTTTGACATCCACAGTTCGATCGCGCTCGACGCACGGATTAATGAGCAAATCTCAGGTTACGCTGCGCGGTGGCGGTGTCAAGAGAAATTCCGGGGGGCGAGAACAGCTTCGGACAGGCGGCGAGATGGGAGGGAGGCCCCGCGACGCAGGACCTCCCGGTGTGGCGGGCGGGGTCAGAAGCCCCAGTATCCCCAGAGTCCCCAGAACGCGAAGCTGCTGACGAGTCCGATCGTCTTCAGGACGCCGATCGCGATCGCCCAGGCGGCCAGACCGCGACGGCGATCTTGTTCCACGTCGAGCCGGCTTGGTGGAAGGTCTTCTGGTCGTTCTCAACTGCTGTCATGAAAATCCCTTTGTGGTGTTGGATTGGTGCGGGAATGCGGACGCCGATTCTGTCCGCAGATGGTCAGCGGGCGCGCGTGCTGTTGTCGATGCCGTCGACGTGGCCGATGGTGGTGATCTTGCCGTAGGTGACCTCGTTGCTGAGGCCGGCGACCGACAGGGTCTCTGCCGAGTCCACATCGACCGTGTTGCTCGCACCCTCCAGCGTGATGTCCTGGACCGCGCCGAGGTTCACGGTGGCGCCGAAGCCGGAGATGTTCACCACGTTGCACGCGCCGGAGACGCTGACGGTGCCGCCGAGTCCCTGGATGTCGATCTCAGAGGTCGAGTCGTCACAGATCACGTTCGCGTTCGCCTTGTTCAGCGTCAGAGCCACCGGGGCATTCGCCTTGGCGTGGACGGTCGCACCCGAGTCGACGATCTCGGAAGCCGCACCCTTGGTCTTCACCGTCGCCTTGCCTTCCGGAATGGACACCCCGTCGACAGTGAACGCAGTGACGGTTCCGCAACCCGCGAGTGTTCCGATGGTGAGTGCGCAGAGAACCGCGGCAGCCGACAGGGACAGAGCTTTGTTTCGCATTGAATGTTTTCCTTTTTATGGAGGTATTGGGCCGAGGCGGCCCGTGTGGCTCAGTGCAAGGCCAAGGCCGAACGCTGCACCCGTGTACCTAGACGCCTTTCTCTCCAATTGCTGACGCCTGTCATCGCAAGACGCGTCGTCAGGACCGGCCGACGGTCAGCGGCTGGTGAGGAAGCCGATGGCGATGGCGAGGGCCGCGGTGTTGTAGGCGAATGAGAGGACGGCGTGGCCAGTGACGATGTGCCGGGCTCGCGGAGTGAGAACGTTGACATCCGAGGTCGCGAATGACGTTCCGACGGTGAAGGCGAAGTACGCGAATGACACGCGCGACGCACTGGCGTCACCGGGGAACGCGAAACTCGGCGAGCCTGCCCTGGCGATCTCTTTGTCGTTGAGGTGCTGATAGCGGTCTGCGTAGCCGAGGTGCATCACCGCCCACCCCGCGAAGATGCCGAACACTGCGACCGTCTGGGCGACAGGGACAGCTCTGAGGTTCTCGCTGACCTCGGCGGGCGCGATCATTCCGGTGACGATCAAGAATCCGGACATGACGCCCACTACCGCGACTGCCGGACTGACGATCGCATTCAGCAGCCGGAGCACCGCCCACTTCCGGGGCCGGGGTCGCGCACCTCGTCGCGCCTCGCGTCCCAGCACCGTCCACCGCGCAGCGACGTACAGGAACGCCAAGAGCACCCAGGCCGCTTGGATCGCGATGCTCGCCTCGAGAGTCGGGCTGAGAAGCCATCCGATCCCTCCCCCGATCAGCGCCGCCTCGACGCACGCTCCCACGACCAGACCGATCATCCGACCCTCCTCTCGACCACGGCGCCTGGCGACGCGCCAGCATGAGGGCAGCGCGTTCGACAGCTACGTTTCGTAGACGGACGACGGCCCAAGATCTGACGCACGGCCGCCCGATTGCGTGATCGAACGACAACGATCCGGCGGGTCGACGCCGGATCGCTTGCCGAACTACTTCTTCTTCTCCGGCTCCTTCTGGGCCAGGTCTCCTGCCGCGACGCTCTTCTGCGCCGGGCTCGATTTCGGATTCGGCTGGCTAGTTCGTCCCGCTGCAGTTCACCGACGCGAGGCTCCCGGAGCTGGTCTGGCTCGAGATCGTCTTGCCATCCACAGAGAGCGTGCAGGAGATGGTGCCGGTGTCGTCGATTCCGTTCATCGCGGTCAAGTCGAACGAGTTGAAGGAGAGACTGTCCTTCGATCCTTTGACGGTGATGGTCTTGGTGAACGGCAGCGGCGTGCTGCTGGACTGCTCGGTGCCCGCCGTGCCGTTGGTGAACGTCGAGTAGGTCACATCCGCATCCTGGGCGGCTCCGGCGACGCTGTAGACGACGGTGTGGGAGGTGGCTGCCGCCTTCTTCGTGTCGTCGACCGCTTTGGAGATCCCGAAGAAGACGGCGGCGTACAGAGTCGTCATCACGATGGCGAGCACCAGCCCGATCACCCCCGTGATCAAGCCGGCGACGGACGTTCCGCGAGCGCGGAACTTCCGGGTGAGGCCGATGACGGCGAGGAGTACGGCGATCGCACCGGCGACGATCGCCGCATAGCTCACGAACGGTATGAAGGCGAAGACCAGAGAGAAGATGCCGAGGATCAAGGCAGCGACCCCGAATCCGTTGCCTCTCCTGACAGTGGCGACGCCGCCGGCCTGGACGTCCTCGGATGGTACGACGGGCTGTGTGTTGGACATGTGAACCTCTTCTCGGTCTGGCGAGTGACGATCTGCGAGTGGGATGTGATCGGCTCGATTAATGACAGCAGGGCCGACTCCCGCTGGGCCACGTCGATCCGGTCCGGTCAGACCGACCGAAAGTACGGGCAGCTGCCGACGACTCCTGTCCGAAAGGTGGTGGTCGGTGAAACCGGGCCGCCCTACGATCAACTCATGACCGTCGCGCCCCCACCGCCCGCCAGCGGTTGGGATGCCCCCACGATTCCGGGGCCGGTCCCAACCCAACGGTCGCGTGCACGGAGGGCCTGGGCACTCACGGGCTCGATTACGCTCGCAGTGCTCTGTTCCCTTCTGGCGATGGCGGTCGCGGGCAATGATGGAACCGACGGGACGACCTTTCCACCGATCATTCGTGTCATCGCCACTGTGGGCGCGTTCCCGATGATCGGAGTCTCGGTCCTCCTCGTGTGGCGGCACCGCATGCCTGTACTCGTCTCGGTGCTCGCAACGGCGGTCACGCTCGTCGTGCCGACCACTCCCCTGCCCGCTCTGATCGCTCTCGCCGCCCTCGCTGCTGTGCGTCGCGGGTGGCTCCTCTGGACGATGATCGCAGCGACCTATCTCGCGACCGCCGCAGCATTCTGCTGGGACATCGGCTCCCCTACGTCCTCCATATCCAACTTCGTCGGCTCCCCCGCTGCGGGGTCGGCGGCTCGGCTCGACCTCTTCTGGTCGGTACCGGTTCTGGCGGCCTTCGCCATCGCACCCTTCGCAGCGTTCGGGATAGCGCGACGCGTGCGCCTCGAGCGCGATGCGGCACGTCGTGGGAGCGCCACCGCGACACGGACCGTGGCAGCCTTGCATCAGGAGGTCTCGCTGGAGCGCGAGCGGCAGGAACTCGCGCGAGAGATCCACGACACCCTCGCAGCTCGCCTCAGCGCAGTGTCGTTGCAGGCCGGCGCTCTCGAGCTCACCGTGGGAACTGAGAACGCTCCAGCCGCCGAAGCGGCCCGCGCGGTCCGCCAGTCGGCACAGACATCGTTGGAGGATCTCCGGCACGTCGTGCGTGTGCTCCGCAATCCGACGGCCGCCAATCCCGCGTCGGCCACCGGACTCAACGACCTGGGCCAGCTCATCGACAGCTCGCTCCGCGAGGGCACCGATGTCCGCGCCCAGATCCTGGTCACCGACCCCGCCTCGTGCGACCCGGATGTCGCACACGTCTGCTACCGCCTGGTGCAGGAGTCGATCTCCAATGTGCGTCGGCATGCTCCGGGTGCGGCGCTGTTCGTCGACGTCCGCGGGGGCCCGGAAACAGGGCTGACGATGCGAGCCGTGAACTGGCTCATCCCTGGAGCGGTCAGCGCATCCCCACCCGGAGGACATGGACTCACCGGGATGAGCGAAAGAGCCTCGCTCGTCGGCGGCACGTTCCAAGCCGGCCCGACGCCGGAGGGGTCATTCGCAGTCGTCGCGTGGCTGCCCTGGTCCCCTCGCTAGACTGACCGGGTGACCGACCTCCACCATCCGATCCGGGTGCTCGTGGTCGACGACGATCCCCTGGTGGTGACGGGGATCAGCACCATCCTCTCCTCTTCGCCGGAGCTCGAAGTAGTGGGTCGCTGCACGGACGGTGACGAGGTTCGCAGTGCGGTCGCCTCCGTGACACCGGACGTCGTCCTCTGCGACGTGAAGATGAAGCGAGTCGGCGGGATCGCGGTCGCAGCAGCGCTTTCGGCGATGCCGAACGGCCCGAGGGTGCTCATGATGACCGCGCTCGACGATGACGGCCTCGTCCTGGACGCCATCGCCGCCGGCGCCGCCGGTTTCCTCCTCAAAGAAGAAGACCCGCAGCGCTTCATCGAAGCCGTCCGCCAAGTGGCCAACGGCGAGGTCATCTTCTCACCACGGGCAGCACGCCAGCTGACCGACTGGGTGCGCGACTCCCCGAATGCCGAGGTGCGTCGTGCCGCCATCCAGAAGCTCGCGATGCTCACCGACCGCGAGAGAGAATTTGCGGTCGCGCTCCTCGACGGAGCTTCCGACGCGGAGCTCGCAGCGAAGTTCTTCGTCGCAGAGACGACAGTCAAATCCGCGTTGTCATCGATCAAGACGAAGTGGGGCATCCGGAACAGAACCCAGCTCGCTGTCATCGTGGCGCAAGCCGGCGTCGTCTGATCCCCCGGGCCGAGCGCTGTATCGACCCGCGCTCGGCCAGTCCGGCTACTTCGTCGCCACGAACACCTGGTCGGCGATCACTCCGGGCTCCACGCGAAGCACGCCGTCCGCTGCCGCGGGGATCTGGATCACAACGTTTCCGGTCGTCGATGCGCCGGTGTAGAGCTCATCGGCTCCGAGCTGAGGATCCGGAGCAACCACGGCCTTATCAAACGACTTGTAGACCTTACCGTCAGCGCCCACGTACGAGATCTGCACCTCGGCGGCGTACGCCGAGTCCTTGCCCGTGTAGGTGACAGTGGCGTTGACAAGCGCGTACGTCATGCCAGCATCCGGTGCGTCGTTGAATTCGTTCGCAGCGTGCACAGCGTCGGTCGCGTTCAGGTTCACCGAGTTGATCTTCACGGTGAAGTCCTTGCCGACAACCGAACTCCCCAGCGGCGCAGGGTTCTCGCGGGTGCCCGTCTTCGCCTTATCGGCACTCGCCTGGCTGGGGGCCGCGGAAGCCGTACCGGCCGGAGCCTTCACGGTCGTGTCGGTCCCGCCGAATGCGTTGGTGAACGATGCCGAGACCACCGCGAAGAAGACCACGAAGCCCACCACGGTGCCGACGATCGCGGTGATCAGCGCTGCGATCGCAAGGCCTTTTCCCTTCCCCTTGAGAAACAGCGCAACCAGCGCCAGGACGAAGGCGATCGGCAAGAGGACCCAGCCGACGATCAGCGCGCCAGGAATGCATGCAAAGACGAAACCGAGGACGGCAACGGCGAGCGCGACGATCCCGAGCACATTGGTCTGCTTCGGAGCCGCAACGACAGGCGCAGCGGCCGGAAGGGGCTGCGCCGCACCGCTCAGCGCGGGATCGACGGGTACGGGAGGCATAGGCGGCTGAGGGGCGGCGGGCTGCGGTGCCGCGGGCTGCGTGGCGTCCGTCCAGCTCTGACCATCCCAGTAACGCTGGGTTCCTTTGCCTGAGCCGTCGTCGTACCAACCAGCAGGCGCGGTCGCAGGGTTCGTGGGATTTGTCATACCGCCACACTGACAGAATCTGAAGAATCCCTCACCTACTTCGGCCGCCCCAAAAGTGGGGAGACGCTTGCGCAATCGCCAGCGTTTTCGAGGCATGCCAAGAGCCATCCGTGCGTGTCGGCTTGGAAGACGTGTGCGTCATCCACACGGACTGCCTGACGAGTGAGGACACCGCAGGCCGCACTTGTCAGACAATTCGGCACAATTCCCCGCTCACCGTTGCCCCGAATCTCTACGTATTCGTAGCGTGGTGAGGCGATCACAACCGGATCGCACCCTCCAATGTCAGACAAGTTGAGCCAGCGATGCCTATCGAACTTGAGCTGCGGCTGTTCCAGCACTTCCGTGAGCTGGAACTGCTGCCCGGCGAGCCACTGCCGTCAGAACAGGAGCTCGTCCACGACCTGTCCGTGAGCAGGCCGGCATTGCGGGAGGCGCTCGCAGCGCTCCAGGCGCTCGGTCTGGTCGTGGCGAAGCAGGGCTCGCGGCGCGTGCTGGGCGAGTTCAGCATGCAGTCCGTCGTGGAGACGCTGACGCGCTTCATGGAGCCGTCGATCGAGCTCATGCAGGAGATGCTCGATGTCCGGCGCGTGCTCGAAGTGGCTTTCTTCTCCGCCGCCGTCGCCGACATGTCGCCGACGACGCTGCGCGAACTCCGGCGCCTCGCCGACCGGATGGAGTCCAAGGCCGCCCAGGGGCTTCCCTTTATCCACGAGGATGCGGCGTTCCACCAGGTCCTGTACACGCACGTCGAGAACCGGACCTTCCACGGCCTCGTGGCCGCGTTCTGGCACATGTTCGACGAGTCGTCCGAGCAGCTCCAGGTCGGAAGCGACCTCCCGGCATCCGCCTGCCACCACGCGGCGATCGTCGAAGCTCTGGAGGCCGGCGACACCCCTCTCGCGGTCCACGAGCTCAATGTCCACTTCTTCGATGTGCGCGCGCGGCTGACGGCCTCGCGAGAGACGCAGCGCGCCACGCATCCATCCGGTCCTTCCCCCCGAACGCACTGAGAACCCTTCCGAAAGGCATTGCAATGAAGCAACACAAGGTTCGCGCATCCGTCGTCATCGGCGCGATCGCGGCATCCGCGCTGGCGCTGGCCGGATGCTCCGGCACCGGCGCCGGCTCGACGACGACCACAAGCGCGTCGACGACCGGCCAGACCATCAACTACTGGCTCTGGCAGGACAACGCGACCGACACGACCTGGCAGCAGCTCGCCGACGAGTTCAATGCTCAGGGCGGTCACGGCAAGGTCACCCTCCAGGTCGTTCCCGCCGCGCAGTACCTGGACAAGCTGTCCACCGCGATCAGCAGCGGCAACGGCCCGGATGCGGCGCGCATGAAGGACTCGTGGATCGGCCAGTTCGTGGACGCCGGGGTGCTCGCGTCCCTCAACGACCGCATCGACGCGTGGAAGGGCAAGTCGTCGGTGGAGCCGAGCGCCTGGGACGCCGGCAAGGTGCCCGGTGGCGATCAGATCTACATGATGCCCCACCAGAACACCGCGCTGTACATGTACTACAACAAGAAGCTGTTCGCGGACGCGGGCCTCCAGCCGCCGACCACGCAGAGCGAGATGCTTTCCGACGCTCCAAAGCTCACCGGCAACGGACACTACGCGTTCGACGTCCGCGGTGGCGCCGGCGGCCAGGACCAGTGGGCCGCGTGGATGCTCGCGGGCGGAGCACAGTTCGTGAACTCGTCCGGAAGCGTGATCCTCGACAAGGCTCCGGCCGAGTCGGTGAATCAGAAGTACCTCGACCTGGCGAAGTACGCGCCTCCGGGATCGGAGACGGCCGCCTTCTCGCAGGTGCAGAGCAACTTCCTCGCCGGGACCACGGCCACGATGATCCACCACATCGGCTCCCTGGCCGCTGTCCGGAAGCAGTTCGGCGACGGCGTCGGAGTCATCCCCGTGCCGGCCGCGAACCCTTCCAAGCCGTCCACCGTGCAGTCGATGAGCGGCAACGTGATCTTCGCGAACTCCAAGAAGCAGGAGCTCGCCTGGCAGTGGGAGACGTTCCTGCTCGGCGACGCGCAGATGCTGAAGATGAGCACCTCCCCACAGGGGCAGCTGCCGGTCACCAAAGCCGTCGCGGCGAATGAGGCGTTCAAAAAGGATCCGGCCTATCAGGTAGCCATCACCGCAGCCAAGACGGCGAAGAGCTGGCCGCAGCTCCCTGGCACGACCACCGTCGTGAACGCCACCTGGTCCCCCACCATCCAGCAGGCGTTCTCCGGACAGCTGACCAGCGCGAAGATGCTGCAGGCGCTCGCCGCAGGGCTCAAGAAGAAGTGACATGACGACCACAGTCGCGGGGGGTCGAGGGGGCGCCAGGCGTCGCTTCGACCCCACGATCCTCCTCTTCGTCTCGCCGACGCTGATCCTGCTGCTCGTCTTCGTCGCGTACCCGTTCCTGCGCGCGATCTGGCTCTCGCTGACGAAGACCACCCTCCTCGGGGGCACGGTCGGCTTCCTCGGGTTCGACAACTTCGTCGCCCTGTTCCAGGATCCGCAGTTCGGCGCCTTCGTCGGGAACTCGGTCTTCTGGACCGTCGGCGGCGTCTCCCTGCAACTGATCTTCGGGGTCATCGGGGCGCTGCTCCTGAACCAGAAGTTCCGGCTGCGCGGCACCGTGCGGGGCCTGGCGATGATCCCGTGGGCGACTCCGAGCGTGCTCGTGGCGCTGATCTGGCTCTGGCTGCTCGACCCCAACCGAGGGCTCGTCAACACCGTCCTGGAGCACCTCGGCATCATGACGCATCCCGTCGCCTGGCTCTCCGACGCGCACACCGCGCTGCCGACGCTCATCGTCATCGATGCGTGGCAGGGCATCCCGTTCTTCGCGGTGATGGTCCTCGCGGCGCTGCAGGCCGTCCCCGAGGAGCTGAAGGAGTCGGCGAGGACGGATGGATGCGGTCCGCTCGGAGTGTTCCGGCACGTCGTCGTCCCGTCGATTCTCCCGACGGTGCTGATCACGCTGGTGCTCCGGCTCATCTGGACCGCGAACTACATCGATCTTGCGTATGTCCTCACCGGAGGCGGCCCAGGGATCGCGTCCACGACGATCCCGCTGCAGTCGTACCTCACGGCCTACAAGCAGGGGCAGCTGGGCAGCGGCGCCGCGTACGCCGTGGTGCAGGCGATCGTGCTCGCGATCCTCGTCGTGATCTACCTGCGCCTCACCCAGACGAAGGGGGTCAAGCGATGACCGCGAACGCTCTCGGCACGATCGACGGCCCGCGCACGCAGCGCATCCCGGCCGTCGCGCCGCCGGCGCGTCGATCCTCCTCCGCGCGCCGGGTCGGGCGGGCCGGACTGTACGTCCTCATCGCCGGGTGGATGATCGCCACCATCGGCCCGTACCTCGTGATGCTGCTGACCTCGTTCACGCCGAATCAGGACCTGGTCGCGAACGGGATGAGCAAACTCCCGTCCGCGCTCAGCGTCCAGGGATACGTCGAGCTCTTCACGACGACGCCGTTCCTCGCCTACATGCGCAATAGTCTGCTGGCTGCGCTGGGGACGGTGGTGCTGTCGCTGATCGTCGCGTCCGCCGCGGCCATCTCACTGTCGCGCTTCCGTTTCCGTGGCCGCGGCGCGCTGCTGACCGTCCTGCTGATCGCTCAGCTGTTCCCGGCGGTGCTGCTCGTGATCCCGCTCTCGACGATGCTCAAGGGAGCGGGCCTGCTCGACACCACCGCCGGTCTGATCCTCGTGTACACGACCTTCGCGACGCCGTTCGCGACGTACCTGCTCAAGGGCTTCCTCGACGGACTTCCGCCGGAGCTCGACGAAGCCGCGACCGTGGATGGATGCACCAAGTTCCAGATGGTGCGCCACATCCTCTTCCCCCTGCTGAGGCCGGGACTGACCGCCGCAGGAACCTACATCTTCATCTTCTCGTGGAACGAGTTCCTCTACGCCCTGACGTTCACCTCGTCGACGAAGAGCCAGACGATCCCGATCGGCCTGCAGCTGTTCATCGGCGACTACCAGATCCGCTGGGACCTGCTGACGGCCGGCGGCGTCATCGCGGCGGTGCCCGTCCTCCTCGGTTTCATGCTCGTCCAGAAGCAGCTCATCGGCGGTCTCGCCGCCGGCGCCGTCAAAGGCTGAGCCGCTCCCCACTCCACCTCTCGAAAGGCAACACATGACGATTGTGCAGACAGGATCCGGTCGGCTGACCACCGAGATCCCCCGTATCGAAGGGGTGGAGATCTCGCTCGCGCGCGTTCCCCTCCCCCAGGGCCCGTGGGGCGACCAGATCCACCGGGTGACCGACATCGAAGTCACTGTGGTCGACCTGCACGGCGACAACGGCCTGGTCGGAACGGGCTTCAGCCACACCTCCGGGATGGGCGCCCGCACGATCGGCGCGCTCGCGCACGAGATCGCGCCGACGCTCGTGGGCCAGCGAGTGTCACCGCGGGGTCTGTGGAATCGTGCGTACCGCTTCGTGCACGACATCGGCGGCGCAGGTGTCACGACCCATGCGATCTCCGCGTTCGACATCGCGGCCTGGGACCTCCTCGGGAAGAGCCTCGGCGTCAACGTCATCGACATCATCGGCCGGGTGCGCGACAGTGTCCCCCTGTACGGCAGCGGCATCAATCTGAACCTCTCCGCCGACGAGGTCGTCGAGCAGGTGCGCCGCTGGAAGGCCGAGGGCTACGCGGCCGCCAAAGTGAAGGTCGGCAAGCCCGACCTCGAGGAGGACGTCGAACGGCTCGCGCGGATCCGCGAAGCGGTGGGAGCATTCCCCCTCGCCGTCGACGCCAACCAGGGATGGAACTACCCGCAGGCGCTCCGCGCGTTCTCGCGCTTCGAGCAGTTCGACCTCCTGTGGATCGAGGAGCCGCTCCCCTCGGACGACATCTCCGGCCACGCGCGGCTGGCCCGCGAAGTGCGCACCCCGATCGGACTCGGCGAGAACGTCTACACCGTCGACCAATTCGTCCAGTACTTCGACGGCGGCGGAGTCGACTTCGTGCAGGCCGACCTCGGGCGCGTCGGGGGCATCACCGGATACCTCGACATCGCCGCGGCCGCGCGGACCCGCAACCTGCCGATGACGCCGCACTTCGTGATGGAGCTCAGCGCCAGCATCCTCGCCGCCGTCCCGAACATCTCGTACGCCGAGATGACGGACGGCGGGACGTGGACCGACCTCGGCATATTCTCGTCGACCGGTGAGACGCGCCGCGGCGTCTACTACCCGCCCACCGCACCTGGACACGGACTGGTCCTCGACCGCGAGTACCTCGCGGAACACCGCATCTGACACAGGACGTCGGACGGAAGTCCCACGGGCAAGGAGATCATCTCGATGGATGGAACCGAAGATCCGCTGTTCTCGGTGGCGGGCAGAATCGCGGTCGTGACGGGAGCGTTCGGCCAGATCGGCGCCGAGTTCGCCCGGGCGCTGCACGCACGCGGGGCACGCGTGGTCGTGACCTCCCGCGACGCCGACGTGGATGCGGGCGAACGCCTGGGCATCGCGGAGGGCGGGGACCGGCTGATGGCGGTCCAGCTGGACATCACGGACCAGGCGAGCGTGGAGGCCGCATTCGATCGGGTCGTCGGGGCCTGGGGGGTCCCGACGATCGTCGTCAACAATGCCGGCATCGACACACAGCCCAGCGCGCCGCCGGAGGTGTCGGGCCCGTTCGAGCAGTTCCCCGCCGAGGTGTTCCGCGAGGTCGTCGACACGAATCTCGTGGGCACCTTCCTCGTCACCCAGGCCGCGGGCCGCCGTATGCGCGAGGCGGGACTCGCTGGGTCGCTCATCAACGTCGGATCGATCTACGGGATGGTCTCGCCGGTGCAGGACATCTACGCGTACAAGGCCGTCGATACGGGTGTGCCGTTCATCAAGCCTGTCGCCTATTCGGCCGCGAAGTCGGGGATCTACAACCTCACCCGGTACTGCGCCACCTACTGGGGCCGGACGGGCATCCGCGTGAATACGCTGACGCCGGCCGGAGTGTGGCGGGAGACGCAGGACGAGAAGTTCCACGCGAACTACGAGGCCCGCATCCCGATCGGCCGGATGGCGCAGGCCGACGAGTACAACGGCGCGCTGATCTTCCTCGCGTCGGACGCCTCCCGCTACATGACGGGCTCGAACCTCGTGGTCGACGGGGGCTGGACCGCATGGTGAGCGACGTCATCGGTGAGCGGATCATCGCCGCGACCCCCACTCCGATGCGTGCGGACGAGTCGGTCGATCTGGACAACCTCGCGGCACTCGTCGACATCGACATCGCGCGCGGAGTCGAGGGCATCTACATCGGGGGGTCCACTGGCGAAGGGATGCTCCTGTCGCTCGAGGAGCGGGAGGCCGCGGCACGCACGGCCGTCGACGCCGCAGCGGGACGCGTCCCCGTCATCGCGCACGTCGGGGCCATGACGACCCGCGACGCGATCCGGCTGGCCCAGGCGGCGGAGGAGGCGGGCGTCGCGGCGGTCTCCATGATCCCTCCCCTCTACTACCGCTACTCGACGGAGGAGGTCGTGGCTCACTACCGTGCCGTCATCGACCGCGTCGGCCTCCCGTTCATCGTCTACAACATCCCCCAGTTCACCGGTCGCGACGTGGTGGAGGGAGGGTACGAGGCGCTGCTGTCTCTCCCCCAGGTCGTCGGCATCAAGCACACCTCGCAGAACCTCTTCGGTGCGGAACGTCTCGTGGCCCAGTATCCGGACGTGAAGCTCATCAACGGCTTCGACGAGCTCTACCTGCCCGCCCTCATGATGGGTGCGACCGCCTCCATCGGCACGACCGTCGGGCTGCAGGTCGAGCTCTTCCGCTCGCTGCGGGCTCGCGTGAAGGCCGGCGATCTCGACGACGCGCGGACGGTGCAGGTGCGCATCAACGAGACGCTCGACGGGATGATCCGCGAAGGTGTGTTCCCGGCCGCCAAGTACCTGGTCGGCAAGTACGCCGTTCCGTGCGGTTCGTGCCGTCGACCGATGGCGGCGCTCACCGCCGACAACCGCGCGAACCTCGATGCGCTCTGGTCCCGGCTACAGGACAGCATCGCGGCCACGGTCGCTGAATACGCGGCGCGCGCGTGACATCCACCCGGCACGTAGAACCCCACACCACAGGAGACGACATGACCGACTACGCACTGCCCGCGACGCCCGTGCGGCCCGACGCCCCCGAGCGCACGGCCTACCTCATCACCTCCGGCGACCTGCGCGAATCCGCGAACCTCGCCGGATGGCCGACGCAGCTCGAACTCGAGGCCGCGGTCACCGGCGTGCTGAACGAGCTGGGCTGGCAGGTCATCCGGCCGTTCGGCGTCGACCCGGCGACCGGGCACGGCTTCATCTCGAGCCAGCGGATGGGCATGGAGATCTTCAGAAAGATCCCGCCGGAGTCGCCGCTCGTCGTCGCGATCGCGAACTGGCAGTACTCCCACCACATCCTCGCCGGGCTCCGCACGCACCGCGGGCCGATCCTGACGGTCGCGAACTTCGCCGGCGACTGGCCGGGGCTCGTCGGCCTCCTCGGACTGAACGCGGGCCTCACGAAGATGGGCAAGCCGTACGCGACGACGTGGTCGGTCGATTTCGCCGACGACTGGTTCCGCGACGGCCTGCGGGAGTGGGTGGAGACGGGGGCCATCGTGCACGACGCCTCCCACGTCCGTCCCCTGCCGGAGCTGCCCGACACCCCGGAGGTCGCCCTCGGACGCGCGCTCGGCGACGAGCTCCTCACGGACAAGGCCATCATCGGCGTGTTCGACGAGGGCTGCATGGGAATGTACAACGCGATCTTCGACGACGAGCTGCTGAACCGCATCGGCGTGTACAAGGAGCGCCTCTCGCAGTCCGCGCTGTACGCCGAGATGCTCCGCGTGACGGATGCAGAGGCGGATGCCGTGTACGACTGGCTGATCGACCACGGCATGATCTTCGTCTACGGGAAGGATGCGGCGACCGAGCTCACCCGCGATCAGGTGCAGTGGCAGCTGAAGATGTACATCGCGGCCCTGCGCATTGCGGACGACTTCGGACTGGATGCTGTCGGCATCCAATACCAGCAGGGCCTGAAGGATCTCGTTCCGGCGTCGGACCTCGCGGAGGGCATGCTCAACTCCACCGAGCGGCCGCCGGTTCTCAGCCGCGATGGCTCGCGGGAGCTGCACGCCGGCCGTGCCTTCCCGCACTTCAACGAAGCCGACGAGGGCGTCGCCGTTGACGCGCTCGTGACCGACCGCGTGTGGCGCGCGATGGGCCTCGTGCCCGACAACACCCTCCACGATGTCCGCTGGGGCGAGGAGTTCGACGGCGAGTTCGTATGGGTCTACGAGATCTCCGGCTCAGTGCCGGCCTCCCACCTGGGCGGCTGGCAGAACGCGGAGGGATGGCGCCAGGGCCACGTCTTCTTCCCGGCCGGCGGCGCCACGATCAACGGCGTCTCGAAGCCCGGCGAGGTCGTGATCTCACGCATCTTCATCGCCGACGGCATCCTGCAGGCGGACATCTTTCGCGCCACCGTCGTGGAGCTGCCCGCGGAGGAGACGCAGCGTCGGAAGGACGCCACCAACCCGGAGTGGCCGATTGCCAACGTCGTGCTACACGACGTGACGCGCGACCAGTTCATGGCGCGCCACAAGGCGAACCACGCCCAGGTCGCCTACGCGCCGGACACGGAGACCGCCGACAAGGCGCTCGCGGCGAAGGCGGCGATGTTCGACCAGGTTGGGATCCGGGTCAACCTGGTGGGCCGGGTAAGCCTCTGAGGCGGGCGGTTCCTCCGTCTCGCCGGTCGACCGAGGCGAGGCTACGGGCGGCCGTGGCTTCCGCCGGAGTGGCCTGAACCCCCCGGCGCCGCAGGAGCGCCATGACCCGAGTGGTCGGCGGACCCGTTCGGCTGCGCAGGACTCTCAGGAGCGTCAGAAGTCGGTTCCGGGGTCGGCGTCGCACTCTGCCCGGCGCCGTGTCCCGCGGCAGGCTTCGGCGTCAGGACCACCGCGCAGTAGGCCGCTATGCCATCCGCACCTCCGGAGGCCTTCGCGAGCGAGGCGTAGGCAACCGACGTCGGGGCGAGGCCGCCGTGCTGGAACGCTGTGCACAATCCATGCGCCGCCGGGCCCGTCGCATCTGGCCCCACCGGGGCTGTTGCGCTGGGGTCCGGTGTCGCTGTTTCAGTGGGGTCGTCGGTCGGTTCGGCGGTCGGCGTTCCGGTGGCAGTATCGGTGGGCTCAGCGGCCGGAGCACCGAGGAGCGAATGGGCATCGTCCTGCAGACCGGGAGGAAGCGAGCCGGTGTACGCGGCGGCTGCGGAGCCGCCCACGGTGATCGTTCCGAGCGCAATAAGCGCAATGGCGACCTTGCTGCCGACGACCGCGGTGATGAGCGACATGGCCTGAATTCTCCTGATCTCCGTTGGTACCTGCGTAGCGCAAGAGCAACCGTCGTCGGGAAGCGCGGTCAGGAATCAGGATCGCGGCAGCCGGGAGGGACTGCAAGCCCCCATGTGAGGCACCGGGAAGGACATCGCGTCTCGAGCGGCGCGAGGCGTTCGAGCCTCATCGCAAAACACACTTAGATTTTCATAGAGACTTTCGGTTCTCCTGCCGGCACAAGACGGAATCGGAGGAGCTTGCGCTTTCTAGAAATACAGGTTCATTGCCACGGGCAGAAATAAGATCGCGATCGCTTTGCGATGCAATAAGGCATAGGTCACAACTCTGCGTCGGAACGTCTCGGATGTGAAGCCAAGCAGCGGCCGAGACCTCATTCGGATTTGGGAAGCGCGGCGTCGCGTGAACCCGGCTGCATTCGGGCTCGAATTGCGTCAGCACTCACGTAGGTGTTTATTTCCTTCCACGCGTCCTCGTCTTCCACGCTCCAAGCCTCGGCGTACTCAAAATGGAAGCGCACTACGCCTTCGGCAATCTCAACCAGATTCCACGTGAGCGCCTGCGAGGCATCCTTTGTCGCTCGCGCCGAAATCGCGGAGCGCGACCTGGACTGGGGAGCTTCAAGACTTTGCCATGGCAGTCCGAATGTACGAAACACGTTCCTTGCGCGCTGAATGGCCCAAATCAAGGCGAAGTAGGCGGCGATGCACTCCAGCCGTGGTGGCGTGTCGCGCCGATCCGTTGAGTAGAGGAGCGTACCGATGGTATTGCGGGCGACCGCTGTTTCCGCTGTCGTGAGCGACACATGTAGATCGGTCAGTGCTTGCCGGCGGTCTCGACGCCGCAGACGCACGTACACGAACACGGCCGCTACCCCCGTGACAACGGTAAAAGTGGTGCTCACCCACGTGGCGAGGTCGCCAGTTTGACTGACACCGAAAAAATCGAACGTTCCCAACTGCGCTTCCCGCTCCCGTTATTGCTGCTTCACTCCGAAGGCCAGAATCCTGCCAATGACACCCGCCACCTAGGCAAGCCCGCCGCGTCTAATTCTCCGGTCGCGAAAGCGCGGCGCTCGATCCGACGCATTCGCCATGTGATGAATCGATCGGACAAGCGCGCCTCGCCCTGATTTCCCGTTCCGCATTCAGCGGGCCGCGTCCGACTATCAGGACGCCGAGAACTCACTAGTCGATCCTGCCCTCTTTCGACATACTTTTGCACTGAGCGACGGTCGGAGCGGCGGCGCACTCTTCGTTCTGCCATCTGCCAGAACCGATCGGATGTAAGTTTCCTCCTTCTCGATCTTGTCGTAGCAGTAATTGGCGCGGCATTTGCCGTCGCTATCGCGGCCGCCACCTTCCTTCTCGGCAGACGCTATCGAGAACGCCGGGCCATCAATCTGCTGATACAAGAGCTTCAGCACCGCCGCTCTCCCGCGCCTACCGATCTCCTCGTGGAGGTTCAGAATGCCGAACAGAGCGACGATTCTGCCCGAATGAACGCAAGCGTCCTGGGTATCCGGGACGCAATCAGCGATGCAGAGTCCCTCGCGCCTTATCGGCAGGGTGCAATCACCGCTCGCGGACGACAATCGCTTGTAATCACTACCTCGAGCTGCTGACCGGCATCCGAGCCGCTACTGGTTTTTCCTCATGGACCTTCGTGCAGATGTCGCTGAGCAGGTGGAGCGCTTGGCCCAGGGAAGCGGTCGTCGCACCTAGGCACTGCCTCGAGGAGGAGGCGCGTACTAGCAGACCCGCCCGGTGTCCGTTTCTTGTGAGTCGGTTTTCGTTCCGCTACCTTCGCCACATGGGACCGCACCCGTTCGTCGTTGACGCTCCACACGCGCGATACTTCGTGGACGACCACTGTGCGAACTGCCTCGTCGAGCTACCCGAACTAGAAGACGCACTCTTCTGCAGCAGCTGGTGTAGCGAGATTGCAGGGCAGGTCCGCTGCATGAGGGGCGTGTTCCGAGACGGCCGGATCAGCGATCCAGCCGTCATGGAAGCCATCGGCACTCGGAACGCCTTCTTACTCATAGGCGGCTATCACGCCCTGGGGCGTCAGGTGAACGCGCGAACGCGCGAGCAGGTGGTGAATCGAGCCGGTGGCAAGTGCCAGTCGTGTGGACAGGATGGCACCGAGGTCGATCACATCTCTGGAAACTCGAACGAGGCGGACAATCTTCAGCTTCTTTGCGGTGCGTGCCACCGAGAGAAAACGGCGGAACAGCTTCGGCCCGCGTCCGAGGAGAGCCAAGCCCTTTTGATGTCACTGATCGCGGGCCGCGTATGGCCGGACGAGCCGATTCTCTTGGCTGACGACCAAGAACAATGGAGCACTCGTTGGCGAGCGCTCAAAGCGTCGCGACTCCGGCGATACATCGAAGACGCGAGAGAAGGTGGGTTTGATCCAGTTGGTCTTAAGACCCGCTCCTCGTTGGCTGCCAGCAGAGCAGAATTTCGGGCGGATATCTCCCGCGAGGCTCAAGCGGATCTTGAGGTGGCTAGAACTGACTTCTTCGAGCGGCTTGTCCGCAAGACCTGGCAGGAGCATTAATCGAGCAACGCACCTGCGGTTGACTTGAGCTTGGATGCGCTGTGCCCGCCGCCCCAAATCGGCGGCTCCCCTTGAACCTAAGCCCGCTAAGCTCCCTGCCCCGAAGGGGCGATACCGTGTGTACTGAAGCGTTGCCAAACTACGTAGGGCAAGGCAACTCACTGGAAGGCTTCGCTAGCTTGAGCAACAACCACGCAACATTCATCTGGTCGATCGCGGATCTCCTTCGCGGCAGCTTCAAGGCACATCAGTACGGGGACATCATCTTGCCCTTCACCGTGCTGCGTCGACTGGATGCGGTCCTCGCGCCGAACAAGTCGCAAGTACTGGAGGTCGTCGAAGACGCCCGCGCGAAGGACGTCCCTGTTCGTCCGGCGCTGCTAAAGGCACGTGCGGGGCACCAGTACTCGTTCTTCAACACCTCCCGCTACGACCTTCGGTCGGTGCTGGGCGACCCAGAAAACATCACAGAGAACCTGCTGGACTACGTGGGCGGGTTCTCGGAGAATGTCAAAGACATCTTCGACAAGTACAAGATCAGCGACCGGTTCGCTGAACTCGCCGACGCCGGGCTGCTGTTTCTGGTAGCCCAGCGCTTCGCCGCAGTGGACCTCTCTCCGCAAGCCGTACCCAACGAAGAGATGGGGCACATCTTCGAGGAGCTGATCCGCAAGTTCGCGGAAGCCTCCAACGAGACCGCCGGTGAACACTTCACCCCACGCGACGTGATCGAGTTGATGGTGGACATCCTCCTCGCCCCCGACGCCCATGCATTGTCGAAGACGAACGTCGTCCGCTCCATCTACGACCCCACGGCCGGCACCGGCGGCATGCTCTCGGTTGCGGAAGATCACGTTCGTGCTATGAATCCGACAGCGACACTCACGCTCGCCGGGCAAGAGATCAACCCGCAGTCGTACGCCATCTGCAAAGCCGACATGACCGTGAAGGGTCAGTCGGTGGACGCGGTCGTCTTCGGTGACACGCTCCTCAATGACGGACACCAGGGGTCGACGTTCAACTACTGCCTCTCTAATCCACCCTTTGGTGTGGACTGGAAGAAGCAGCAGAAGCACGTCACTGAGGAACACAACCTGCGCGGGTTCGCCGGTCGGTTCGGTCCTGGGCTACCTCGCGTGTCCGACGGGTCGATGCTTTTCCTGCTGCATCTAATTTCCAAGATGCGGCCGAAGAGCGCGGACTCGGCGGGCGGCCGTGCAGCGATTGTCCTCAACGGTAGCCCGCTCTTCACCGGCGGTGCCGGATCTGGTGAATCGAACATCCGCAAGTGGATCCTCGAGCGCGACTACCTCGAAGCGATCATCGCGCTCCCAACCGACATGTTCTACAACACGGGCATCGCCACCTACATCTGGGTGCTCACCACTGACAAGCACCCGAGCCGAGCCGGCAAAGTGCAGTTGATTGACGGGAGCAACAAGTTTCGGAAGATGCGCAAGGGCCTCGGCTCCAAACGCAACGAACTCGGCCGGGACGACGTTGCAGACATCGTGCGCCAATACGGGGATTTTCTCGAAGCGCCGGGTTCGAAGATCTTCGACCGGGAAGTGTTCCTATACCGCACAATCACCGTCGAACGGCCACTCCGGTTGAACTTCGCCGCCACCGCAGACCGCGTTGGCGCGGTGTTCGAGGACAAGGCGGTCGCCAAACTCAGCAAGAGCGACAAAGAGCACCTACGTCTCGCACTTGACGGCATAGGAGAGACCCGAGTCTGGAAGAACCGCCGCGAGTTCCAAGCAGAGCTTAAGCGAGCGCTCGCGGCCGCCGAGCTCAGCCTCGCGGTCCCTGCGATGAAGGCGGTCCTACTCGCACTTAGCGAGCAGGACGATACCGCGGACGTCTGCACCGACGCCAAGGGCCGGCCCGAGGCGGACAGCAGTTTGCGGGACACCGAAAACGTCCCGTGGGTCGACGACATTCATGCCTACTTCGGCCGTGAGGTCCTACCTTTTGCGCCAGACGCCTGGGTCGACGAATCAAAGACCCGGGAAGGTGCCGAAATCCCTTTCACCCGCCACTTTTACGAATACGTGCCGCCCCGCCCGCTCGCCGAAATCGATGCTGACCTCGAAGCAGTGTTCGGCCGCATTCGCTTTCGCCTTGAACGGATTGAGTCGTGAGAAGCCTGAGGGCACATATGGACCAGGTTGACAGCAGCGTCGAATGGCTTGGCAAGGTTCCTTCAACCTGGGACATTGAGCCGCTGGCACATCGATTTCGCGAGCGAAACACGACAGTAAGCGACGCAGAATACCCACCTCTCTCCGTCACCCGCGATGGGATTCTTCCGCAGTTGAAAAACGTCGCGAAGACGGGCAATGGGGACGCTCGCAAACTTGTCCGGCGGGGCGATCTTGCTATCAACAGCAGGTCGGACCGCAGAGGTTCTGCTGGCGTAAGCGATCGAGACGGCAGTGTCTCTGTCATCACGACGGTGCTAGTCCCGCACGATTTGGACGGGCGATTCGCGCACTATCTACTGCGGAGTCAAGGGTTTCAGGAAGAGTATTATCGCCACGGTTCGGGCATAGTTGCAGACCTTTGGAGCACTCGTTGGTCAGCAATGAAGACAATACGCATGGCATTTCCTCCGCCAGATGAGCAGCGCGCGATTGCCGAAGTCCTGGATCACGAGACAGCAGAGATCGACGCGTTCATCCGCGATCAAGAGGAATTGATCCGCCTGCTCGCCGAGCGTCGCGCTGCAACGATATCGCGCGCAGTAACAAAAGGCCTGAACCCAAACTCGCCCATGAAGGACAGCGGAGTCGATTGGCTTGGCAAAGTCCCAGCGGATTGGAAAGTAACCCGGCTTTCCCGGTATTTCGATGTCACCCTCGGGAAGATGCTGGACGAGGGAAAGGCTGCGGCTCCGGGCGCCAGCACACTTCCCTATGTCCGCGCAGCAAACATCCAAGAGGCTGGGCTCGACATCACTACGGCGAACACAATGGCCTTTACCGCGCGAGAGCAACGTCAATTCTCAATCAGGCGCGGCGACTTGTTGGTTGTCGAAGGCGGAGCCATCGGCGTTAACGCACACATAGCGAATGACATGCCCAATTGGGGATTTCAGAAGACTGTCAACCGTATTCGGACGCGTGGCCAAGGATCGACGCGCTTCGCTGGCTATGCACTTGACTCGCTGCGCTTCGCGGGAGTTCTCGATATGGTCGCGAACAAATCCACAATCGCCCATCTCACCGCCGAGAAGCTCGAGAGACTGGTTCTCGCGTGGCCCCCTACGGTCGAGCAGGAGCAAGTCGCTGAGTATCTCACCAACGAGTGCGCCAACGTCGACGGTTCGATCGAGGACGCGCGAATAGCGATCGCGTTGCTGCAAGAGCGTCGCGCCGCGCTGATTTCGGCGGCTGTAACGGGAAAGATCGACGTGCGCGAGCGCGTGAGGGGGCAATAGCCGGTGGGAATACAGCACGAGGATGTGTTCGAGACGGAGCTTTGCGAGTACCTGGCCGCTCACGGTTGGCAGTACTCGCCGAATGACGATGGCTACGACCGTGAGCGCGCCCTCTTTTCCGCCGACCTGCTCGCCTGGCTGAGCGAAACGCAACCCGAGGAGTTCGCAAAGGTAGTGAAGCCCGACGCGTCGGGCTTGCAGCGCACCCAGGCCGTGGAACGTCTACTCGACCGTGTTGCGAAGGTTGCGTCCACGGACCCCCTGAATAGCGGCGGTACACTCAACGTCCTGAAACGGTCGGTCGCGATGACACCAGCGAAGTTCAGTCTTTTCCAGGGACGACCCGCGACGTCCTTCAACGAGGCGACGGGGGCCAGGTATGGGGCGAATCGGCTACGAGTGATGCGGCAGGTCGAATATTCGACACGGAACGGCAACCGTCTAGATCTTGTCTTATTCGTAAATGGAATCCCGGTGGCGACAGTCGAGCTGAAGACAGACCTGACGCAGAACGCGAAGGCGGCGTTGAAGCAATATGCACAGGATCGGCACCCCACAGGCGAACCGTTGCTGGAGTTCGGTCGCGGCGCGCTCGTTCATTTTGTGGTTTCGAACGAGCTGATTTACATGACCACCAAGCTCGACGGCGCGAACACTTTCTTTCTCCCTTTCAACCGCGGCCGCAACAACGGTGCCGGTAACCCGCCGATTGCCGGCACAAGTCCGACCGCGTACTTCTGGGAGGAGACTCTCCAGCGAGACACCTGGCTTGACCTGCTTGGTCGGTTCGTTCACTACCGGTTCGAAGAACGTCAGGACCCGATCACCGGCGCCGTGAATTACGCCAAGTCCCTGCGGTTCCCCCGCTATCACCAGTGGCGAGCTGTCACCAAGCTCGAAATGGCTGCCCGGGCAGAGGGCCCTGGTCACAATTACCTGATCCAGCACTCCGCAGGGTCGGGCAAGACGGACTCGATCGCGTGGGCTGCACACCGGATGGCGTCCCTGCACCGCGAGGACGGCTCGAAGGTCTTCGACGGGGTGATCGTCGTCTCCGACCGGCAGGTGCTGGACGGGCAACTGCGGCGGGCGGTCGAGCAGCTCGAAACGACGCCTGGCGTGTTCCAGCCGATCACCAACGGCGGCGACGCGTCCAAGTCGAAGCAGCTCACCGAAGCGCTACTTACGGGCAAGCAGATCATCGGCGTGACGTTGCAAACCTTCCCGCACTCGCTCGACGCGATCGCAGGCAACGAGAGCCTGCGCGGCAAGAAGTACGCGGTCATCGCCGACGAGGCGCACTCCTCCCAGTCGGGCGAGGCGGCCGCATCGCTCAAGCAGTTGCTGACCGCCGGCGCCGCCGATTCCGATGACGGCGAGGTAGACGCAGAGGATGTCCTGACGGACCTGATGGCACGCAAGGTCGGCGTGGGCACCATCTCATTCCTCGCCTTCACCGCCACTCCGAAGGGCAAGACCCTCGAGCTATTCGGTCGACCCGATCCTTCGACCGGGCAGCCGGGACCGTTCGACCTGTACTCGATGAAGCAGGCGATCGAAGAAGGCTTCATCCTCGACGTGCTCAAGAACTACATGCCGTACGACCTCGCCTTCAACGTCGCCCACGCGAAGACCGAGAACGGCGATGTCGAGGTGGACAAGCAGAAGGCGAACAGTGAGCTGATGCGTTGGGTGCGGCTGCACCCTTACAACATCGCTCAGAAGGTCGCTGTCATCGTCGAGCACTTCCGCGCGAACGTTCAATCCGAACTTGGCGGCCGGGCGAAGGCAATGGTGGTCACTGCCTCACGGAAAGAGGCAGTGCGGTACAAGCTCGCCATCGACGAATATCTGGCCGAGAACGATCTTGCCGAGGACCTCGGCACCCTGGTGGCGTTTTCCGGATCCGTGTTGGATCCAGACTCGGGACCGGAGGAATTCACCGAGACCAATCTGAATCCGGGACTGTTCGGCCGGTCGTTGGAAAAGGCGTTCGCGGGTGACACGTACCAGGTCATGATCGTTGCGAATAAGTTCCAGACCGGCTTTGACCAGCCGCTGCTTGTTGGCATGTACGTCGACAAGAAGCTCTCGGGCATCACGGCGGTGCAAACGCTCTCCCGCCTCAACAGGGTGATCCCGGGCAAAGAGAACACGTACATCGTCGACTTCGTCAACGACCCCACCGACATCCTGGAAGCGTTCCAGGTGTACTACGAGGACGCCCAGCTCGAGACCCCCTCCGATCCAGACGTAATCCACGACATGCTGGGCAAGCTCGAAGGCATGCACATCATCGATGAGCACGATGTCGAGCAAGTCGTGGACGCGTGGCTGACCAAGAACAGCCATAACACGCTCTACTCGCGCGTGAAAACCTCCCGCGACGTGTTCTGGGACCGGTGGCGGGCCGCCGAAGAGGCGGACGATAATCTCGAACTTGCCCGATTGCAGGACTTCCGCGCAACAGTGAACTCGTTTGTGCGCGCGTACGACTTCCTCTCTCAGATCATCAATTACGGCGACACCCGCGTCGAAAAGTGGGCGATCTTCCTCCGCGTATACCGCAATGTCATCGAGAATGACAGCGACGACGTCCGCGTGCTCAACCTCGACGACGTCGTGCTGACCCACTATCGACTCCGCCGGCAAGACGCCCGCAACCTGCATCTCACCTCTGGACAGGCCGGTGAACTTGCTGGGCTCACCAGCGCGGGCTCCGCTCAGGCGCGGGAAACGAAGTACGGATGGCTGAGTGAGATCATCGCCCAGATCAACGAGCTCTTCAGCGGCTCGGGGCTGGCGGAGGAAGACCAGGTGACCGCCTTCGAATCCTTCTTCCGCCACACTGTAAACAACCCTCGCCTTCAGGCCCAGGCGATGTCGAATACTGAGGCCGACTTCGCCAGCTCACCGACAATCCCGGCTGAACTAGACGAGATCCGCTACGCCGCAGGCGAAGGCCTGGAACGAGCGAGCAACGCCGTCCTACAACTTGAGGACCTGAACCGGCTGACGAAGATCCTTTTGCAAGCCGGCCTCTACGAGAAGCTGCGGGAAGCCGCGGCGGAGGTTGATCGGGCGTCGTGAGTGACCTCAAACTCTTCACAATTGAAGGAGGGCAGGCTCTCGAGCACGCCTCTAGGACGATGGCGCTCGAGCGTGACCTCCAAGTGGTGATCGAGCAAAACATGTCGACGATGTTCGCGGTCAGATTCTTGGCGACGGAGTACTCAACCGGCAAGGTCCATCGAGGAAGAATCGATTCCCTCGGCCTTGACGAAAACGGCTCACCCGTCATTTTCGAGTACAAGCGCACGACTAACGAGAATGTCATCAACCAAGGTCTGTTCTATTTGGACTGGTTGATGGACCATCGTGCGGAGTTTCAACTCCTTGTCCTGAAGGTACTCGGCGCAAGTGTTGCGGAAGCGATTGACTGGTCGGCGCCGCGACTCATCTGTGTGGCGAACGATTTCACCCGCTACGACGAGCATGCGGTACGTCAGATCAACCGAAACGTGGAGCTTGTTCGTTATCGGGACTTTGGCTCGGGGCTGCTCGCAATCGAGCTGGTGACATCAGTGACCACGGACACAGCGTTTGGGGCGTCGCACGCGCCACGACTAAACTCATCCGCACCTCAGCCTGACCGCACGAAGTCAAAAAATGTTGCCTACCTTCTTGCCCAAGCGGACCCTGCCCTCACGGCCCTTTACCGACGATTCGAACTCTTTGCGTTGTCGCTCGGAGACGATGTCGTCAAGAACGAGCGATCTCTTTACTTCGCCTTCCGCAGGCTGAAGAATTTCGCCTGCGTTGAAGTTCACCCCTCCTCGGGCAACTTACTTATCTATCTGAAATTGGATCCACAGTCCATTCAGCTCGAAGCCGGATTCACCCGCGACGTGTCCAAAATCGGGCACTTCAGCACGGGAGACCTCGAGCTACGCATCAGCGATGAAGCACACTGGGAGCAGGTCGAAGCTTTCACCAGAAGGTCTTACGAGCTGAACTGACCTGCGCGCACGACCTCAAATGCGGCGCCGCGAGCATAGCCTCCGGTGCTAGAGCAAATGTCTGAGACCTTCAGCGCATGCTCGGGCACAACTCCGCACAGACGGTACGCTGACCTGCTTGACGACGTCTCGCTTCAGCTGCGAACAGCTAGATGATCGCGTGGTCGTAGAAAGCCATGAAAGAATCCTCGCCGGCTCGGCTGCGCTTACGATTTCGTGACGCGCTGGCCGGCCGAACACAAGCGATGTACTTCTTGCAAATCTAGTTTTGATCCGCGACCCAAAGTCCCCGCTGATACCGGGGGTTCGGCGGATCCAGTCGATGCGTGCCACGGAACGCCAGCTTCCCAACTTCGACGCCATCCACCGACATCACTCGCATATCATCCGAAATGACGATGCCGCCGATGTCCAGTTGGGTGTGATGGTTGGGGCACAGGCACAACAAGTTCGACTCCATGTCCGGGCCCAGATGCGGGAGGCCCAGCGGGCGAACGTGCGCTCCCTCCGAGTAGCTGCGACCCTGAGCGCCCACGATTCTCGTGCCGCAGATCTGACACGAATCGTCGTACAGTCTCTTCACTCGCCGTGCGGCGCCTGAGTCTCGAATGCGTCGCGAGATGGTCGTCGTTGAGAATGCCGGATCTGCCTCAATAACACCGCCAGTCTCGCGATCGTAATTGCCATCTAGTGCATCGAGCCGGAAACGCTGAACTACGAAACCGTCCCTACCGGCCTCGGGCCAATGGCCAGTCACCGTGAAGAGGCCCGCGTACGAATAGCCCGCCTTGGGAGCGAAAATGGAGTCCCTGTTGGCTCCTCTGGTCACTCGGACTGGCAGCCCTTCAAGCCAGCTAGTGATCAGGCCGGCGTTCCCGGAGGCGTCTGGCGACTGGTCTCTAATCTGCCGACCGGTCCTCGGGTCCCTGCCCCCGTGCCCGGTATAGATGACGTAGTCGCCGAAGTCCTCGTCGTCGACGTACCCACCAGAAACGACGATGGAGTCTGCTCCGTCAGCCTTCGTTCCGGAAATGCCTGCCTGTCGTGGTGCGTGGACGCCTGCGGCGCGGAGAGCCTCGCGCGAGGCAAACCACTGTCCTTCAAGCACGCCCTTAGGCGTTCCGAAAAATCGTGACACTGGCGTCCCCCTCGAACGGCAGCATACCGAAATGCATTCATTTTTGTCCGTCGAGATTGAGTTGCGCGAAGCCTACGTCGCTCACGAGTCTCACGTGAGGATTCGCAGGTCGAGATTTGTCAGCCGTGCCGAGTACCCAACCGAACGGACAGACCCTAGCGGGTCGGTAACGCCGCCGTGCCCTTCTCGGGGGCGAGCCCCTCACCGCCTTTGTCGGATAACGTCGGCCATCATGAATGATGGCGCTCCCGGCACACCGCGCAGTATCGCGGATCACCAGGTCGATTTCGCGGGAATCAATGCACTCTCTTCCCGGCCAGCGGGGTACGCTGTCGCGCTGAAGTGCTTGCAAGTTCAAGCTGACGCGGAGGACGCTGACCCGTCACTTCGCGCCGAGAAACGCGCATCTCTGCACCCCGATGCATGGTCCTGGTACCAAGGGGCACTCGGCGAGATCGAAGTAGGTAAGTTCCTCGGCGCTCTTGGCCCGGAATGGTTCGTGAGACATTCTGTGCCGATTGGAGCGGACACCAAGGATGTCGATCATCTGGTGATTGGGCCCGGCGGTGTGTTCGCGATCAACACGAAGCACCATGCCGGAGCGTCGATCTGGATCGGCGATCACGTACTTCGTGTGAACAATGCCAATACGCACCATCTCAAGGCGGCACAAGGGGACTCACTCGATGTGAGCCGCCGCCTTTCGGGCAAGGTCGGGTTCCCGGTGCCGGTGACGCCGGTGATCGCAGTTCTGGATTCTCGGGCCATTAAAGACGGGCGCGCTGGACTGAACCGAAGCGTGTCGGTCCTTGACGCCCGGAACGTCGTTGCCTGGTTGATAGCTCAGCCGGCCCAAGTGAGTCAGACCAAGATCGAACTGATCAAGCTCGCAGCAGAGGAACCCATGACATGGCACGTCGACCCGAGGGCGGCCGACACTCTGCGCGTCATGCAGCGTTTCGAACGGCTTGCCGCTCGCGTCACAATTTCGCGTCCCGAACCGCAACCCCGGGCCGCGCCAAACACAACGCGGCGACAGACGAGGCAAACTACTGCGACGACAACAGCTTCGAGGCGGTCCGCTTTCCCCGAGATGGTGCGATTGTGGTGCGCGACGGCGTTCGTCGTCATTGCGATACTAGTTTTTCGAGGCATCGCCAATCAGCCTTGCCTCTCCCCTGCGTCCTGCCTACTACCTTCCGTCTATCTGGCGTGGAAGCCCCTGCTAATGCTTCTTGGCATCGTCGCGGTAGGGCGAGCTGGCTTCCGCACCGTTCGCCTCCAGTCGACAAGGAGCTCGGTGGCGCGGCGACGTAAGTGACCCCGCCTGCTGCCTGGCGATTAACTCCCGCTCGACCTATGTCGCAGCCACTAACCTACGCCCGCGAACGGAGGTAAGCGTTCGCGGAAGATGGCAGTCGATGGCGGCACCGGTTCCCGAGGCCCTCCGACTGGGGTGTATGTCGATTTCATAGGGAACGCTAAGTTCAACTGAGTCAAAGCTGAAGGAACGCAAATGCTCTTTTCCCGCGAATTGGTCCCTCGTCACAAGGTCCTCGCCGTTGCAGCGTTGGCTGCCGCAGTCCTTCTCGTTAGCCCTGTCTCCGCCGCCACCGCGGCAAGCCCGCACCCAACATCCGCTGAGCACGTTGCAGCTGCCGCGTCGGGCACCAAGGTCGTTCCAAAGGTCACCGGCAAGACTGCGTACGTCGCGAAGAACGCACTGAAGAAGGCCGGGCTGTCGTATCACTACAGCCCACCCAAGGGAAGTTTTGTCGTCCTTTCAAAGGATTGGACGGTCACCAAGCAGTCGCCGAAAGCGAACTCACGGGTGAAGGCCGGTACAAGGGTGAGCCTGACTGTGGTGAAGACTTCGACACTCAAGGCGGCCGCCCCGTCAACGCCAACTCCTCCCGCTGCACCCGCGCTTACGGCTGCACAGCAGCAGGCAGTGTTTGCCGCCAGGGGCTACTTGTCCGACGGCCAGGGATTCAGCTACCAAGGGCTTCTAGATCAGCTGACCTCTACCTACGGAAACGGGTTTTCATTGCCTGACGCCACCGTTGCCGTCAACTCCTTGAACCCAGACTGGAATGCGCAGGCGCTCCTGGCTGCCAAGTCGTACATGTCAGACGGACAAGGCTTTTCGCACGACTCGCTGCTCGATCAACTCACTTCGGCCTATGGCAATAAGTTCACGCCAGAACAGGCCGCCTATGCAGTCGCTCAGGTCGGACTCTGAGGCAGCCCTCCCGGCGAGCGGTCTGCCTGCAGTGACGCACGGGCAACTCTCCCGTTCCTGCCGAGCGGGTGAATTCGGCCTCGTTTACTGGCGCTGATACAGATTCGAATCCGGAGAAGGATCGATCTTCGGACGCTCCCCGAAACAACAAATGGCGGGAGGCAGATGTGCATGTCTAGCACCTATTGTGCAATGCACAAAAACTATGCAGAATAGTCATCATGGAAAGCACGCGGCTCACGAGACCTGCTCCCGCTTGGGACGTCTCAGACGCAATGAGGAAAGCCCTACGATCGACAGAAGGCCTTACGGTCCAGTCGATTGCAGCCAGCCTTGGCGTGTCCCGCAATACAGTCGGCAACTGGCTCAATGGGCGTGTAAGCCCCGACCAGCGGACCTTGATTGCATGGGCGCAGCTCACTGGCGTTCCCGTCCGATGGCTCACGAGCTTTCAACCGCACGTCGATCCGCTCCGACCTCGGTTCACGTCCGATGAAATTGCGCAGTATTCGGCCGAGGCTACGGCGGCGGGCGAGACGCTCTCAGTGTATCTGCGCCGCTTCGCGACGCCGCTTCTCTCGATTGAAGAGCTCGCCGAGCTTAATTCTGACGCTCTCATGGAAATGTGGTTCGAGAACAACCGGGTCTATCACGCTCAAAAGGAGGACTCAGCCGAGCACGAACCGGCGACTCCGCAGACCGTAATGCAACCGGAGATGAGCCGGCGAATCGAGTTGGTGCTGAACGATCGGCAGTTGTATCCGGCACTTGAACTGCTCCGCCGTGAGGACGACCGAACACAGTTCGACTCTGAGGTGGCTCTCGGCTAGATCTTGTACTCCTCCGCGTGCTGTTGGAACGCTTGATCTCAGCTATCGCGATCTCGCGGGCGTGCTCGCCGATGACCGTGGCTCAAGGACGCAAGCTGGTATCGCTTTGCTTTGCCCAAATGAATGAATCCCCTGCCGGCTGGTTCAAACTCATATCGGGGATAGCAGCATGCTCCATTCGACGCGTCTCCTGTTCCATAGCCCCAAATGCGCCAAGGATTGCTGCTCCAGGCGGGATTGCCTCAGGCTACGCAGCCGCCCCACCTGTACCGACGCCAGATTCAACGGCTCGAGCCGAGCCTGACGGTTGCGGATGTTTGCTATCCGTGCCGAACTCGAGCACATGACTCCGCACGACCTGAAACATTCCGGAGCGACCCTGGCCGTGAGCGCCGGCGCCAACGTCAAAGCGCTCCAGCGCATGCTCGGGCACAAGTCGGCTGCGATGACGCTCGATATTTAAGCCGACCTTTTGGAAGATGACCTCGGATCAGTCGCTGATCGACTTAACGAACGGGTTCTGTCGGAAAGCCGTGGGAGCTTGTGGACCGAGTGACGATCATGTCGCGAGGGCGCGTCGGGTCACCAGCTCGTGATGGACGAAGGCTCGTTTCGACGGACACTCAGAACGGCGTCTCAGGATCAGGGTTGTTCGCGTCCGTGCCCTTGACCAACGCGTCTCGTGCTGCAAGCTGCGATGCCCAGTCCTTCCGTTCGGCCTTTTGGGCGTCAAATGGAACGTCGAAGGCGACCGGCAGCTCCGCCTCAATCCAGGAGCCATCGGCGACAGCACGAAGCCGGGGCAAGCTGGGCAGCCCCTCAGCGACCGCCGATCCGAACACATTCTTCAAGAAGTTGATACTGGTGTCGTCGATACACGAGAAGGAGATCACCGTGTTGCACTGCGTCAGTACCGACTTGCTAACTGTGGCAGTTCGTTGAGCAAGTATGAGGAGACCGACACCGTATTTGCGGCCTTGGAGCGCTATCTGCGTGATCTTGGCAATGGTTCCCTTGGAGTCGAAGTCTCCAAGCCCCGCAAAGGCAGCCTCCGGCATCACAGTGTGCGCCTCCTCCACAACGACAAGGGTCTTTTGACCGCTCGTCGCCCCTTCTTTGGCCAGTTCGAGCAAAGTGCTCAAGTAGATTTCTGTGATCCAGAGGGTCGCCTTGGTGTTCGAGATCTCGGTCAACTCGATCAGACCTAGCGCTCCACCATCGTCTTGATAGAACTTCTCCAGCGTGATGCGGATATCTGAGCGAAGGCCACTGGCAAAACTCGCCAGAATCTTCTTCTCTGCACCTGCGCCATATGCTCCTGTCTCCGCGTCGAAGAGCTTTTCGCCGAGTTCGGTAGCTTTCGCGCCTGGAATCGAAAGCTCTTTCGGCGAAAGGTCCGCAAGGCGTGGTGCGTACTGAGACGTCAGGTCGAGGCAAATTACCTTCACTCCGTTCGCAACCGAATAGCGAATCAAATCGAACGCAAACTCGGTCTTTCCTGTACCGGTCGCACCGAGGATCGCCGTGTGGGACTCCATTTGGTCGATGAAGTTGCCGTAAAGCATCACGCCCGTGCCTGGCACATCGCCGAGTGGAAAGAGGCCTTCCAGCTCAGGTTCGACCGGCGGCACAGCCGCGAAATAGGCCAACGCGTTCATCGGAGGCAAATAGTCATAGCGATGGAATCGCTCTCCTCGCAGCACACCGATCTGTACCGCGGTCGCAATCTGCGAGCCATAGTGCAAACCACCAAATGGTTCCTCAGAAGTCTCCATTCCAGACACTTGGAAATAGACAAGCTCGTCAGCGACAGGGACAACTAGCACTTGCCCAGATCCCACGAGTTGATTTGGAAGGATCTCGACCCGCAGATAAGTGAGCGTCGAGGACTCGCGGACCACGCCGGCGACCTCATGTGCCAGGCCCCCGGTAAGTTCCTGAATCAGATCCGACCGGCTTGGTCCTGCCACGTCATGTGGAATAACTAGCGTGCCAGCGCGGCCCGCCTTTGTGCACAAGCTGTCAGAAATGGCAAACGTCGCCCAAACCCCATCACTACGATTCTCGCGAAATAGCGGCACACACCACCGGCTCGAGCCGTCGGGAAGATGCGCAAGAACCACGGACTCAGGTTCGATCGGCCACGACCCCGCAGCTGCGAGAGCGACTCTAGCCAGGTTTGGGCTATCAACCCGATCAAGATGGCCTACCAACTTGTCGCGCGCCTCTTGACCTAGGCGAAGCCGACTGAGTAGCTGCGGAATGCCGAGGGGCCAGATCGCAAGGTACAACCCCCAGAAGACCAGCAGCGCTAAGGCAAGACTCGAACGGCTTGAGGCGAAAAAGAAGAGAGAGGCCAAGAACACAACGGAGAAGACCACGCGCGCTCGACCAAATTTTGATGCAATGAGGTAAACAATCGCCATGGTGCGCCGTCCCCTTGTCCGGTTGGACTGAGACTGGAGTGTTAAGCAGGCGGCAGAAGCTGCCATCACGACTCCGAGATATGTAGCTACAACACCCCAAATCGCCAGCGACTCCGGCGCAAGCAACGGCAAAAGCGGAAGCATCGTAATCAATGCCGTGAGGGAATTCACGAGCGCATCACCGGGAGCCGTGAAGTACTTCTCCAGAATCAATGACCCGAGCACGACCAGAAGGATGCTGCTCTGTAGAAGCAATGCGTCTGCGGGGTGGCTCGGAATGAATTTGCCAGTCTTGGTCCAAGCGATCAGTCCAAGCGAAGTGACTGCCACAAGAAGGATGGCGACTCGTACCCACGGACGAATCGGACCCGACGTCATGATCGGTCACCCCCGTCCTCGGCCGGCGCACCCGATGCCGACGTCGTCACCAGATGAAGTGGATGGATGCATCCGTATCCATAGACAAATGAAGACTCATCACAGTCACAGAGGGCAACAAAAAAGGACTCCGGAGCTCGCTGCTCGAAGTCCTTGGGCTGCTGGGTGGCTGTCGTCGTGATGCTCATAACGTTGGGCTCCTCTCGTTCGATGTGCGTTCAAATGGTTTCCGATTCCTTGGATCGATGGTGGATTCCTGCACTGCAACACGCAGCGCTAGAACGATAGCGGTGGATCGCCAGCACAAGCAACGCACCCATTCGGGTTACGCCACGAGCATTTAGGACTTGACTATGACAGGGGCTGCCAATGATGTCTCGGCGTGTCGCCGCCGATGACGCTCAGGTGTGAGGCGGATGTGCCTTGGCTCATTTGCCAATCGGGAACTTATCCGGCTGCGCCCACGCATAACCCCGGTTCGGCGCGCTGTGGCTACACTGCCCGCGGCCCAATGAGGCTCGCCGCGCGACCACCACGACGCTAAAAGGTTCTTAGAGCGTTCGTCGTTCCGGAGGGCAAATTGTGGGCAAAAACGAAAACCACCGGTCCTTGCGTGCCAGGAAACCATCCCAGAGCAGCACCTTTTGCCGCACCCGACAAGTGCCCCTGGAGGGACTCGAACCCCCAACCGTTTCCTTAGGACGGAACTGCTCTTCCATTGAGCTACAGAGGCTGGCCCACCGAGTCTACAGAACCCCTCCCCTCCATCCCGCAAAAAAACTCCACTATTCAGTCTTGCTATCTACCGGTACTCATGCTTACTATGTACCGGTAATCAGCAACACTGACTAGTTGGAGGGTCCCATGGGCAAGCAAGAGACCGAGATGCTCAAGGGGACGCTGGAGGGCATCGTCCTCGCCATCCTGGCGCGACGGCCGGCCTACGGGTACGAGATCACGTCGTGGCTGCGCGACCAGGGGTTCGCCGACATCGCAGAGGGCACCATCTACGCCCTCCTGGTGCGCGTCGAGCAGCGAGGGTTCGTGGATGTCGAGAAGGTGCCGTCCGAGAAGGGACCGCCGCGCAAGGTGTACTCCCTCAACGCCCGGGGTCGTGACTACCTCGAAGAGTTCTGGAGGACGTGGGGCTTCCTCACAGAACGTATTGCACAGCTCCGCGAAGGGGACAACTGACCATGGCAGCGAAGTGGATCGAGGCGCTCACGGGCTCCCTCGAGCAGAAGAAGCAGTACCGGCAGTACAAGGCCCGCCTGGAGGCCCTGCCGGAGCCGTACCGCGGCGCCGCGAAGGCGTTCGAGCGCTACTTCATGTACTACGGCGGCCTGACCGACGGGGACACGCTCATCCTGATGCTCGGCGACTTCGCCGACCTGTGGGAGCGCGCGGCCGTCGACGGGACGCCGATCAGCGCGATCGTCGGGGAAGATCCGGTGGGCTTCGCCGAGACGTTCACCCAGTCCTACGGCGGCACGCAGTGGATCGACAAGGAGCGGGCACGCCTCACGAAGGCTGTCCAGGAGGCGGAAAAGGAGGAGAACCAATGAGCGCGACCATGACGGACACCGCGGCAATCAGCGTCCGCGGCATCCAGAAGTCGTTCAAGGATGTCGAGGTGCTCCACGGAGTGGACTTCGACGTGCAGGCGGGCAGCATCTTCGCCCTGCTCGGGTCGAACGGGGCCGGCAAGACGACGCTGGTCCGCATCCTGACCACCCTGCTGCGAGCGGATGCGGGCACGGCCACCGTCCGCGGCCTCGACGTGGCCGAGAAGCCGGGCGATGTGCGCGCGGCGATCAGCCTGACCGGGCAGTTCGCCGCAGTGGATGAGGTGCTCACGGGACGCGAGAACCTCATCCTGGTCGCCAAGCTCCGGCACCTGAAGAACCCGGGTGCGATCGCGGACGACCTGCTCGCCCGCTTCTCGCTGACGGAGGCCGGCAAGCGCAAGGCGTCCACCTACTCCGGCGGGATGCGGCGCCGGCTCGACATCGCGATGAGCCTGATCGGCGACCCGCCGGTCATCTTCCTCGACGAGCCGACCACGGGTCTCGACCCGCAGGCGCGGATCGAAGTGTGGGACACGGTCAAGCGCCTCGCCGGGCAGGGCACCACGGTGCTGCTCACCACGCAGTACCTGGATGAGGCCGAGCAGCTCGCCGACCGGATCGCCATCCTCCACAAGGGGACGATCATCCAGAACGGCACGCTCGCCGAGCTCAAGAGCCTGCTGCCGGCCGCGAAGGTCGAGTACGTCGAGAAGCAGCCGACGCTCGAGGAGGTCTTCCTCGCGCTGGTCGGTGAAAGCGACGAAACCGGCGAGGCCGGCGCAACCGCAACCGCCGAAGAGGCAACGAACGAGGACAGCGCCGGGCGCGCCGTCCCCTCCGGAAAGGAAGCACGATGACCACCAACGTTCTCGCTGACACCGGTGTGCTCACCGGTCGTTCGCTCCGCCACATCCTGCGCAGCCCGGACACGATCATCACCACCGCGGTCACCCCGATCGCCCTGATGCTGCTGTTCGTGTACGTGCTCGGCGGCGCCATCCACACCGGATCCAGCAGTTCGTACGTCAACTACCTGCTGCCCGGGATCCTGCTCATCACGATCGCGTCGGGCGTCGCGTACACCTCGTACCGGCTGTTCCTCGACCTGCAGGGCGGGATCTTCGAACGGTTCCAGTCCATGCCGATCGCCCGCTCGAGCGTGCTTTGGGGACACGTGCTCACCTCGGTGATCGCCAGCGTCGTCTCGGTCGTGATCGTCGTCGGTGTCGCACTCATCATGGGCTTCCGCACGGGAGCGTCGGTCGGAGCGTGGCTCGCGGTGGCGGGCATCCTCGTCCTGTTCACGCTCGCCCTCACCTGGCTGGCCGTGATCGCCGGACTCTCCGCGAAGACAGTGGATGGGGCGAGCGCGTTCAGCTACCCCCTCATCTTCCTGCCCTTCATCAGCTCGGCGTTCGTGCCGACGCAGTCGATGCCGGGACCGGTGGCCTGGTTCGCTGAGAACCAGCCGGTCACCTCCATCGTCAACACCATCCGGGCACTGTTCGAGCAGCAGCCGGTGGGTGGGGACATCTGGATCGCGCTCGCCTGGCTCGTCGGCATCCTCGTCGTCGCCTACGGCTTCGCCATCGCGAGCTACCGACGCAAGGTCACCGCAGGCTGACCGGGTGTCACCGCTGCCGGACACCCGGCCGCCGAACGGGAGGCTCCCTCGGGACCTCCCGCTTCGGTAGTTCCCCGCGGTGAGGCGATCGCTGGGGCGGACATTCCTCACGAATGTTCACTCAGACCGAGCCAGAGTGCACATTCGTCACGAATGTCGGCCCGCCCGCGCGAGCGGCGCGACGCGTCAGCCGGCGAGTTGCAGCTCGTGGCGGCGCCAGGGCTCGGTGAACTCCTCCCAGTTGGGGTCGTTCCAGCGCATGCTGATCAGGGAGGCCATGTTGAGGTGCGGCTCCTTCAGCTCGAAGGGCAGCTTCCAGCCGAGGTCGGCGAGGAGGCGGTCCGACTTGACGTTGTTGCAGCGGAAGCAGGCGATGACGACGTTGTCCCAGGTGTGCGTGCCGCCGCGGGCGCGCGGGATGACATGGTCGAGCGTGTCGCCGTACTTGCCGCAGTAGGCGCACACGTGGCCGTACCGTTCCAGTGCGGATTTGCGGGTGAGCGGGATGCGGCGGTGCGGCACCTTGATGAACTGGTTCAGGAGGACGACGCTCGGCGCATCCAGGAC
>JBQCCO010000051.1:0-8131 GCA_051962155.1 Leifsonia sp. | reverse complement strand
GGATCAATTGCGAGATCCATGCTCCGAAGTCCTCCGACGGGTCGGTGTACCCGAGTGAGGGAAGCCAACCGAGCCGGCCGGAGACGAAGACAACGAGGATCAGTGCGAACCAGAAGTTCGGCAGCGAGATCCCAACCATGCCGAGGATGTCGAGAACCCGGCCGACCGCTCCGCCGCGAACCGCGCCGATCGTGCCGAGCGCGACCCCGATGATCGCGGCCACGATCGTCGCGAAGCCCGCTACAAACAACGTCGGGGGTATCCGGTTGAGGACGGTCGCGAGCACCGGGTCTCCAGTGAAGATCGAGGACCCGAGATCACCGTGCAGAGCCGCCCCAAGCCAGCCCAGGTATTGTTCGGCGACGGGCTTGTTGAGTCCGAGTTGATCGTTCAGCGCCTGAATGCTCTGCGGTGTGGCGTTCTGTCCGAGGATCGTGGTGGCCGCGTTGCCGGGGATAAACGAGACCAGGACGAACGAGAGCGCTGTGATGATGAACAGCACGGGTATGGCCAGAGCTACTCGGCCGAGAATCATTCGAAACATAAGCGTCCTTGCTTATCGCGGGGTTGCTGGAGCGATCAGCTCCAGGTGACTCCTGTGAACTTGGAGTCGAACGCTTCATGGCTGGTCCGCACCGACTCGACCTCGTCCATGGCGGTGTGGTCCTGCTCCAGGAACATGAAGTCGAAGTTCGGGAGCGTCGCAACCGTGTCGACGATGTCCTGAATCGGCAACACGCCAGTGCCGATCTCGGTGAAGGACCGCTTGTCCTTGCGCTGTTCGAAAACTGCCATGTCGATGTCTTCTGTTGGCGAGACGACGCCTTCATAGAGGTTCAGCGGCTGCGGCGCGTTCGCGGGGAAATCCTTCTGGTGCGAAAGGATGACGCGGTCAGCGCACTTGCGCATCCATTCGATCGGATCCTGGCCGCCGCGGTACATCCAGTAGGTGTCCATCTCGAGCTTGACGAGCTCGGGGTCCGTGTTGTCCAGGAGGATGTCGTACACGTAGTCGTCGCCGAAGCGCTGAAACTCCTGGAAGTGGTTGTGGTAGTAGAACCGCATTCCGCGCTGGCGCGCGAGTTCGCCGACTTCGTTGAAAATTTCGGCGCGGCGGAGGACGAAGTCGCGATCGCCGTACGGGTAGAACTCGATGTCACAGCCAACCTGGTTGTTGCCCAGCTCGGCTTGATAGTCCAGTGCGCGCGGAAGGATGTCCAGCTCGAGCGGGTTGATGTGACACCCGACGATGGAGAGGCCGAGGTCGCTGAGTTGGGAGCGTAGCTCGTTGGCAGCGACACCGAATCCGACGCCGGGGTCATTCCGAGCATTGTGGTTTGCCGCCTCGAGACGGGTGAAGCCGGCGGCGGCGAGCTGTGCAAGGGTCCCCCACGGGTCCCGAGCGAGCGACTCGCGGACGGAGAAGAGCTGAAGTCCAACACGAACGGTCACAGTGAATTCCTTAGGTCGGGGGCATTTCGAAGGGTCAGTAGGCGTCGACACGAGCCGGTTCGACAGGCGCGGGACGGTCAACTGTGGAGGCGATCTTCACGACCTCGGAGAGGTCGCTCGAACGATCGAAGGCGTCGATGACCTCGAGGACGTGCTGGGCCAGGGACCCACTGGCTCGAAGTGTGCCTCCGGCAATCGCGGCCGCGAGGTCGGCGACTCCGATGCCGCGGAGGAGCTGGACTGGGGTCTCCGGCTCCCCGGTGGGGACGAGCACCGGCTCCAGCACCGTCCATTCTGCGTCCTCATGACGACGGATACGCACCGGCGAGTCGTACTCGTTCGGGTCCCCAACCTGGAGCGTCCCGGCCTCGCCGTAGACCTCGATGAACGGCATGTCGGTGTCCCAGATGTCGAAGCTCGAGATCACGGTGGCGATCGTGCCGTCGCTGAATCGTAGAGACGCGGAGGCGTGCGTCGGTACGGTCACCGTGATGCGGTCCACGCGGCGCGACTCGGCGGTCACTGGGCGCTCGGCGGTTCCGATCCTGCTGAAGGCGCTGACCTCGGCGATCGGCCCGAAGAGGTTCACGAGTCCGGTGACGTAGTACGGGCCCAGATCGAGGGACGGGCCGCCGCCGGGCTGAAAGAGGAACGTCGGATCCGGGTGCCACTCCTCCGCGCGGCTGTAGCGGATGCAGGCGACGGCGGCGACGGGGCGTCCAATGACACCGTCGTCGATGGCGCGGCGCGCGGTCTGTGCCGCGCTTCCGAGGAACGTGTCCGGTGCCGCGCCGAGCAGGAGCCCGGACAGATCCGCCTCGCGCAACAGGTCGCGTGCAGAGTCCGGATCGGTCGTCATCGGCTTCTCGACGTACACGTGCTTGCCGGCCACGAGCGCCGAGCGGGTCACAGTCTCGTGCACGCGGGGGGGCGTGATGTTGACAACCAGGTCGACCTCCGGGTCGGCCAGGAGTTGCTCCACGCTCTCGTACGCCGGGATGCCGACACGCTCCGCAAGTGACTCAGCGAACGCGCTGTCCACATCCGCGCAACCGGCGATGACCAGCTGAGGAAAGCGGCGCATTCCCACCACGTAGCGCTCTGCGATGTTGCCGCAGCCGATGATGCCGACCGTGGTCTGGGCGTCCGACGCGTCCTTGCGATCCGTCACGATGTTCCTCCGTTGGTTGAGACGTGGCTCTCATGAAACAGCATTCGACATCATTTGTCTAGATTTGCGACAAAAGAGTTTGACGACGTGACAAAACTGTGACGTTGTGCGATAACTGGAAGGTGACGAACACAACAGTCGGGCTTCGGTCTCCGCGAAGCGCCGCCGGAGACGTCCTCCAATTGCTCATGGACCGGCAGCCCTGGACACGCGCGGAACTCGCCCGAGCGACGGCACTCTCCCGATCGACAATCGTGTCGAGACTGGATGCCCTTCGCGACGTCGGGCTAGTTCGCGACGTTGGGCGACTTTCCCCGGAGGGCGGCCGTCCCACCACCAAGATCGCCCTGAACGACCGCGTTCGAACGGTGGCCGGGATCGAGCTGGGCCACTCCTCATGCCGGATCACCATCGCCGATCTGGGCGCCCAGCCAATCGCCCAGACGACCGTTCCGGTGGCTTTCACCGACGACTACGAATCCATCCTCGCGAGCATCACCGCGGCGTTGCGGGCGCTTCTGTCCGGAATGGACGACGAGCACGGAGAACTGGCGTCAGTAACGCTGGGCCTGCCGATGTCTGCGACGCTCGACGCCGTCGGCCTACTTCAGACCAAGGGTTTGAAAGGATGGATGGGCTACCCCGTCCACGAGTGGCTCGAGACCGAACTGGCGGTAACCGTCCACCTCGAGAACGACGTAAACCTCATGGCGCTCGGCGAGAGGATGGAGTCCTTCCCGGGGACGAACGACCTCCTGCTCGTTCACGTCGCCGACGGCGTCGGAACAGCCACGATCGCGGACGGACGCCTGGTGCGCGGTGCGAAGGGACTAGCCGGCGAGATCGCTCACGTCCCCACGCCCCGCCATCATTCGAAGGAGTGCCTGTGCGGAAATGTCGGCTGCCTCGCCGCGGTCGCCACACTCCCCGCCATTCTGCACACTCTGCGCGATGAAGGGGTCGATGCTTCGTCACTGGATGATGTCATGCAGCTGGTCACTCGCGGCGACGCAACGGCCGCGCGCGTTTTGCGCGATGCTGGCCGCCACGTCGGCGAAGTCCTCGTCTACAGCATCAGCTCTACCAATCCCGAGGTGCTCGTCCTGAGCGGAAGCCTCGCCTTCGCCGGTGACTACCTCGTCGCGGGCATCCGCGAGGCGCTCTACCGGACCGGTTCGGCAGCACTTACCGACAGCCTGCGTGTCGTGCGTTCCTCGAATCCCTTGGGTGCTGGCACCCGCGGCGCCCTCCAGCTCTCAGCCGAGCACGTCCTTACCGACGGCAGCTTGTTCGCATTGCTTGACGACGCCGCCTCCTGAACGGTTCATCCCAACCCGCCGGCATCACCAATGAGTCTCGCAGCCTTTCGATAGTCGTCACCCAGCCGTCCACCTTCCGTGGCGGCCTCGTGAAGTCGCCGCAACAACGCACGCCGCGCAGATTCATAGATGGCGGGCGCGATCTCCGTTCCCGCGCGCGTTGTCCTGGCCACGCTCGCGGGTGCCGCAGACGCACCGTCGGGCAGCTCGACACGCAGGATACTGTCCGTCCCCACAACGCGAAGCGACGCTGTCTCGCCGCCGACAGTGTCGGAAACCGCCACTGTCACAAGGACGATGACTCCACTGGCTGACATTCGCATGATCGTCGCCTTCGGCTGCAACGCGGTGACACGGACGTCACCAATGCCCCCGACGCGACCAAGCGCCACGGCGACCGCGACCAGGGCACGAGAACGTCGAGAGGCCTGTCGGACAACGGCGTCTACTTGCACGAAGCGAGCACCCTCCAGGGCATCCGCAAACCATTCGTGGGCCCCCAAGAGCGCCGGATCCTCGAGCCACATCGCATCCATCGCCACATTGGATTCGTCGCGCAGCATCGCGGTTGTCGGGTCGGGATCGACGTGCAACACTCCACGCGTCCCCGGCCGCAGGAGTGTTCCGTCACAATGGCGGACGCCGATGTCAGTCGGCTGGTCCTCGCCAACGACCATGTAGCTCGCCGGCAGCGACCGGAGAACCGCCGTGAGTCCGGCATCGACATCGGGAATGGTGAGCACCATGATCACGCCACCTTGGAATCGAGACGAGCTTGCGCTTGATCGGCGAGTTCTATCACCAGATGAAGATCCCCGAGGATGCCATCCGAGCGGATCGGCCCGTCCTCGTCGAGGATACGGATGAGGTGTCGCCACTCGGCAACGTAGCCGTCGTCGCCAATGGGCCCGCTTGCTCTGACAAAAGTTCGGCTCTGCGCCACACTTCGTGCCGACCCGGCGTGAACATACGACGGAGGGAACTCAAGGTGAAGGCGGCTTTCGTCGGAATACACGTCCAGCTCCCATGCGACCGTCGGCAGGTCGTGGAAGAAGCCCTCCATCTGAACGATCGTCTCGCCTGTCACCCAGGTGATCGCATACCCGAAAGGCTCGAACCATGTCGCATCTACGACACGCGGTGCGTCGGCTTCGGTCACCGCACGGATGAGGGGCAGATCGTGAACCGCCAGGCTGAGAACAGCATCTCGAATCGGGGCATTCGATAGCGGCGAGGCGAATAGGGCTGGCCTAATCAGCTCAGTAGCCCAGTCCTCGAACTCTGTGTTCTGAGGAAGAATAATCCTCGAGCGGATCATGCCAGCTGTCGCACCCGTGGAAAGCCAGTCGTCTAACGCCGCCCGGGCTACCGGGTCGTATCCATGCATTGCGCCCACGACGAGCGGTATGCCCGCCTCACTCGCCGCGGTTGCGGCACGCACCGCCTCGTCGAGCTCGACGGCGAGAGGCTTCTCGCACAGGACCGCGCGCTTTCTGGCCGCGATCGCCGCGGCGACTTGGTCAGCATGGAAACGCGGCGGGCTACAGATCACGACGATGTCGACATCGGGGTCGTCCAACAGATCATCGATCGCCTGCGACCACCGTGCGCCCGCCCGCTCGCCGACTTGACGAGCGAGGTCCAAGTTCGGGTCCATCACATGCGTCACGCGAAGTCTCGTATTCAGGCGCGCGATCGTCGGCAGATGAATCGCCTGCACGACCGGACCCGCCCCAACGAACCCAACTCCGAGGCAAACCTTCTTCATGTGCCGAATGTACACTATTAGTAAAGATTTGGAGACTGCGATGAGTCGGGGCCTGTATTCGAAAGGCAAGCAACGGCGCGAGGAGATCCTGAGCGAAACCCTCCGGCTTCTTGCCGAAGACGGTTTCCGACAGACCTCGCTCAACGCGATCGCTCGCGCACTTGGAACGAGCACGAGCACCCTCGTGCACTATTTCGGGACACGGGAGGGGCTCCTCGAAGCCGTCCTCGCCCGATGGGATTCCGTTCCGGACCAAGCCGACGGGACAACGGATTTTGCACTGGAGCAATGGGTGCGAACGGTGGAGCACAACGCGTCGATCCCAGGTATCATCCGCCTGTACTCGTCACTCGCCGCCGAGGCGGCGCCGCCCGAGCACCCATCTCACGCCTTCTTCGAAGCGCGATTCGCTTGGATTCACGCGCGGGTCACCGCAGGCATCAGCGCGAAACAGGAGCGCGGTCTCATCGCCGGCACCCTCGAAAGCGCAGCGACGGCGAGTCGACTGATAGCACTGTCAGACGGTCTGCAGTTGCAATGGCTGTTCGACCCACGAGTCGAAATGTCGGCGCACCTAAGGCATGCGATCGAGAGCCTCCGCGCAGCGCAGGACATCGTCGTTCTCCAGTGGTGAGGGGCAGGGTAGAACGCCATTTGGCCAGCTTGATAGCGGCCGCCTCGTGCTTCGGTGCACGCCATCGCGTCCCATGAAGCGGACAATGTGTTCCGCACCAAGTAGGTACCAGCCGACGAGGCCTAGCCGTCGCTTATGTGGCTCCTGAAGCAACGGCCCTTCAGGCCACCAATGTCGCGCGAACGCCGGAGCCCACCTAGATCGACCACGCGCCGATCAGCACAACGCAGGATCCAGCGCAGCTCCAACTCAGGACTGGATGAAGTGCGCGGGCGTCGTGGGAGCGAATTGAAAGTGCGGGGTTTATGCGGGGTGGCCCCCTCGCACGTTAACCAAAAAGCCCCCGGAACCTTGAGATTCCGGGGGTTTTGTAGCGAGGGCGGGACTCGAACCCGCGACACCACGATTATGAGCCGTGTGCTCTAACCACCTGAGCTACCCCGCCGCGGCCTCCCGTCGCCGTAGCGGCGGGGAGACGGAGCCCCCTGTGGGAATCGGACCCACTACCTCTTCCTTACCAAGGAAGTGCTCTACCAATGAGCTAAGGGGGCGAAGCCAGCGCCGGCACCCGCCGGACGATTTTGGCAACCGTACGAGGATACCATCACCGCGGGGGTGCTCCGTACCATCGGAGCACCCCCTCGGCGCGATCCGGTCAGGCCGCGGTCGCCGCCTGGGAGGCGTCGGAGAGCGCGTCCAGCTCGTCGGCACTGAGCTCCAGCTCGACCGAGGCGAGCAGGTCCGGCAGCTGCTCCAGCGTTCGGGCGCTCGCGATCGGGGCGGTGATCGTCGGCTGTGCGGCGAGCCAGGCGAGGGCGACGGTCGCGACGGAGGCCGAGTGCGCTGCGGCCACCTCGTCGAGGGCGGCGAGCACGGAGCGGCCGGTGTCGTCGAGGTACTTGGCGGCGCCGCCGGCGCGGGCGCTGTCCACGGTGACGCCGTCGCGGTACTTGCCGGTGAGGAAGCCCGCGGCGAGCGCGAAGTACGGCATCACGCCGAGGTCGTAGCGCTCGGCGAGCGGGCGGTAGTTCTGCTCGTACGCGCGCTCCACGAGGTTGTAGTGCGGCTGCAGAGCGACGGCGCGGTGCAGGCCCTCGCGCTCGGTGATGGCGAACCACTCCTCCACGCGCTCTGGCGTGTAGTTGGAGATGCCGATGTAGCGCACCTTGCCCGCGTCCACGAGCCCGGACAGCGCGGCGACGGTCTCCTCCAGCGGAACCGTCTCGTCGTCGAAGTGCGCGTAGTAGAGGTCGATGTACTCGCTCTGCAGGCGCTGCAGGGAGGCGTCGGCCGCGCGGCGGATGTTGTCGGCGGCCAGGCCCTTGAAGTCGGGGTGCTGGCTGACCTTGGTCGCGAGCACGACGTCCTCGCGGTTCCCGCGCGCGTCGAACCACTCGCCGAGGATCCGCTCCGAGTCGCCGCCGGTGTTGCCCGGCACCCACGCCGAGTAGCCGTCCGCCGTGTCGACGAAGTTCCCGCCCGCCGCGGTGTACGCGTCCAGCACCCGGAACGAGGTGTCCCGGTCGGCCGTCCAGCCGAATACGTTGCCGCCGAGGGAGAGGGGGAAGACCGACAGGTCGGAGGTACCGATGGTGCGACGCGCAGAAGTCATGCCGTTTCGTCCTTTCATGGGGGAGTCACCCCACGCTAACGCGCGCGGTCCCCAGGCCTATTCCGGGTGCCGTCCGGTTCGCGCGTCCGTCGCGGTGACTGTCCCCGTACGGTGCCACCGCCCCTGCGCGAGCACGGTCGCAACGTACCGAACGCACTCGCGGCAATGCGGCCGC
>JBQCCO010000050.1:0-4764 GCA_051962155.1 Leifsonia sp. | reverse complement strand
CGCGACGTCTTCATCGTGTCGGAGCTGCCGAAGACGCGCTCGGGGAAGATCATGCGCCGGCTGCTGCGGGATGTGGCGGAGGGTCGCGAAGTCGGCGACACCACCACACTCGCCGACACAGCGGTGATGAGCTCGATCCAGGCGCAACTGTCCTGAGTTCGGCCGCAAGGAGAGAGGGGGCGGTGCCGAATCGGCACCGCCCCCTCTCGTCGCCCGAGTCCGCTGCCGAACCCGGTGGACCAGGTCGTCAGTCGATCGCGAGCACCAGCTCCACCTCGACCGGGGAGTCGAGCGGCAGGACCGCGACCCCCACGGCGGAGCGCGCGTGCACTCCCGCCTCGCCGAAGATCTCGCCGAGCACCTCGGACGCACCGTTGATGACTCCCGGCTGGCCGGTGAAGGCGGGCTCCGACGCGACGAACCCGACGACCTTCACCACCCGCCGCACCCGGTCGAGGGACCCCAGCACGCTCTTCGCGGCGGCGAGGGCGTTCAGGGCGCAGGTCCGGGCGTACTCCTTGGCGTCCGAGGGCGGGACGAGGCCGTGCCCCTCGCCGACCTTGCCGGTGGCGGGAAGCGCGCCGGAGACCATCGGCAACTGCCCGGACGTGTAGACGTAGCCGCCGTCGAGAACGGCGGGGGTGTAGGCGGCGACGGGCGGGACGACGTCCGGCAGGTCGATCCCGAGCTGCGCGAGACGTGCCTCGATGTCCGCCATCAGGCCTGCTCCTCATCCTGCAGGGGCCGCTTGAGGTAGGCGACGAGGCCGCCCTCCGGCCCGGTCACGACCTGGACCAGTTCCCATCCGTCCGAGCCCCAGTTGTTCAGGATCGCTGCGGTGTTGTGGATCATCAGCGGGGTGGTCAGGTATTCCCAGCGCGGCATCGTACTCCTCGGTTCGGGGGGTTTTGCAGGTTCATCGCCTACCCTGATCCTATGTCTGCGCAAAAACCACAGGCTAGAGGTGTGCTCGGCGCTGCCGGTGCTTTCATCGGCATGAGTATCGTCGCCGGGCTTCTGGTCACCGCCGCCGTCACCCCCGCCATCGCGGTGACGGGCATGGCCGCCAATAACGGCATCGGCGTTTTCGAAGGCCTTCCCGAGTATCTGAACGTCGAGCAGCTGGCGCAGCCGACCACGATCTTCGCGAAGAACGGCGACCAGGATGTTCCGCTGGCGACGTTCTACTCGCAGAACCGCCTCCCCGTGCGCTTCGACCAGATCTCGCAGGCGGCGAAGGATGCGGCCATCGGCGGTGAGGACCCGCGCTTCTACAGCCACGGCGGCGTCGACATCCAGGGCACCGTCCGCGGTGTGCTCTCGACCGTCGGCGGCGGGGGCGTGCAGGGCGGTTCCTCGATCACCCAGCAGTACGTCAAGAACGTGCTGCTGCAGAAGTGCGAAGCGCTCCCGGTGAAGACCAAGGACCAGAAGGCCAAGTACGAGCAGTGCGTGACCGACTCCACCGGCGTCTCCCCCGATCGCAAGATCAAGGAGATGAAGTACGCGATCGGCCTCGAGAAGAAGTACACCAAGGACCAGATCCTGGTCGGCTACCTCAACATCGCCGGTTTCGGCGGCTCGGTCTACGGCATCGAGGCCGCGGCGCACTACTACTACAACACGACGGCGGCGGCGCTGACGCCCGCCCAGGCGGCCAGCCTGGTCGCGATCGTGAACGAGCCGACGAGTCTGAAGATCGACGATCCGACATCGAAGACCAACGGTGCGGCCAACGGCTACGCCAAGAACAAAGAACGCCGCGACTACATCCTCGGCAAGATGTACCAGTACAAGAAGCTGACGAAGAAGCAGTACGACGAGGCGATCAAGACGCCGGTCCAGCCCGTCATCACGCCCTCGGTGCGCGGCTGCCAGACCGCCGGCGGGTCCGCCTACTTCTGCGACTACGTGCAGAAGATCATCCTCAACGACCCGACCTTCGGCGCCGACGAGGACACCCGCGCCTCCAACTTCAACCGTGGAGGCTACAAGATCTACACGAGCCTCGACCTCCAGCTGCAGCAGACCGCAGAGGAGACGCTGGCTTCGTACGTGCCGAAGTCCTATGGGGCCATCGACCTCGGCGGCGTGCTCACGGGCGTACAGCCCGGCACCGGGCGGGTGCTCTACATGGCTCAGAACAAGACGTACAGCCAGGATCCGGACGTCCTGAACACCAGCAATGAGTACACCTCCATCAACTACGCCACTGACCAGCAGTACGGCGGCTCCGGCGGCTTCCAGGTCGGATCGACCTACAAGGTGTTCACCCTTGCCGAATGGCTGAAGCAGGGGCACTCGCTGAACGAGACCGTGAACGCGAACATTCGCACCTACAACCAGGCGAGCTTCAAGGACACCTGCCCGGGCGCGGATTGGACCGGCCCCTACAAGCCCACCAACGATTCGGGCGGCGAGGACGGGATCCGGAGCGCTCAAAGCGCGACCACGCTCTCCATCAACACGGCGTTCGTCGCGATGGCCTATCAGCTCGACCTGTGCGAGATCAAGAAGGACGCGGAGGCCTTCGGTGTCCATACGGCCAAGGGCGAGCCGCTGAGCTCGAATCCGGCATCCGTTCTCGGAACGAACAACATCGCTCCCCTCACCATGGCCACCGCCTTCGCAGGCATCGCGAACAACGGCATGACGTGCACGCCGATCGCCATCGACAAGATCGTGGATGGCACCGGCAAGGACGTCACACCCCCTGCGTCCAAGTGCACGCAGGCGGTCGACCCGGCGGTGGCGAACACCATGGCGAAGGCGCTTCAGGGTCCGCTTCAGAGCGGCACAGCGGCCGGCATGAACCGCACCGGCAAGGACATGCTCGGCAAGACCGGGACCACGGACGGGAACGAGCAGCTGTGGCTGGTGGCCGCCACGACGAAGGTGGCGGGCGCCTACTGGGTCGGCAATATCAGCGGCCATCAGGACATGCGCCGTATCTACCCGACGCACGGCACGACTCCGGCCATCGCTCGCACGGCGGTCATGCGCGCCATGATGACCGCTGCGGTCGCCAAGTACGGCGGAGACCCGTTCCCGGCGGCTCCCGACAAGCTCATCCGCGGCGTGCAGGTCGCCATTCCGGACCTGACGGGCAAGACGCCCGATGAGGCCAAGGCGATCCTGACCGGTCTCGGTCTCGACTCGGCCGATGGCCCCGTTCAGGACTCGGTCGCCCCGGCCGGTACCATCGCGGCGACGGACCCGCCGGCGGGCACCCAGGTGAGCAAGGGCACCCCGATCACCCTCTTCACCAGCAACGGCTCCCTCGTCGCCGTTCCGAACGTGGTGGGACAGAAGTACGGGGATGCGCTGGCCGCACTCACTGCCGCTGGATTCACCGTGAAGACGACGGGCGGGAACAATCCGGCCTCCGTCGTGCAGGCGCAGGATCCCGCCGCGGGCGCACCCGCGAAGCGCGGCGCTCAGGTCACCCTGGCGCTGGCCGCCGTCCCGAGCACGCCGCCGACCCCGGGCCACTAGTGGCTCGGGCAGCACTCCGTCCAGCGGCCTCCGCTCTGGCCCTCGTGGCCGGGGCGGGCGCCGCTGCGTTCGCGTACGGCTCGCTGATCGAGCGGCGCGCGTTCACACTGCGCGAGGTGAGCGCGCCCGTCCTGCCACCGGGGGCCGAGCCGATCCGCGTGCTCCATTTCTCGGACCTCCACATGGCGCCCTGGCAGCGCGACAAGCAGGAATGGGTGCGCGGGCTGGCGCGGCTGAAGCCGGACCTGATCGTCGAGACCGGGGACGTGCTCGGCCACCCCGAAGGCCTCGACGGCGTTCGCGCCGCCTACGAGGAGTTCCGCGGAATCCCGGGGGTCTTCGTCCACGGGTCCAACGACTACTTCGGACCTCAGTTCAAGAACCCCCTGAAGTACTTCATGGGCCCCTCGAAGAAGCGCGGCTCCACGGCGCCGCGCGTGGACACTGCGTCGCTCACCGCCTTCTTCGGAGACCTCGGCTGGACCGACCTCGATAACCGGGCGGCCGGCTTCGAGGTGCGGGGGACGCACCTGGAGTTCTTCGGGGTCGACGACCCCCACATCCGCTTCGATCGCGTGGAGGCCATCCCCGGAGCCCTCGACGAGTTGCGTGAGAACGACCCGTTCTCGGACGACAACGCCTGGCCGGACTCGGGTCGACGGTCGTCCCGGCAGGTCGTCACGATCGGCGTCACGCACTCCCCCTACCGCCGGATCCTGGACGCCTTCGTGACCTACGGGGCCTCCATCATCTTCGCCGGCCATACGCACGGCGGTCAGGTGTGCCTCCCCGGTTTCGGCGCGCTCGTCACGAACTGCGACATCCCGCGCAACCAGGTCAAGGGCCTGAGCATCTGGCGTCACGCCTTCCGCTCGGCGTACCTCAACGTCTCCGCAGGCCTCGGCACCTCGATCTTCGCGCCGGTGCGCTTCGCGTGCCGTCCGGAGGCGACGCTGCTGACGCTGACGCCGGCGCCGTAGGCCTCCCCCAGACGGCCTCCATGGTCATAACCGCGCAATCCCTCGTGTATCCTGGATGAGGCCTTCGGGGTGTGGCGCAGCTTGGTAGCGCGCTTCGTTCGGGACGAAGAGGCCGCAGGTTCAAATCCTGTCACCCCGACGTAATGATGAAGAAGAGGCCGGGGGGGGGCGGGGGGCGCGGCCGCGCCGGCGCGGGTTGTTGCTGACTCGCGGGTTGGTAAATGGGGGCCCGCCCCCCGGGGGGCCCGGCGCCCCCCCCCCCCGACCGCGGGGGCGGGGGGTGGGGGGG
>JBQCCO010000049.1:0-5695 GCA_051962155.1 Leifsonia sp. | reverse complement strand
GACCGGCGAGCCGGGTCGGTCAGCCTCTCGACGTCCTCACCGCCCTCACCGGTGTTGGACTTGCCGCCGAGCCGGTTCATGGCGATCGCCAGCGTCTCGTGGGCCTCGCGGGAGATGGAGCCGTAGCTCATCGCACCCGTGGAGAACCGCTTCACGATGGACGAGACCGACTCGACCTCCTCCAGCGGCACCGGCGGCCGCTCCCCCGTCTTGAGGGAGAACATGCCGCGCAGGGTCATCAGCGACTCTGCCTGGTCGTCGACCAGCCGCGTGTACTCGCGGAAGACGTCGAAGCGGCGCGTGCGCGTGGAGTGCTGGAGGCGGAACACCGTCTCCGGGTTGAAGAGGTGCGGCGAGCCGTCGCGACGCCACTGGTACTCGCCGCCGGTGGCCAGGCGCTCGTGCGCGAGCGCCGCGCCCTCGGCCGGGTAGGCGCTCTCGTGGCGCGCCAGGTTCTCGGCCGCGATGACCTCGATGCCCACGCCGCCGAGCTTGCTCGTCGTGCCGGTGAAGTACTGGTCGACGAGCTCCTGGGCGAGGCCAACCGCTTCGAACGCCTGAGCGCCGGCGTAGGAGGACACCGTCGAGATGCCCATCTTGGACATGATCTTCAGCACGCCCTTGCCGAGCGCCTTGATGACGTTCTTGACGGCCTTCTCGGGGCTGACGCCGGTGATCATCCCGCTGCGGACGAGCTCCTCGCAGGTCTCCATCGCCAGGTACGGGTTGATCGCAGACGCGCCGTACCCGATGAGCAGGGCCACGTGGTGCACCTCGCGGACATCGCCCGCCTCCACGATGAGACCCACCTTCATGCGGGTCTCGGAGCGGATGAGGTGGTGGTGCACCGCGGCCAGCATGAGCAGCGACGGGATGGGCGCGAGGTCTTTGGTGGAGTCGCGGTCGCTCAGCACGATGAACTGCGCGCCCGCGGTGATCGCCTCATCCACCTCGTCGCACATCTCGGCCAGACGGCGCTCGAGCGCGTCGGGGCCGGCGTCGGAGCGGTAGAGGCCGCGGACGGTCGTGGTCAGCGTGCTGCCCGGCCGCGGGTCGATGTGCTGGATCTTCGCCAGCTCGTCGTTGTCGATCACCGGGAAGTCGAGCACGACCTGCTTGGCGTGCTCTGGGCCGGCGTCGAGGAGGTTGCGCTCCGGGCCGAGGCCCAGCTTCAGGGAGGTGACGACCTCCTCGCGGATGGAGTCCAGCGGCGGGTTGGTGACCTGCGCGAACTGCTGCGTGAAGTAGTCGAAGAGCAGGCGCGGACGCTCCGAGAGCACCGCGACCGGCGTGTCCGAGCCCATGGCGCCGAGCGGCTCCGCACCGGTGGTCGCCATCGGCTTCAGGAGGATGCGGACCTCCTCCTCGGTGTAGCCGAACGTGCGCTGGCGACGGGTGATCGACGCCGGCGTGTGGACGATGTGCTCGCGCTCCGGGAGGTCCTTCAAGTTGATCCGGCCCTCGTCCAGCCACTCGCCGTAGGGGGCGCCTGCGGCGAGCTCGGACTTGATCTCCTCGTCCTCGATGAGGCGGCCGGCGACCGTATCCACGAGGAACATCCGGCCGGGACGCAGCCGGCCCTTGCGCACGACGCGGCTCGGGTCGATGTCGAGGACGCCGATCTCGGACGCGAGCACGACGAGTCCGTCGTTCGTGACGACGTACCGGCCCGGACGCAGCCCGTTCCGGTCGAGCGTCGCGCCGACCACGGAGCCGTCGGTGAAGACGATGGCGGCAGGGCCGTCCCACGGCTCCATGAGCATCGAGTGGTACTCGTAGAACGCGCGGCGGACCGGATCGATCTCGGTCTGGTTCTCCCACGCCTCGGGGACCATCATCATGACGGCGTGCGGGAGCGAGCGCCCGCTCAGCGAGAGCAGCTCGACGACCTCGTCGAACGAGGCGGAGTCGGAGGCGCCGGGCGTGACGATGGGCAGCACGGGCTTCAGGTCGCCCAGCAGCTCGTTCTCGAGCTGCGACTGGCGGGCGCGCATCCAGTTGCGGTTGCCCTGGACCGTGTTGATCTCGCCGTTGTGCGCGATCATGCGGAACGGCTGCGCGAGCGGCCAGGACGGGAAGGTGTTCGTGGAGTAGCGCGAGTGGACCAGCGCCAGCTTGGAGGCGAACCGCTCGTCCGAGAGGTCGGGATAGAACGGCTCCAGCTGGAGCGTCGTCACCATGCCCTTGTAGACCAGCGTGCGGCTTGAGAGCGACGAGAAGTACAGGTCGAGCTCGCGCTCGGCGCGCTTGCGCAGGAAGAAGGTCCGGCGGTCGAGGGCGATGCCGGAGAGCGGCTCGCCGTCTGCGCCCGGGTCCGAAGCGTCGGAATGCCCGGCGGCGACGTACAGCTGCTCGATGACGGGCATCGCCTGACGCGCCAGGGATCCCAGTTCGTCGGGGCGCACGGGGACGGAACGCCACCCCAGGATCGCCAGGCCGAGCTCGGTCGCGATGGACTCGACCGCTGCCTTGACCTCTGCGCGCTCGGCGTCGGAGGTCGGCAGGAAGGCGTTCCCGACCGCATAGCGGCCGGCAGCGGGCAGGTCGAAGCCGGCGACGGCACGGAGGAAAGCGTCCGGGATCTGCGTGATGATGCCGGCGCCGTCGCCGGTGCCGGCGTCCGAGCCGATCGCGCCGCGGTGCTCCAGGTGACGCAGCGCCTCGAGAGCGGCGTCGATGATGTCGTGCCCGGCCGTGCCGCGGAGTGTGGCGACCATGGCGAGGCCACAGGCGTCCTTCTCGTGGGCAGGGTCGTACAGGCCCTGGGGGCCTGGTACGGTCCCGAAGCGGGAATGGGGAGGCGTGAGCGCCATCTGTCGACCGTCCTCACAGTGTCGTGGATGTGGGGATGTTGGGTGCGGGGACGCCTTCGGCCCGATGCTAGGGAGGGGGTTCCGCCGCATCCACTCGACCGGGTGCGGTCAGGTGTCGTGTGCGGTCAGGTTCGTGGGATCGCCTCGACGGTGGGGTGACCGTCGCTTGCCGGCTTCGGGCCGTCGGTTGTCATCCGTTCGTGGGGCTTGTGGCCTTGGCCGAAGCGGACCCGGTAGGCACACCGTCGTCATCGGTGGTGTCCTCGTCCTCCAGGTCCGTGTCGTCCGAGTCTACCTCAGCATCCGGGCGAACCCATTCACGACCCGGTCGGTAGGGACTCGGCTCCATGCCGGGGTGCCGGCGGGACTGCACGATGAAGACGATGACGCCGAGAACGACGGCGGCGAACGCTGCCCACACATTGCTCGGGATGCCGAGGAACGAGAGCTCGCTCGGGTCGATCCTGATGGACTCCAGGTAGGAGCGGCCGAGGCCGTACCAGACGAGGTACAGCGCGAACAGCCTGCCCCACTGGAGGTGGAAGCGGCGCCCGATCCAGACCAGCAGGACCACGCCGATGACGTTCCAGACGATCTCGTAGAGGAACAGCGGCTGGAACAGCGTGCCGTCGGGCAGGCCGACCGGGATCGCCTTGTTGCCGGAGTCGATCTGCAGGCCCCACGGGAGGTTCGTGGGCAGCCCGAAGAGCTCCTGGTTGAACCAGTTGCCGAGACGGCCGACCGCCTGGGCCATCAGCAGAGCAGGTGCGAGGGCGTCGGCGAAGGTCCAGAACCGGATGCCCGTCCAGCGGCAGCCGAGCCAGGCGCCGACGGCGCCGCCGAGCAGCGAGCCGAAGATGGCGTTCCCGCCCTCCCAGATGGCCCATACGCTCCCCGGCTGGAACGGGTTCCAGGTGTTGTGGCCGGGAGCGAAGTAGTCGCCCGGGTGCGTGACCACGTGGTACGCGCGGGCTCCGATGATGCCGAGGACGACGACCGGGATGAGGATGTCGAGCAGGACGCCCGGCTCGGCGCCGCGCTTCGTCAGGCGGCGCGAGGTCCACATGGCGGCCACGACGATGCCGATCAGGATCATGATGGCGTAGGTCTGGATGCGCCAATGCAGCCCGAAGAGGTCGATCGGGATCTGCTGCCACTCCGGCCCGGGGCTGGGGATGCTGGCGAACCAGCTGCTCATGGTGAGGGCCACCCGTCGACTACCTTTCGATCACGTTGAGAGGACGCGCACATGCGGTGGCGCCACATCACTGTCTGACTAGTTTAGGGCGCGGTCAGGAGCGCTTCGTGCCGGCCGCGAGCTCCGCGGCCACCCTGCCGGCCTCCGCGACACCGCCGTCGCCCAGCGCCTTGACGAGCGCCGAACCGACGATCGCGCCATCCGCGTACTCCAGAACCTCCGCCACCTGGGCGGCCGAGGAGATGCCGAGACCGACGCACGTGCTCGTGGCGCCCGCCTCGCGGAGGCGGCCGACGAGCGTGCGCGCTGCCGCATCCACATCGGTGCGTGCGCCGGTGATGCCCATGGTCGACACGGCGTAGACGAAACCGCGGCTCGCGTCCACGGCCTGCCGGAGGCGCGCGTCGGAGGAGCTCGGCGCGGCCAGGAAGACGCGGTCGAGACCGACCCGGTCGGATGCCGCCAGCCAGTCGGCACCCTCGTCCGGGATGAGGTCGGGTGTGATGAGCCCCGCTCCCCCGGCCTCGGCCAGGTCGTCCGCGAAGCGGTCGACGCCGTACTGCAGCACCGGGTTCCAGTAGGTCATCACGAGGACCGGGATGTCGACCTGCGTGGTGATCTCACGGACGGCCGTGAAGCCGTCGCGCAGGCGGAAGCCGGCGCTCAGCGCCTGCTGCGTCGCCGCCTGGATGACGGTGCCGTCCATCACGGGATCGGAGTACGGCAGGCCGAGCTCGAGGATGTCCACGCCGTTCCGGGCGAGGGCGACCGCCGCATCCACGCTGGTGCGCAGATCGGGGAAGCCTGCGGGCAGGTAGCCGACGAGCGCGCCCGCGGCTTCCTGGTTGCGCCGGGCGATGGTGTCCGCGACCCGGCTGACGACGGCCTGGCTCATGATTGCACCGCGCTCTGGTCGATGAGGTCGAAGTAGCGGCCTGCGGTCTCCATGTCCTTGTCGCCACGGCCGCTGAGGTTCACCAGGATGATGGCCTCAGGCCCGAGCTCCCGCCCGAGAACCAGCGCACCCGCGAGCGCGTGGGACGACTCGATGGCGGGGATGATGCCCTCGGTGCGGCTGAGGAGGCGCAGCGCTTCCATCGCCTCGGCGTCGGAGATCGGGAGGTACTGGGCGCGGCCGATCTTGGCGAGCCAGGCGTGCTCCGGGCCGACGCCCGGGTAGTCGAGGCCCGCGGAGATCGAGTGCGACTCGATCGTCTGGCCGTCCTCGTCCTGCAGCAGCAGGGAGCGGGCGCCGTGCAGCACGCCGGGGCGCCCCTTCGTGATCGTCGCAGCGTGACGCGGGGTGTCGGCGCCCTCGCCGCCGGCCTCGAAGCCGATCAGGCGGACGTCTTCGTCGTCGAGGAACGCGTGGAAGATGCCCATCGCGTTCGAGCCGCCGCCGACGCACGCGGCGACGGCGTCGGGCAGCCGGCCGATCTTGTCCAGGCACTGCTCGCGGGCCTCGTCGCCGATGCCCCGGGTCAGGTCTCGGACCAGGGACGGGAACGGGTGGGGCCCGGCCGCCGTACCGAACAGGTAGGCGGTGGTGTCGACGCTGGCGACCCAGTCGCGCAGCGCCTCGTTGATGGCGTCCTTGAGCGTCGCCGAGCCGGAGTCGACGGGGATGACCTCGGCGCCGAGCAGCTGCATCCGGGCGACGTTGAGGGCCTGCCGCCGGGTGTCG
>JBQCCO010000048.1:0-58434 GCA_051962155.1 Leifsonia sp. | reverse complement strand
CGCGGCCGGGGGCTGATGCACGAACTCCTCGACGGCGCCGTGGAGCACGCCCGACGTGCCGGTGCGACCCTGGTGGAGGGCTATCCGGTCGACACCGGCGGCGCGCGAGTGGATGGGATCAGCGGCTATGTCGGAACCGTCGCCCTGTTCGAGGCGCACGGCTTCACGCGCCGCAGCTCGACCGAGGCGCACTCGGGCGGAGCGGACCGGTGGGTGATGCGGCGTGAGCTCGGCTGAGGCGGACCGGGCACCCGCGTCGGTCCGCCTCAGCAGGCCGAGCGCCGTGAGCCGCCGCCGCCGCCGCGCGGCTCAGCAGTACCCGAGGGACCCGTCCGGCCGTCGCGGCACGCGCCGCTCCCAGTGGACGTAGTCGTCGGTCGCCAGAGCCGTCTCGTCGATCTCGATGCCCCATCCCGGCCGGTCCGGCCGCAGGTCGAGGTGTCCGTCGACCGGAAGGTACGGGTCGGGACACCACGATGTCTCGTCGAGCTTGTACTCGAGGATGGAGAAGTTGCTGCAGGCGGCGGCGAAGTGGAGGTTGTGCGCGGTCGCCAGCGGACCCATCGGGTTGTGCGGCGCCACCATCGTGTAGTGGGCCTCGGCGAGCACGGCGATGCGGCGCAGCTGCGAGATGCCGCCGACGACGCAGATGTCCGGTTGCACGATGTCCGCGCCGCCGGCCGTCAGCAGGTCGAGGAACTCGTTCGGGGAGTACAGGCTCTCTCCCGTCGCGAGCGGCACATCCAGCCGGCTCCGCAGGTATCCCCACGCCTGCTTGTTCTCGGGGCGGATGGGCTCCTCCAGGAACATGGGCTGCCACGGGGCGAGGGCGTTGCCGAGCGCGATGGCCTGATGAGGCTCGAAGATCTTCGCGTGCGCGTCGAACGCGAAGTCCCAGGCGGGATCGCAGGTCTCGCGCACAGCGCGGAAGTACTCCGCGCTCTCCTGGACGACGAGTCCCCAGCGCCGGTCGAACAGGTCGCTGCGGTAGGGGCTGAGTTTGAACGCGTCGAAACCGTAGCGCTCGGACTGCTCCGCGCAGATGTCCCGCACCGCCGCGGGATCGGGCGCGGTGTAGACGCCGCTGTAGACGCGCACCCGATCACGGACCGCGCCGCCGAGCATCGCGTAGACCGGCACGCCGAGTGATTTCGCGGCGATGTCCCACAGGGCGTGGTCGACGGCCGAGATCGCAGCCAGGCCCAGCGCGCCCTGCGGGAAGCGCGCCGTGCGGAGCAGCTTCTGTGACAGGAACTCGACGCGGCGCGGGTCCTCGCCCGCCAGCTGCTGCTCCAGATAGTCGAGCAGCGGCGGGAGGGCGCGGTCCGGGCCGTGGTTGTAGGCCTCGCCCCAGCCGTGCACGCCCTCGTCGGTGTCGATGCGGACGAGCAGGCGCGGCCGGTCGCCGACCCGCTGCATGAAGCTGGAGATGCGCTCGATCCTCATGCGCCGACCGCCGCCGAAGCCGTCGCCGAAGCCGCCGCCGAAGCCGCCGCCGAAGCCGCCGCCGATCCCGCCGCAGAGCCGACCGCAGCGTCCGCCCGCCACTGGTCCAGGATGACGCTGATCTCGGCCCGCACGCTGTCGCCGACCGGGCGGCTGGGCGGCCGCACCTGGCGGTCGCAGAGGCCCAGCTGCGCCATCGCCTCCTTGACGACGCTCACATTGTTGGCCGATCGTGCGTCGGCTCGCAACTCCTCGAACCGCGCGATCCGGCGGAGGATCACGTCGGCAGCGGCGTAGTCGCCGGCCCGGAGCTCATCCCGCAGGCTCAGCGAGATGCCGGGGTTGACGTTGACGAGGCCGGACGTGAAGCCGTCGGCTCCGTGCACCGCGTACGAGAGGGCATACGGCTCGGCGAGTCCGGCGATCCAGACGAAGCGCTCGGGGCCTGCGGCGTCCCGTACGGCGGCGAAGACGGTGGGGTCCGGGATGGCGTACTTGACGCCCACGATGTTGGGGGCGATGTCGCCGAGCCGGCGGAGCATCTCGCCGGTGATCCACTCCGAGCGCACGTAGAGCACGAAGGCCAGGTCCGGCTGTGTGGCGGCGATGGCCCGGTGGTACTCGATCCAGCCGTCGGCCGACTGGTGGGGATGCAGCGGCTGGTGGATCATCGCCATCCGGACGCCGTGCTCGGCGGCGACGGCGAGGTCCGCGGCGGCCTCCGCGATGTCGTGCCCGACCCCGACCAGCAGGTCCGCCTCTCCTGCGGCCCGTGCGGCGGCGGCGATGAGTGCTCGGCGTTCGGCAGGGGAGAGGGCGTAGAACTCGCCGGTGTTCCCGTTCGGAGTCAGAGTGCGCACACCGTGGCGGACGAGGCGCTGCAGCAGCGCCTTGTACGTGTCGAGGTCGACGGAGCCGTCGGCGGAGTACGGCGTGACGGGAATCGCGACGACATCGGCGAGGGCTTCCCGTTGGGCGGAGAAGGTCATTTCACTCCCTGCAGCTGGCGGATCGCCAGGGCCTCGAAACTGCGGACGTGCTCGAGCACCCGGGTGGATGCGGTGGACGGGTCACCCGCCGCGACGGCCTCCAGGATCTGCTGGTGCTCTCCCGCTTCTTCCTCCCAGCTGGGGCGACGGGTCCAGGCGTTCACCGTGATCAGCGCAGTCTGCTCGCGGAGCCCATCCAGAGTGGAGACGAGGATGTCGTTGCCGCAGCCCGCGTAGAGCTCCCGGTGGAAGTCCCGGTTGGCGAGGCTCCGCTCGGCCTCGGTCTCGGCGGCGTCCGCTCGCCGCAGGGCCGACCGGGCGGCCTCGACGTCGGCACCGTTCTCGACGGTGCGGGCGACGGCCGTCGGCTCGAGCAGCGCGCGCATGTCGAACACGTTGTATGCCATCTGCGGGTCGACGACCCGGACGGTGGCGCCGCGGTACTCGCTCATGGTGACAAGGCCCGCTCCCGACAGCGTCTTGAGCGCCTCCCGCACCGGGGTCTTCGAGATCCCGAAGCGCTCGGCGAGGTCGGCCTCCACCAGGGGCTGCCCGGCGGGAAGCTCGCCGGAGAGGATCGCGAGCCGGAGCGCCTGGACGACCAAGCCCGTCCGCGAGGCCGACTGCGTGAGCCGGGTGATCGGACTGTCCATGAACTTCCCTTTCGGTGTATGGTGCTGCGTACACCATGCATAGTATATGATCGACCCGTCGGAGGGAACCACCCTCGACGAGCGATCTTCCCACTTCACAACTCCCATTCATCGGAGAGGAAACGCAATGACGCGTCATGCACCCGCGGCCGGTGGCCGTTCGCTCCCCCTGCGGCGGGTCGTCGCCGCCGCCTCGGCCGCCGTCCTGATGCTCGGCCTGGCCGCCTGCTCGAACAGCGGAGGCGGAGGAGGCGATAGCGAGAAGAAGGTCGCCCTGCAGCTCTGGGACACCGACACACGCCCCGACCGCACCGCCAACCTCAAGGCACTCATCGCCATGTTCGAGAAGGAGAACCCGAACATCACGATCAGCTATCTCGGCCTGCCGACCGACTCCTACATGCAGAAGCTCAGCACCGCCATCGCGACCAAGTCCACACCGGACCTCGTCACGCCGAAGGCCTCGGATGTCGCCGCCCTCGTGGCGCAGAACGCCCTCGCGCCGCTCGACGACCGGCTGGCCGGCTCGTCGATCGCCAAGAAGATCGATCCGAACATGCTGAAGTCCGCCAAGGCCGCGGCGCCCGACGACAAGCTCTACCTGACTCCGGCCACGGCGCTCGCCGACGCGATCTACTACCGGGCGGACTGGTTCCAGCAGGCGGGACTGGCCAAGCCCGCGACCTGGGACGACTTCTTCTCCGACGCCTCCACCCTGACCGATCCGTCCGCTGGACGTTTCGGCTACACGATCCGCGGCGGCGCCGGCTTCTTCTCGCAGTTCGTGCAGATGGTCTACCCGATGGCCGGGGTCGGCACCTTCTTCGACAGCAAGGGACGCTCCACGCTGGACTCCCCAGCGGTCGTCGCCGCGACCGAGAAATACGTCTCGCTCTACGGCAAGGACACCGCGAAGAGCGACCTCACCGCCGACTTCAAGACGATGGTCGCGCAGTTCGACAACGGCGGCGCCGCCATGCTCAGCCACAGCATCGGCTCCTACCCGACCCACATCGCGGCGCTCAAGCCGAGCCAGGTGGGCGTCGTCGGCACCTTCCCCGCAGACAACGGCAAGACGATCGTGACGGGCCAGATGGTGACCGGCTTCGGGATGTTCAAGGCCGGCGCGCACCAGGATGCGGCGTGGAAGTTCCTCGAGTTCACGATGAGCAAGGAGGGCAACTCGTTCTGGGCGCAGAAGTCCGGCTACCTGCCCGGCAACACGGATGTGGCGAAGGAGAGCTGGGTCGCCTCCAACCCGGCCATGACGGCCGCTCTGGACACCCAGAAGGCCAAGAACGCCACCGTGCTGCAGCAGCCGTACTACCTGCCGCAGTTCAGCGCGATCACGACCACCGACCTGCTCCCCAAGTGGCAGAAGGTGCTGCAGGGCGACGAGAGCGCGAAGGCGTTCCTCACGGATGCGGCCAAGCAGCTGACCGCGGCGCAGCAGGACTACCTCAAGCGAAGCAAGAAGTAGCCGGAAGGATCACGATGACGGTCGCTGTTCCCCGCAGGCGGAGCTCGCAGGGTGGGCTGAGCCCGAGCCCTCGGGGCCGGCAGAGCCCGATCGCCCGGCGCACCCGGCTCTACCCGTACCTGCTGATCGCCCCGGCGGTGCTGCTGGTGCTGGTGTTCCTCGTGTACCCCGTGGCCAGCGTCTTCTTCTACAGCCTGCAGCACTCCAACGTGACGCAGCCGTGGAACGACGGCTTCGCGGGGGTGGACAACTTCACCCGGATGTTCGGCGACCCGCTGTTCTGGCAGAGCCTGCGGTTCACGCTCCAGTGGGTCCTGGTGGAGGTCGCGCTCCAGTTCGTCTTCGGGCTGGCGCTCGCCCTGCTGCTCAACCGGACGTTCGTCGGCCGGGGGATCGCGCGAGCGCTGACGTTCTCGCCGTGGGCGGTGTCGGGCATCCTGACGACCACCATCTGGATCCTGATCTACAACCCGGCCACTGGGATCGGCCGCTACCTGGCCGATCTCGGGATCGGGGAGCACGGCACCTCCCTCCTCTCCGGGCAGGGGACCACGTTCCTGGCCGTGGTGATCGCGGAGCTGTGGAAGGGCGTTCCGTTCTTCGCGATCCTGATCCTCGCGGACCTGCAGTCGGTTCCCGGCGAGCTCTACGAGGCGGCGGATGTCGACGGCGCAGGGCCGTTGCGACGGTTCGTCTCGGTGACCTGGCCGCACATCCGGCAGGCCGTCGTGCTCGCCACGCTGCTCCGCGGCGTCTGGGAGTTCAACAACGTCGACCTCCTCTACACGCTGACCGGTGGAGGCCCGGCCAACTCGACGACGACGCTGCCTCTCTACGTGGCGCAGACCGCCATCCAGAGCAGGGACTTCGGCTACGGCTCGGCTCTCACCGTCGTGGCCTTCCTCCTCCTCACCTTCTTCTCGCTGCTGTACCTGCGTCTCACCAAGAGAGGAGCGGAGTCGTGACCCTGCTCGAAGACCCCATCGCCCGATCCCTGCCGGTGGAGCCGCCACGGCCCGGCGCTCAGACCGAGCGCCGCCGCCCGCGTCACCGGGGCCGGCGCGTGCTCGACCGGCTGAGCCTGTGGGTGCCGCTCGGTCTGTTCCTGCTCTTCACCCTGGTGCCGCTGTACTGGATGGTGCTGTTCGCCTTCCGGCCATCCGGCTCCACCTCGCTGATCCCGTGGCCGATCACCTTGGACCACTTCGCGTCGGTCTGGAACGGCTCCGGATTCGGGATCTACTTCCAGAACAGCATCATCACCGCGGGGGCGACGCTGGTGGTCTCGACGGTGATCGCGCTGCTCGGCGGCTACGCGCTGGCGCGCTTCGCCTTCCGCGGCAAGACGCTGTTCCTCGTCGTGATGCTGTGCACCCAGTTCATCCCCGGCGCGATGATGCTCATCCCGCTGTTCGAGATCTTCAACACGCTCGGGCTCACCAACAACCTGATCAGCCTCATCATCGCCGACACGGTCTTCCACCTGCCGCTGTCGCTGGTGCTGATGTCCGGCTTCATCCGCAATGTCCCGGTGGAGATCGAGGAAGCGGCGTGGGTGGACGGCTGCACGCGCGTCCAGGCCTTCCGGCTCGTGGTGCTGCCGCTGCTGAAGCCCGGGATCGTGGCGGTCGGCTCGTTCGCCTTCATCAGCGCCTGGAACAACTTCCTCTTCGCCCTGATGTTCATGAGCCAGCAGGACAGGTTCACCGTGCCGGTCGGGCTGAGCTACCTGCTCGGCGAGTTCGGCGCCGACTTCGGCGCCCTCGCGGCGGGTGGGCTGGTCGCGATCCTGCCGGTCGTCATCCTCTTCGCCTATGTGCAGAAGTTCCTGGTCCAGGGCATGAGCGCCGGGGCGGTGACGGGATGAGCGTGCGTGAGACGGTGGGGGAGGCGGCAGCCGCGGCGGACGCACTGCGTGCGCTCGGGACGTCTGGACGTGCGGCTCTTCTGCGCGGGATCGCCCAGGGGCTGGATGACGCGCGCGCGTCGCTCATCAGCGCTGCGGTCGACGAGACGCACCTACCGGTCGCCCGGCTGGACGGCGAGGTGACGCGCACGGCGAACCAGGCGCGGCTGTTCGCCGAGATCCTGGAGGACGGCGACTACCTCGGACGCATCCAGGACGGGGAGGCCCTGCGCCGCGTGCTCGTACCGCTCGGCGTCGTGGCGGTCTTCGGCGCGAGCAACTTCCCGTTCGCGTTCGGGGTGCCGGGCGGCGACACCGTCTCGGCGCTCGCCGCAGGATGCCCGGTCGTCGTGAAGGCGCATCCCGGTCATCCGCGCACCAGCGCCCTCGCGTTCGAGGTCCTCCGGCAGGCCGTTGTCGCGGCGGGGCTCCCGGCGGGTGCGATCGGGATGGTGTCGGGCTTCGACGACGGCGCCCGGCTGGTCACCGACCCCGGCGTGGCCGCGGTCGGGTTCACCGGGTCAACGGCGGGAGGCCGCGCTCTCTACGACCTCGCCGTCTCGCGGCCGGCGCCCATCCCGTTCTTCGGCGAACTCGGGAGCGTGAACCCCGTGGTGATCAGCCCGGAGGCCGCCCGGCGTCGCCCGGAGGAGCTGGCCCGGACGCTGACGGAGTCGATCGTCGCCAGCACCGGCCAGTTGTGCACCAAGCCGAACCTGCTGCTCGTCCCGGATGGCGCAGGCGAACTGGTGGCGCACCTCCGGGAACGGTTCGCCGCATCGGATCCCACGGAACTGCTGAACGAGGGCATCGCCGACCGCTTCGACTCCGCGTTGTCCGCGTGGCAGCACCGGGTGGGCGCGCGGTCGCTGGTGGAGTCCGGGCGCACGCCCGACGGCGTTCGCTCGGCGGCCCTTGTCCAGCTGGGTGCGGAGGACGACGTGGCCGGCTTCGAGGAGGCCTTCGGCCCGGCGACGGCGCTGCTGACCTACGGCGACCTGAAGCAGGCGGCGGGGCGGATCGCCCGGATGCCGGGCCAGCTGACCGTCTCGGTCTTCGCCGAGGAGGACGAGCTTCCCGGCCTCGGGTCGCTGCTGGCCGCAGCCGAGCGCGTCGCCGGCCGCGTGGTGTTCGACCAGGTGCCGACCGGAGTCGCCGTGACCCGGTCGATGACCCACGGCGGACCGTATCCGGCCACCACCGCTGCCTCATCGACGTCGGTGGGTGGCACCGCGATCGCGCGCTGGCTGCGGCCGGTCACCTACCAGAACGTCCCCCTGTCGCTGCTGCCGCCGGAGCTGCGCACGCCGGAGCCCGCGCTCGGCGTCGGCGCTCACTGACCCGAGAGGGTGAACCAGACCCCGTAGCCGCCGGCGACGCACATCACGATCGCGGTGATCCATCCCACGGTCTGGGACAGCCAGCGGTTGCGATATCGGCCCATGATGCCCCTGTCGCGGGCGATCAGCATCATGATCACGATGAACGGTCCGGCGGCGATCCCGTTGACGATCGCGGAGAGGACGAGCAACTGGATGGGGTTGCTGACGAACAGGGCGAACAGCGTCCCGATGATCATGCCTGCGACCAGGAGCAGGTAGAACAGCGGTGCTTTCCGGGGGCTCCGGTCGAAGCCCCACGGCTTCTCCAGGAGCCCGGCCATGCCGGCGGCCCCGGACGCTGCGAGCACCGGGACCGCGAGGATGCCGGAGCCGATGAAGCCGACGGCGAAGAGCGCCCCGGCATACTGGCCGGCGATGGGTTCCAGCGCCTTCGCCGCTTCGGCCGCGCTGGTGACCGTCTTGTGATGCGCCCCGAGGGTGGCGGCGGTGGCCGCGATGATCGCGAACATGATGAGGACCGAGAACACCATCCCGGTGAAGACGTCCAGCCGTCCCGTCCGGAGGCGTCGCCGGGCACCCGACGGCGTCCGCTCGCCCAGGGATGGCGCCCTGTCGCCGCCGAGGTCCTCCCCGCGGAGCTCCTCGATGCGCTGCGCCGTCTGCCAGAAGAACATGTAGGGGCTGATCGTGGTACCGAGCACCGCGACGACCAGACCGAGGTAGGCGGGGGACCAGTGGAACTCGGCGCCGAGGAGGCCGGCCAGCACCGACCCCCAGTCGACGTGGGTGACGAAGAGCACTCCGACGTATACCAGGAGTGCCAGGCACAGCCACTTGAAGATGCGGCCGATCCAGTCGAAGGACCCGCCGATCAGTGCGACGGAGATCCCGACCCCGGCGATGGCCGACCAGAGCCCGGCCGGTCCCGCCCCGAGCAGGCGCATCCCCTGTCCGATGGCCATGAGGTCGGCGGAGAGATTCAGGACGTTCGCCACGATGAGCGCGGCGACCAGGACGACGATCACGGCCCTCGCACCCCGGCCGAACCGCCGCCGGATGAGGCGGCCGAAGCTGTCGCCGGTCGCCAGCGCCATCCTGTCGCAGATCTCCTGGACGGCCATCATCATGGGAAGCGTCGCGGGCACGGTCCAGAGCAAGCCGTTCCCGTAGGAGGCGCCCGCCTGGGCGTAGGTCGCCACGCCCGAGGGGTCGTCGTCTGCGGCACCGGTCACCAGGCCCGGGCCGAGCACGGAGAAGAAGCGGGCCAGTGGGTTCCGGCGACGCGGTTCGTCGTCGCCTTTCGCGCGCTCGGTGCTGCTCGCCGTGTCCGTCGCCATGAGCCGTTCACTCCTTCGTCTGCGCCCCAGTGCGTGACACGGTAGGCCCGATCACACGCATCCGCGCGCCCGCGACCTTCTGAATTGCTCAGAGAACCGGAGCGCTAGGGGCGGTCGAGGGCCTCCAGCTGCAGGAGCCAGACACGGTCGGGGTGGGAGAGCGGGGCCTGGAGGCCCGCGGTACGGAGGGCGCGGCCGGTGAGCTCGAGGCGCCCCGCAGCGGCCTCCTCGTACCACGGCGGCACGCGCTCGCCGCCCTGGGGGCCGCCGAGGGAGGACGGGGTGACGCGGTAGCGACGGGCGTCGTCGAGGCCGCGCAAGGTGATCCGTCCGAGCGGTGCCGCGTCGGAGCGGCCCACGAAGGCCAGCGCGTACAGGGCCCGGCTGCGGTCGGACGCGACGACGCCGCTCACCCAGAGGGTCGGATCCACCTCGTCCATCCGCACGAGCTCGCCGCCGTGCAGGAGGTCGCGGTTCTCGCGGTGGAACGCGATCCACTCGGTCAGCTCGGCGAGCTCGGTGTCGGACGCCGTGGTCAGGTCCCACTCGACGCCGAGGTGGCCGAACAGCGCCGTAGCGGCGCGGAAGGCCAGGTCGTGGTGGCGGTGCGTGGTGTGCGAGGTCGGCGCCCCGATGTGGGAGCCGAGCAGTTCGGGCGGGAGGAGCTGCTGCGTCCAGCGCATCATCTCCTGCCGCTCGAGTGGATCGTTGCAGTCGGAGACCCACACCCGGTCGGTCCGCTCGAGGACGCCCAGGTCCACCCGCGCCCCACCAGAGCTTCAGGCCTCGATCTCGAGCCCGGGGAAGCGGTCCTTCATCTCGTCCATCAGCCGGTAGTCGGCGAGGGTCTGGCCGTGCACGCCCGGCGCACCGTCCGGTGCGGTGCCGGCGTCCGCGAGGTCCCGGTTGTGGTCCCACTTGATGTAGGCGATGTCGTCGGAGGTGAGGATGTCGACCAGGCGATCGCGCACGTACGCATACGCATCGGGCTTCGCCAGGTCGAGCACCTGCTGGTGGCGCGACTCGACGGGCAGCCGGCCGCCGGTCTGCATGATCCACTCGGGATGCGCGCGCGCCAGATCGGAGTCCAGGTTGACCATCTCCGGCTCGAACCAGAGCCCGAACTCCATCCCGAGCGCCTGGACGCGATCGATCAGCGGCGTGAGCCCGTCCGGCCAGACCGTCTCGTCGACGTACCAGTCGCCGAGGCCTGCGCTGTCGTCGCGGCGGTGGCGGAACCAGCCGTCGTCGAGCACGAACCGTTCGACGCCGGCCGCAGCGGCCCGCTCCGCGAGCGCGCTCAGCTTTCCGAGGTCGTGGTCGAAGTAGACCGCCTCCCAGACGTTGAGGGTGACCGGGCGAGGACGTCGTGGATGCTGCGGCCGGGCACGCAGGTGCTGATGCAGCCGCCGTGCCTGCTCGTCGAGCCCGTCCCCGTACACGCCGTAGATCCAGGGGCTGCGGTAGCTCTCGCCACGTCCCAGGCGGATCTCGCCGGGGAGCAGCAGCTCGCCGCCGCCGAGGACCTGCTCGCCGCCGGAGAGCCGCTCCGCGTAGTGCCGGTGGTTGCCGCTGAAGCCCACGTGGACGCCCCACACCTCGCCGCGGGCGAAGCCGAAACCGGGCTCGCCGACGCTGAGCAGCGTGGCCGCATCCGCTCCCGTCCGTCCGCGCCGGCCCTCGCGGACGTGGGCTCCGACGGTCAGCTCGCGGCGCTGTGGCGTGCGCTCCTTGGCCCAGCGTCCCGCGAAGTCGAGGATCTCGCGGGCGCGCGCGGGGAGCGGGAGGGCGACCCCGAGGTCGTCGAGGCGGTACGGCGCACCATCGTTGGTGAGCGTGACGGCGGTGCGCAGGACGCCGGAGGGCGAGAGCTCGATCTCGATGGTCAGCGACAGCGCGGCGACCGCATCGTGGGCGGAGATCGCGACCGCGCCTCCCTCCGGCAACGTCGACAGGTCGCCGGAGCTCTCGGTCGCGCCGTCGGAGACGCTCACGTCCGAGACGGTGAACACAGGCGACCACGCGCTGCCGTCCTCGCGGCTCCCGCTGATCCCCGGCCGGCCGACCCATCCGGTCCGCTGCTCGGGCAGCAGTGCCACGCGGACGGGCACATCCGGGGTTCCGGGGGTGGACGGACGGATGTCCGCGAGCGCGACGGCGCGCGCGTCCTCCGCCGTGAGGTCGCCGAGCGCTGCTCCCCAGTGGGCGACGGTCGGCAGCTGGGCGCCGCTCAGATCGAGGAGGACGCTGACCCCGCCCGCGGTGAGATGGATGAGATCGGCTCGCATGGTGTCCCTTCACATGACGAAGCGGGGTGGACTCGGCGTCCACCCCCGCGTGCGGCGCTGGACTATCCCTTGACGGGGATCGACTGCGCCTTCAGGGTCTGGATGGTGGAATCCTGACCCTTCTTCAGCGCATCCAGCAGCGTACCGCTTCCGCCGACGGCCGCCTTGAAGCCGTCCGAGACGTCACTGTAGGTCTGCGTCATGGTCGGGCCCCAGGTGAAGTCCGGGTCCACTGCGGCGGACGCCTTGGCGAAGACGTCGTAGATCTTCTGGCCGCCGTAGAAGGGCACGCCGTCCTTCAGAGCGGGCAGCTTCAGCCCGGCCTTGGTGGTCGGGTAGAGGTTGGCCGCCTTGTTCAGCGCGGTGAGCGCCTCCGGGGAGGTGTTGAGCCAGAGCGCGAACTTCGCGGCCTCGTGGACGTGCTTCGAGCCTTTGAAGACGACGACGGAGCTGCCGCCCCAGTCGCCGGCCTTGTTCTCGCCGGCGTTCCACTGCGGGGACTGCGCGACAGCCCAGTCACCGGCGGTGTCCGGTGCGCCGGAGGCGATGGAGTTCGCACCCCAGACGGCGGAGTTCCAGGTCCAGACCTTGCTCGAGTTGTACGCGTTGTTCCACTCGTCGGTCCAGGCGGGATAGGTCGAGACCAGGCCCTCCTTGATCAGGTCGTTCCAGTAGCCGGCGACCTGCTTGGAGGGACCGCTGGTCAGGTTCACGTTCCAGTTGTCCCCGCTGTTGGAGAACCACTGGCCGCCGGCCTGCCAGACGAAGCCGGCGAACTGGTTGATGTCCGTCTGCGAGAAGTTGGTGATGTAGCCGCCGAGTGCGCGGATCTTCTTGGCCGCATCCTTGTACTCCGCCCAGGTGGTCGGGATCGGGATGTTGTTCTTCGCGAAGAGGTCCTTGCGGTAGAACAGCGCCATGGGGCCGGAGTCCTGGGGGATGCCGTACACCGACGTGTCGCTGCCGAGGCTGGCCTGCTTCCAGGTCCAGTCGACGAACTGGCTCTTGGCCGCCGAGACCTCGCTGCACGCGCTGAGGTCTGTCAGGGCGTCCTGGACGCGGAAGTTCGGCAGCGCGTCGTACTCCACCTGGCCGAGGTCGGGCGCGTTGCCGGCCTTGAGCTCGTTGAAGAAGTTCTTGTAGGTGCCGGAGTTGCCGTTCGGGCCGATCTGGACCTTGACCTGGATGTCGGGGTTCTTGTCGTTCCACAGCTGCACCACTTTGTCGATGCCGGGAACCCAGGAGGTGAAGTTCAGGGTGACCTTCCCGGAGGACGGCGCGCAGGCGGCGCCGGCGGTGGCCGCGCTGTCGGCGCCGGACGAGCATCCGGCGAGTCCGATGGTCGCCGCGAGTGCGAGCGAGGCGACTGCGGCTGTTCTCTTCGTAACGTGCATAGTGATCCTTCTTCGGTGTTAGGGGGGTCCCGGCGGGTCCGGGCGGGGGGTCTGGGTGCTACTTCAGGGAGCCGCTGCCGAGGCCGTTGCGCCAGAAGCGCTGAAGCAGGAGGAACGTGACGATCAGGGGGACGACCGACAGGAGGGCGCCCGAGAGGACGAAGCTGCGCAGCTCCGGGAGCTGGTTGATCTGGGTGTTCCAGCTGTAGAGGCCGAAGGTCACCGGGAACAGCGACTGGGTGCGCAGCATGATCAGCGGGAGGAAGAAGTTGTTCCAGATCGCGACGAACTGGAACAGGAACACCGTGACGAGGGCCGGCATCATCAGCCGGATGCTGACCGTGAAGAAGGTGCGGAGCTCGCCGGAGCCGTCCAGCCGCGCCGCCTCCAGGAGCTCGTCCGGCACGCTCGCCGCAGCGAAGATGCGGCCGAGGTAGACGCCGAACGGACTGACGATCGAGGGCAGGAGCACCGACCAGTAGTTGTCGGTGAGATTCACCTTGCTGAAGATCAGGAACAGCGGGAGGGCCAGGGCGGTCGCCGGGACCAGCACGCCGCCCAGCACGATGTTGAACAGCGTCTCGCGGCCCGGGAACCGGTACTTCGCGAGGGCGTAGCCGCACATCCCGGACAGGATGGTGGCGAGCAGGCCGCCGACGCCGGCGTAGAGGATGCTGTTGAGCATCCACTTGCCGAAGATCCCGTCGCCGTAGGACAGCATCCGGCCGATGTTGCCGAACAGGTCGAAGTCGGCGAACCAGAGCCCGTTCGTGGTCAGCAGCTGCTCACGGGACTTGCTGGAGGCGACGAACAGCCACCACAGGGGGATGAGCGTGTAGAGCGTGAACACGCACATCACGATCATCGCGGCGGTGCGCGAGAGGAGACGCTCGCGGGGACCGCGGGCACGTCCCGGGCGGGACGGTGCGGCATCCGGCCGGCGGGTGGCGCGGACCGGGGTGGCGTCCGCTTCTGGTGCGACGGCGGTGGTCATTGCGCCTCCTTGCGCTGGGTCACCCGGAGGAAGGTGAACGAGAGGACGAACGTCGCCAGGGCCAGCACGACGCTGAACGCGGCGGCGAGGTTGTAGTTCGGGAGCGAGCTGGTGGCGTACACGGTGAGGTTCGGCGTGTACGTGCTGGTCACGGCGGAGCTGAAGGAGGCGAACACCTGCGGCTCGGCGAGCAGCTGCAGCGTCCCGATGATCGAGAAGACGGCGGTGAGGAGCAGTGCCGGACGCACCAGGGGGATCTTCACCGACCAGGCGATGCGGAACTGCCCCGCGCCGTCCAGCCGGGCCGCTTCGTACACCTCCTGCGGGATGGCGAGGAGCGCCGAGTAGATGATCAGCATGTTGTAGCCGACGTAGACCCAGGTGACGACGTTCGCGATCGACCAGAGGACCAGATCCGACCCGAGGAAGTTCACGTTGCGCGTCAGGTCGGTGAACGGCGAGAGGTTCGGCGAGAAGAGGAAGCCCCACATGATCGCGGCGACGACGCCCGGCACGGCATAGGGGGCGAAGTACGCGAGGCGGAAGAACCGCTTGCCGCGGACCAGGGGCGAGTCGAGCAGCAGCGCGAACACGAGCGCCAGCGCCAGCATGACCGGCACCTGGACGACGCCGAACAGCAGCACCCGGCCGACCGACAGCCAGAACGGGCCGTTCTGGAACACCAGCGCGTACTGGCTGAACCAGCCGAACACCTCGTGCGCCTGCCCGAACGTGCCATCGCGCTTCACGACCAGGAGGGACTCCCAGATCGCGTAGCCCACGGGCAGCGCGTAGAACAGGGCGAACAGGACGGTGAACGGCAGGACGAACGCGAGGATGGCCCGGAGGTGCCGGGGGGCTCCCGCGCGTCTGCGGCGCGTGGGCTCCGGTCTCGCGGTGCGGCCCCGGAGGGCGAGGGGGGTGGTGGTCATCGCTGGTCCTCTCTGACGATGCGGACGGATCCCGCCGGAACCGTGAGGACGGTCCCAGGGGTGTCGGTGACGAGTTCGTGGCCGGAGACGGGCAGTTCGAGGCCGGTCGCACCGTGGTTGATCACGAACAGGTAGGAGGCGTCGGGTCCGGTGCGGCGCACGACCTCGACGTCCTCGCCTGCGCCGGTGGGAGCAACGACACCGGCGGCGGTGAGGATGCGTTCCACGATCCCGGCGTAGGCGTCGGCATCCGGGAGGGTCGCGAGGTACCAGGCCTCTCCGCCCCCGTGGCGGTTGCGTGTGAGGGCCGGGCCGCCGGCCGAAGGGCCGTCGGCGAACCGGTCGACGACCTCGGCGTCGGCGGTGAGCCGCTCGGTCCAGAGCCCGGCCGTCGCGCCGGAGGCGAGCGTCACCGCGGTGTCCGGAGTGACGGGCGCGAACTCCTCGACGCGAACACCGAGCATGTCGCGGAAGGCGCCGGGGTAGCCGCCCGGGATGACCCGGTCGTCCTCGTCCGCGATACCGCTGAAGAAGGTGACCAGCGCCGTCCCGCCCTGCGCGACGAAGTCCGCGACGGCCTGGGCTTCCGCGTCCCGGACGAGGTAGAGGCCGGGCACGACCGCCACCCGGTATCCCGTGAGGTCGGCGCCGGGTCGCACGACGTCGACGGTGACGCCGGAGGCGCGGAGCGCCCGGTAGGCCGCGTGGACCTGGTCGAGGTAGCCGAGCGCGTGACTCGGGCGGTTCTCGCCGTCGGCGGCCCACCACGACTCCCAGCTGAACAGCAGCGCGACCTCGGCGGTCACTGTGGTGCCGGTGACCTCCTCCAGACGGCGGAGAAGCTCGCCGAGTTCGACCACCTCGCGCCAGACGGCGCTGTCGGTCCCGGCGTGGGGGAGGAGCGCCGAGTGGAACTTCTCGGAGCCCTGGAGGGAGGCGCGCCACTGGAAGAAGCACACGGCGTCGGCCCCGCGCGCCACATGCGTGAGGGCGTTGCGCGTGAGCTCGCCCGGATGCTTCGCCAGGTTGTGCGGCTGCCAGTTGACCGCTCCCGTGGAGCTCTCCATCAGCATCCAAGGGCGCCCGCCGGCGAGACCGCGGGTGGTGTCTGCAGCGAAGGCCAGCTCGAGGGTGGGGTCGTCGAGGCGGTGGTCGAGGTAGTGGTCGTTGGCGACGACATCCATCTCGGGCGCCCAGGTCCAGTAGTCCAGATTACGGATGTGCGCGGTGACCATGAAGTTGGTGCTCACGGGAGCCGCGCTGTGCCGGCGGATGACCTCGGCCTCGGCCCGGTAGTGGTCGAGCAGCTCGTCGGAGCTGAAGCGGTGGAAGTCCAGCACCTGGCCGGGGTTGCGGCTGGACAGGGTCCGCAGCGGGGGCAGGATGTCCTCCCAGTCGGAGTAGCGCTGGCTCCAGAACGAGGTGCCCCAGGCCCGGTTGAGCGCGTCGAGGGATCGGTGCCGCGTCTGCAGCCAGCGGCGGAACGCGGCGGCGCTCGCGTCGCAGTAGCAGAGCGCGTTGTGGCAGCCGAGCTCGTTGGACACGTGCCAGAGGCGCACCGCGGGGTGGGCGCCGTAGCGTTCCGCGACCGCCTCCACGAGGGTCACGGCGTAGCGACGGTAGACCGGCGAGCTCGGGCACCAGGCCTGGCGGCCGCCGGGGAAGCGAGTGGTGCCGTCGTCGGCCACCGGCAGGATCTCGGGGTGCAGGCGGGTGAGCCAGGCGGGCGTCGAGGAGGTCGCCGTGCCGAGGTTCACGCCGATGCCGGACGCGTGGAGGAGGTCGATCACGGTGTCGAGATCGGAGAAGTCCCACTCGCCCTTGCGCGGGTTCAGCTGCGACCAGCCGAAGATGTTGATCGCGACGAGGTTCACGCCGGCCCGGCCCATCAGTTCGACGTCTTCGCGCCAGACGGCTTCATCCCACTGCTCGGGGTTGTTGTCGAAGCCGAAGGCGACGCCCGGGTGGATCGGCGTCATCGAGAACTCCTTTGTTTCGGTGGCTGTGCCGTTCGCACTCTGTGCACGTGCACACAATTGCGCCCACGAAAACAGGGGTGTTAATGTGGGAGCGTGCACACACTATGGGAGTCCCCGATCGGTGTCAACCGCGAATCCGGGAAATCGCGATGAATGCACCGGAGGGGCGCCGCCGTGCGACCGTTCACGATGTAGCGCTGGAGGCCGGCGTCTCCCGCGGCACGATCAGCCGCTACATGAACGGTGAGCGCTACGTCTCGGCGGAGGCGCGGCTCGCGATCGAGGCCGCCATCGAGAAGGTCGGCTACGTCCCGAATGGGGCCGCGCGCAACCTCGCTGCGCGGCGCAGCATGGCGGTCGGCTTCATCGTGCACGAGCCGCACGCGCTCTTCCTCGAAGACCCGAACATCGGATCCATCATGCTCGGCGCCAACACGGCGCTGTCGGCGGCGGACTACCAGATGGTCACGCTCATCGTCGACTCCGAGCGCGACACGGAACGGGTGGCCCGCTACCTCAGCGGCGGCTTCATCGACGGGGCCGTGATCGTCTCCGCCCGGTCGAAGGACCCGATCAGCCGTGCCGTCGAGCGCTTGGCGATGCCATCGGCGTTCGTCGGCCATCCACCCGGCGTGCTGGCGGCGTATGTGGGCGTCGACAACCGCGGCGCCGCGAAGGCGATCACCGAGAGACTGGTCGCCACGGGCCGCAGCCGCATCGGGATGATCGCAGCCGCCCTCGACCGCGACTCCGGCTCCGACCGTCTGGCGGGCTTCACGAGCGCCCTCGGCTCACGCTTCGACCCGGCCCTCGTCGAGGAGGTGCCGCTGTACTCGTACGCGGCCGGTGTGGCCGGCATGCAGCGGCTCCTTCAGCGGGCTCCCGACCTCGACGGCGTCTTCGCCGCCTCCGACGCGGTCGCCGCTGGCGCGATCGAGGCGCTGCGGATGGCCGGCCGCCGGGTCCCCGAGGACGTCGGTGTCGTCGGCTTCGACGACAGCACCTGGGCCACGCGCACGCAGCCGCCGCTCTCCACCGTCCACCAGCCCGCCGAGGGCCTCGGCCGCGCGGCCGCCGAGGCGGTGCTCTCCCAGCTCGAGACCGGCGACCTCACGTTCACGGGCACCATGCTGCCCACCCCCATCGTCTGGCGCGCCTCCGCCTGACCCCGTCGAGCGGCGGTCTCAGGCCGGCTCGATGACCGTCAGCAGCTGGCCCGGGACCACGTCGCCGACCTCTGCGGCGATCACGCCGATCAGCGGCGCGGAGTACATGGCCGAGAGGGCATGCGCGCTGCGGCCCGGATGGCCCATCGGCTCGACCGTGACCCCGTCGCTCCGCTGCGTGACGGCGAGCGGTACGAAGCGCACGGTTCCCGCGGTCCCCTCCCAGCCCACCGAGACCGTTTCGGCGAGCGTGCCGTCGAGGCCCGCGGTCGGCAGCCCGCCGAGCCGCCCCAGCACCGGGCGGACGAAGGCCTCGAACGAGACGAACGCCGCCGTGGGAGTCCCCGGCAGGGCGATCCAGGGCACCCCGTTCCACGTGCCGCAGGCCTGCGGGCGGCCGGGCCGCATGCCGACGCGGGCCAGCAGGCCGTCCGGCGAGCCGGCGGCGGTGCGTCCGACGAAGTCGTGCGAGCCCGCGCCCAGCCCGCCGGTGGAAACGATCAGGTCCGAGTCGCGGGACGCTGTACCGAGCACGGCCTCCAGAGCGCCCGGACGGTCGGCGACCCGGTGCATCCCCGTGACCACGCCTCCCACAGCGCGCACGGCGGCCGCGAGGTAGACCGCGTTCGAGTCCGGGATGGTGCCGGCGGACGCCGCCGACGTGTCGCTCAGCTCGTCGCCGGACGACAGCACCGCCACGCGCGGCCGCCGGTGCACGGCGGCCGTGCTGTGCCCGGTCGCGGCCAGCAGTGCGAGGAGGCGGGCACCGAGTTCCGTCCCGGCCTCGACGAGGACGTCGCCGGCCGCCACATCCTCTCCGGCCGCCCGGATGTTCGACTTCGCGGGCAGCCACACCTCGACGGTCGACTGGTCGGTGAAAGTCCCGCCTGTCGACAGCTCCACCGGCACCACCAGGTCGGCGCCCTCGGGGATGGGCGCGCCGGTCATGATGCGCACGGCCTCCCCGGGGCCGATGGGACGTGGATGGCCGTGGCCGGCGGGCGCGCGGTCCACGAGCACCAGCCGGGCCGGCCGGGAGGGATCCGACCCGGCGAGATCCGCCGACCGCACGGCGTAACCGTCCATGGCGGAGTTGTCGAAGAGGGGCACCGGCTGCAGCGCGCGCAGGGCGGTGGCGGCGACGCGGCCGACCGCATCCACCAACGGGACGTCCTCAACAGGAAGCGGTCGAGCCAGCGCGACCACCTCGGAGCGGTACGCGGCGACGGTGTGGGTGATGTGGTCCATCCCACCTCCTCGAATCTCGGTGCGATCACGCTACGGCCCCGGCATGACGGCCCTGTTGCCCCGCGCATCACCCCCGGTTACGTTCCCCTCACATGACCGGGGCCACGAGGAGAGGTGTTCGTTACGTCGGTTTCACGTCGCGAGCGGGCCGCCGAAACACGACTTTCCTACCGTGAAGCAAGCACAACTTTCGCAGGCTCCCACCCCCCCAGGAGGTCCCGATGACCAGCACCGTCTCCGAATCCGGCCCGGCGAGCACTGCCTCGAGCACTGCCGCCGGCACCGCCACCGTCCCCTCGTCCGCCCTCACCGTCCTGCCCGGCCGGTGGATCGAGGGCTGGAACGCCGAGGATCCCGTCCAGTGGGAGCAGAAGGGCGCCGCGATCGCCCAGCGCAACCTCCGCTGGTCGATCTTCGCCGAGTTCCTCGGCTTCGTCGTCTGGCAGCTGTGGTCGATCGTGGTCGTCTCCCTGCCCGCCGCCGGCTTCGCCTTCAGCACCTCCCAGACCTTCTGGCTCATCTCCATTCCGAGCCTCGTCGGCGCGACCCTGCGCTTCCCGTACACCTTCATGGTGCCGCGGTTCGGCGGGCGCAACTGGACGATCGTCTCTGCGGCGCTCCTCCTCATCCCGTCCATCGGCCTCGCGATGTGCGTCGCGAATCCGCACACTCCGTTCGGTGTGATGCTGTTCGTGGCGGCGCTCGCCGGGTTCGGCGGCGGCAACTTCGCCAGCTCGATGGCGAACATCACCTTCTTCTACCCGCAGCGCAAGAAGGGATGGGCGCTCGGCCTGAACGCCGCCGGCGGCAACCTCGGCGCCGCCGTCGCGCAGTTCGCCGTCCCGATCGTCATCACCATCGGCGCCGCCGCCACCCTGCAGCTCCCGCTCGCCGGGCTGATCTGGGTTCCGCTGATCGTCGTGGCGATCGTCGGCGCGTGGTACCGGATGGACAACCTCACCAACGCACGGGCCGACCTGAAGGCGTCGTTCGCCGCGCTGCGCGCTCCCGAGCTGTGGCTCATGGCGCTGCTCTACATCGGGACGTTCGGCTCGTTCATCGGCTTCTCGGGGGTTTTCCCGAAGCTCATCGCCGACCAGTTCCCCGGCTTCAGCCATTTCCCGCTCGGCACCGCGACCCTCTCGCTCGCCTTCCTCGGCGCGCTCGTCGGATCGCTGGCCCGGCCGTTCGGCGGTCGGCTGGCCGACCGGTTCGGCGGCAGCACGATCACGATCGCCTCGTTCGTCGTGATGGGACTCGGCGCGCTTGCGGTGGTGCTCACGCTTCCGCTGGACAACTTCTGGCTGTTCCTCTCCTTCTTCCTCGTGCTCTTCATCGCGAGCGGCGCGGGCAACGGAGCGACCTACCGGATGATCCCGACCCTGTTCGCCCTGCGTGCCGGCGCCGAGGACGGGCACAGCACCGCAGGCGACGTCTCCGCCCAGCGCACCGCTGCCGCCGCCCTCGGAATCGTCTCGGCCTTCGGCGCCTATGGCGGGTTCGTCATCCCGCAGGTGCTCGGCCTCTCGAAGACCTCCACCGGTGGCTACGAGACGGGTCTCCTCTGGTTCGTCGCCGCCTACGCGGTGCTGCTCGTGATCACGGTCGGCGTTGCGATGCGGGGCCGCCGCCGCGGGGTGCGGATCTAGTACGCGTCCACTGGTCCCGGCACGCCGTTCCGCGCGAGACGCAGACGGCAGGTCGGGACCAGTGGATGTGGATGTGACCATCGACGACGAGAACGGAGCGGCCCGGATGACCGCCGACACCCACTGCCCCTACTGCGCCCTGCAGTGCGCCATGACCCTGACCCCTGCTCCGGCGGGACCCGCCCCGGTCACGGTCACCGGGCGGGCCTTCCCGACGAACCGCGGCGGGCTGTGCAAGAAGGGCTGGACGTCGGCGGAGCTGCTGTCCACTCCGGGCCGGGTGACCACTCCACTCGTGCGGCGCGACGGGGAGCTGCGCGAGGCGACCTGGGACGAAGCGCTCACCCTGGTCGCGACCCGGCTCTCCGAGTTCCGGCGGGAGGACGGCGCCGACGCGGTCGGAGTCTTCGGCGGTGGCGGCCTGACGAACGAGAAGGCGTATCTGCTCGGCAAGTTCGCCCGGCTGGCCCTCGGAACGTCGCGCATCGACTACAACGGCCGGTTCTGCATGGCGTCCGCCGCGGCCGCCGGCAACCGCGCTTTCGGGGTGGACCGCGGGATGCCGTTCCCGGTCACCGACCTCGACGACGCCGAGACCATCCTGCTGCTCGGCTCCAACGTGGCGGCCACCATGCCGCCGTTCATCGGCCATCTGGCCGGCGCCCGTGCGGCCGGGGGGCTCATCGTCGTGGACCCGCGGCGCTCGCAGACCGCGCAGCTCACGGCGGACGGCGGCGGCATCCACCTGCAGCCGGCGCCCGGGACGGACCTGGCGCTGCTGCTGGGCCTCCTCCACATCGTGCTCGCCGAGGGACTGGCCGACACCAGCTACGTCGAGGAGCGGACCACCGGCTTCGACGCGGTCCGCCGCAGCGTCGCGCCGTGGTGGCCGGAGCGGGTGCAGGAGCACACCGGCGTCCCGGTCGCGCAGCTGCGGGAGGTCGCCCGGCGGCTCGCGCGCGGCCGCGGGACGTACAACCTCACGGGACGCGGCGTCGAGCAGCACGTGGACGGAACGGACACCGCAACCTCCGCCATCAACCATGCGCTGGTGCTGGGCCTCGTCGGCCGCCCCGGCTCCGGCTACGGGACGCTGACCGGCCAGGGCAACGGGCAGGGCGGACGCGAGCACGGGCAGAAGTCCGACCAGCTGCCCGGCTACCGCAAGATCGCCGACCCGGATGCACGCGCGGCCGTCGCCGCGGTGTGGGGCGTCGATCCCGCCGTCCTTCCCGGCCCGGGCGTCCCCGCCGTGGAACTTCTCGGGATGCTGGGCCGGCCGGGCGGAGTGCGCGCCCTGATGGTCCACGGGTCGAACGTCGTCGTCTCCGGCCCCGACGCCGGAGCGATCCGTGCCGGGCTGCAGGCGCTCGACCTCCTGGTCGTCTGCGACTTCGTTCTCTCGGAGACCGCTGCGCTGGCCGACGTCGTGCTGCCGGTGACGCAGTGGGCGGAGGAGGAGGGCACCATGACGAACCTGGAGGGACGCATCCTGCGACGCATCCGCGCGATCGAGCCGCCACCCGGTGTCCGGAGCGAGCTCGACATCCTCGCCGACCTGGCGCACCGGCTCGGCGCGCCCTCGGTGTGGCCGACCGATCCGGCGGACGTCTTCGATGAGCTCGCTCGGGCATCGGCCGGCGGCATCGCCGACTACTCGGGACTCAGCCACGCCCTCCTCGATGCGCAGCTCGCGGACGGCGAGGCGGCGCACTGGCCGTACCCCGCCGGTTCGACCGGGACTCCGCGCCTCTTCCTCGACCGCTTCGGCCACGAGGATGGACGGGCGCGGCTCGTGCCGGTGAGAGCCCGTGAGGTGGATGCGGGGCGCGAGCCGGGCGAGCTGACCCTGATCACCGGCCGCCTGCTCGAGCACTATCAGTCGGGCGCGCAGACGCGCCGGGTCCCGGAGCTGGTCTCGGCGCAGCCGGAGGTTCGCGCGGAACTTCATCCGGCCACGGCCGCCCGGCTCGGCATCGGCGAGGGCGACCTCGTCCACGTCCGGAATCCCCGCGGCGAGGTCGCCGCACGGGCGCTCCTCACCGGCGGGATGCGCATCGACACGGTGTTCCTGCCGTTCCACTTCGCCGGGCGTCAGTGCGCGAACGTGCTGACCGAGGCCGCGGTCGATCCGATCTCGGCCATGCCGGAGTTCAAACGGACCGCCGTGACCGTCGAGCGGGCAGCGGAGCAGGAGGAGGCGGCATGAACGGACGTCCGTTGCGCGTGGTGCTCGTCGGCTACGGGCCGGTGGGTGCGCGCTTCGTGGAGGAGCTGCTCCCCGCCATCGTCGCGGGCCGAGCCGGCCTGACCGTCGTCGGGGCGGAGCGCGAGGACGCGTACAACCGGGTCCTCGTCGCCGAGTACGCCGTCGGGGCCACGGATCGCGATCGCCTCGATGTGACCGACACCGAGGCCGCGCGGGCCGCCGGGGTGGACATCCGCCTCGGGGATGTCGCGGTCGCGATCGACCGGGTCCGCCAGCGCGTGATCCTCGAGGGCGGCGAAGAGCTGCCCTACGACCGGCTGGTCCTCGCCACGGGCGCCCGGGCCAACATCCCGACCCTCGATGGACTGGCGCACTCGCGTCGTGACCGCGCGGCGGTGCCCGGCCCGGCACTCGACCACGGCACGCGTCCGCTCCCGAGCGGCGTCGTCGCCTTGCGGGATCTCGCCGACGCCGAGGCGGTCGCGCCCGTCGTCGCCGGCGGCGGCAGGATCGTGGTGCTCGGCGCGGGCGTCCTCGGGATGGAGTTCGCGCTGCTCGCCGCCGAGCACGGCGCGCAGGTGGTCGTCGTCCACCACGGGGCCACCCCGATGGGACGCAACCTCGATCAGCCCGGCGGACGGATGCTCAGCCGCGCTGCCCGCACGCTCGGCGTCGGGATGGCGGCGCACGCGCGCGCGGAGAGCCTCGGCTTCCGCGACGAGGAGGCCGGGCGGGTGTTCGACGGCGTCGGCTGCGCCGACGGCACGTACATCCCCGGCGACCTGCTCGTGCTCTCGTGCGGCGTCGGCCCGCGGGTGGAGCTGGCGCTCGCCGCCGGCCTCGCCTGCTCGTCCGGCATCCTCGTCGACGAGGAACTGCGCAGCTGGAGCGACCCCGACGTGTTCGCCATCGGGGACTGCGCCCAGGTGGCATCGCCCGACGACGCCGGCCCCGACGGACGGGTGCCCGGAGCGCCGAGCGGTCTCATCGGCCCGGGCTGGCGGCAGGCGGCCGCCCTCGCCCGCCGGCTCCGCGCCGAGGCGGCAGGAGGCGCGGCGGGAACGGAGGCGGCCGTCGCCCTGCGCGAGCGCCCGGCCGCCGTCATGCTCAAGGCGACCGGCATCGATGTCGTCTCCGGGGGAGACCACGCGGCCGAGCCGTGGGACGACGACGCCGAGGTGACGGTCTGGCTCGACCCAGTGCGCGGGGCGTACCTGAAGACCGTGGTCCGCGAGGGTGCGTTGAGCGGCTTCGTTTCGGTCGGGCTGCCGCACGCCGGCGCCGAGCTGACCCTCCTGTTCGAGCGCGGCGCCGCGCTGCCGGCGGAGCCGTCGGCCCTGCTGCGGCTGGATGCGGCCGACGCCGGGCAGGCGCCGGCGGAGGACCCGCTCGGCCCCGAGGCCACCGTCTGCTGGTGCAACGGCGTCTCGGCGGGCCGGATCAGCGAGGCGGTCGCCGGCGGCTGCCACACGGTCGAGGGCATCGGCCGCGAGACGCGGGCGGGCACGGGGTGCGGCGGCTGCAAGGGCCGCATCGCCGGCCTGCTGGCCGCGGCGCAGACCGTCGCCAAGTGAGGGGCGCATCCACTGGTCCCAACATGCCGTTACCGACTCATGCGCAACGGCATGTTGGGACCACTGGATTCACCGGCGAGAGCTCGGGAAGGCGCTCAGACGTCGAGGCGGTATCCCCGCTTCACGACGGTCGCGACGAGGCCCGGCGTGCCGAGGCTCTGGCGCAGGCGGCTCAGCGAGACCTCCATCGCGTGCTCGTCGTACTCCTCGGCGAGGGCGATCGACAGCTCCCGGCGGGACACCACGGCACCATTGGCCGCGACGAGCGCACGGAACAGCGACAGGGAGGTGGGCGTCAGCCGCACCGGCGTCCCGCCGACGATCGCCAGGCTTCCCCGCAGCTCCACCTCGCCGTGCCGCGTGCTGACCCGGCGGGTGGATCGCGCCTCCAGGTGCTCGCACACGAGCCGGATGAGGGCGCCCATCCGGAAGCGGTCCGGTTGGAGCGGTTCGATCCCGGCCGCGACGAGGGGCGCGACCGTGACGGGTCCGACGCCCGCGGCGACGACGTCCGAGGTCAGCGCGTCCACCACCTCCGCGTAGCGGCCGCGCGCCTGCGCGGCGGCGAAGAGACCGTCGACCGCCGGTGCGCTCGTGAAGGTCACGCAGTCCAGCTGGCGCGCGGCGATCGCATCCACGAGCCGGGTGACGCGGTCGTCGTCGTCCTGGGCGACCGACCACGAGTAGGGGGCGACGGTGATGACGCGGTAGCCCGCATCCCGCAGCCGCTGCAGTTGGAGGTCGTCGCGCTGGCCGTGCAGTTGCACGCCGACAGTGATACCCGTCGGGTACTCCGCGATCACCTTGCTGACGAGAGAGGCGGTGGTCTCCTCGTCGCTCATGCCTGCGTCGTCCAGTCCGGCCGCGCGCACCGCTCCGCGCGCCTTCGGGCCACGGACGAGGATGGTGGACTGGGTCAGCACGCGCTGCAGGTCCTCGCCGAGTCCGGCGGAGTCGGCGACCTCGAACCAGCGGCGCATCCCGTAGCTGGTGGTGGCGAGAAGCACATCGGGGGAGGCGTCGATGATCCCCTCGGTGTCCGCGATGACGGCTGCGTCGTCGTCGGCGTGCCGCATGTGCACCGTCGGCGCGTGCAGCACGGTGGCGCCGCGGCGCTCGAAAGCGTCGATCAGGTCGGCGGAACGGCGGTCGCTCGTGACGCCGATGCGGAACCCGGCGAGCTGGTCGGGCCGGAAGGCGGCGATGCCGGGCCGGTCGTCGGTCATCTCAGGGTCCCGTCACGGAGGAAGCGCCGGCCGCGCTGGCCGCGAGTGCGGCCGCCGCCTCGGCGTCGCCGCCGCGAGCGAGCCGGACGACCTCGCCGATCACCACGACCGCCGGCGATCCGACGCCCGCGCGAACGGACTCGGTGAGGATGGTCGACAGGCTGCCGAAGGTCGTCCGCTGGCGGGCGGAGTACCCCTGCTCGATCACGGCCACCGGCATGCCGGGGTCCATCCCGAAGCGTGCGAGCCCTGCCGTGATCGACGGGAGGTTCGTGATCCCCATCAGGATGACGATCGTTCCGCCGAGGCCCGCCAGGTTCTCGAGCTCGGCGGGGGAGAGCGGCGCATGCCCGGAGACGACGGTGAACATCCTGCTCGTCTTGCGGTGCGTGACCGGGATGCCCGCGGCGGCCGGCACCGCGATCGCGCTGGTGACACCGGGGATGACGCGGACAGGCACGCCGACCCGGCGGCACGCCTCCACTTCCTCCCCGCCACGCCCGAAGACGAACGGGTCGCCGCCCTTCAGCCGGACGACGTTCGCGCCCGCGAGGGCATGGGCCACCAGGATGCGTTCGATCTCGTCCTGCGGGATCGGATGGTGGCCCGGGCGCTTGCCGACATCCACCAGCTCCGCGTGCGGCGCGAGCTCGCGCAGCGTCTCGTGCGGGGCGAGCCGGTCGAAGAGCACGACGTCCGCGGCCGCCAGAGCGCGCACGGCGGCGACGGTCAGCAGGTCGGGGTCGCCGGGCCCGCCGCCGACCAGGGTCACGCTTCCCGTCCGCGTCATCGGGTCTCGCCCTCGACGACGGCCGTGCGGAGCGGGATGGTCGTCCCGGCCACGAGGACCGGTCCCGCCGCGCGCTCCTCGGCTGTCGCCGGGCGCAGCTGGCCGCGCTCCTCGACCCTCGCGATCGACGGGTCCGGGGTGCTCGGCTCGTTGACGAACGACCGGAACCGGCGCAGGCGCTCGGGGTCGCGCAGGGTGGCGGCCCACTCGTCCTCGTAGGTGTCGATGTGCTTGGCCATCGCCGCCTCCAGCTCCTCGGCCAGGCCGAGGGAGTCCTCCACGATGACCTCGCGGACGTGGTCCACGCCGCCGTCGAGGTCCTCCATCCACCGGGCCGTGCGCTGCAGGCGGTCGGCGGTGCGGATGTAGTACATGAGGTAGCGGTCGATGTAGCGGATCAGGGTCTCGTCGTCCAGGTCGGAGGCGAGGAGCTGCGCGTGCGCCGGCTGGAAGCCGCCGTTGCCGCCGACGTACAGGTTCCAGCCTTTGTCGGTGGCGATCACGCCGACGTCCTTGCCGCGCGCCTCCGCGCACTCGCGCGCGCATCCCGAGACGCCGAACTTGAACTTGTGCGGAGCCCGCAGGCCGCGGTAGCGCAGCTCGAGGCCCACGGCCATCCCGACCGAGTCCTGCACGCCATACCGGCACCAGGTCGAGCCGACGCAGCTCTTCACGTTGCGCAGCGCCTTGCCGTAGGCCTGCCCGGACTCGAACCCGGCGTCGACCAGACGCTTCCAGATCTCGGGCAGCTGCTCCAGCCGGGCGCCGAACATGTCGATGCGCTGTCCGCCGGTGATCTTTGTGTAGAGGCCGTAGTCGGTGGCGACCTGCGCGATCACCGCCAGCTTCTGCGGCGTGATCTCACCGCCCGGGATGCGCGGAACGACCGAGTAGGTGCCGTCCTTCTGCATGTTCGCGAGCGCGCGGTCGTTGGTGTCCTGCAGCTGGCCGCGGCCGCCGTCGAGCGGGTACTGGCTGTGCTGGCTGGCGAGGATGGATCCGACGGCCGGCTTGCAGATGTCGCAGCCGCGTCCCCGGCCGAGCCGGCCGATCGTGTCCTCCCAGCTGCTCAGCTCCAGCACGCGGATGGACTCGAACAGCTCCTGGCGGGAGAGGTCGAAGTGCTCGCAGAGTGCGTGCGAGACGGTCGCGCCGGACTTGGTGAGCTCCGCCTCGAGGATCTTCTTGACCAGCGGGACGCACGAACCGCACTGCGTGCCGGCTCGCGTGCAGGACTTGAGCTCGCCGAGGTCGTGGCAGCCGTCCTCGACGGCCGTGCGCACGGCGCCCGAGGTGACGTTGTTGCAGGAGCAGACCAGCGCGTCGTCCGGCAGCGCCCCTCCCGCCGGCGGTTCGGCGCCCGCCGCAGAGAGGTAGGCGGCCGGCTCGGCGTCGAGCGTCCGGCCGAGCAGCGGACGGAGGCTGGAGTAGGGGGCGGCGTCGCCGACGAAGACACCGCCGAGCAGCGTCTTGGCGTCGTCGCTCACCACGAGCTTCTGGTAGAGGCCGCGCGCAGGGTCGGCGTACACGATCTCGAGGGCGCCGGCTTCGCGGGCGAACGCGTCGCCGAAGCTCGCCACATCCACGCCGGAGAGCTTGAGCTTGGTGGCGTCGTCGATGGTGGTGAAGGTGGCGTCGCCGCCGAGCAGCCGGTCAGCGACCGTCTCCGCCATCGCGTTGGCCGGTGCGACCAGGCCGACGGTGCGGCCGTCGATCGCGGCGACCTCGCCGATGGCCCACACGGACGGATCGGACGTGCGGCAGGCCTCGTCGACGACGACACCGCCGCGCTCGACGGTCTCGATGCCGGCGTCGCGGGCGAGCTCGTCGCGCGCCCGGATGCCGATGGCGAACACCACGATGTCCGCCGGGACCGTACGGCCGTCCGCACAGCGCACGCCGGTCGGCCGGCCCTCGTCGTCGAGCAGGATCTCGCGGGGGCGCGTGCCGAGGTGGAGGTCGATGCCGCGCGCCTGGATGAGCCGGCCGAGCGCCTGCCCGGCCCCCTCGTCGAGCTGCGCCGACATCAGCCAGCCGCCCGAGTGGATGATGACCGACTCCGCGCCCAGCGCGGCGACGCCTCCGGCCGCCTCCAGCCCGAGCAGCCCGCCGCCGGCGACGGCCACGCGCGGGGCCCGGCCGAGCGACTCCCGCAGCTCGGCGACCTCGGCGACCAGCGCATCCACGTCGTCGATGGTGCGGTACACCCGGCTCACGTGCGAGCCGGGGATGTCGGGGACCGGCGCGGACGAACCGGTCGCCAGGACCAGGTCGTCGTACTCGATCACGGCACCGGCGGACGTGGTGACCGTCCGTGCCGCGCGGTCGATGGCGGTCGCCGCCTCGCCGACGCGGAGCTGCACCGCCGCATCCTCCCAGTGCGTCGCGGGCTCGATGGTGAGGTCGACGCCGCCGTCGGCGAGACGCTTGCTCAGCTGGACACGGTCGTAGGGCAGGTACGGCTCCTCGGCGAGCACCACGATGGAGCGGTCCTCGCCCGCGCCGCGCGAGATGAGCGCATCCACGAGCCGGTGCGCGGCCGGGCCTCCGCCCACGATCAGGGTGCGGGTCAGTGGTCGTCCGGTCGTCATGCGGGCCCCTTCCGGAGTCTGGCGGTTGCAGTGTGGCGGCTGCCGCCGCACGGCGCGGTGGTTCCCGCGCGGTGTCCTTCGAGCGTACGGCGGCGCGGTTTCCCCCGAATTTCGTCGTTGTAACCGCGTGTTAACACAGGACGCACACGACCGGGTCCGCGGTGTGAGAACGGGTTCACGGGGAAGTAACAGTGCGCGCCGCCGCGCGAAACATCGCCTGCCTAGGCTCGCCGCATGACGATCACGCAGACCTTCCGTACGGAGTCCCGGCGTGCCGACTGGGTGCGCGCCTGCCGGGTCGAGGACCTCGAGCCGTCGTGGGGCGAGGCGGTGCTGCTGCGGATGCGGCAGATCGCGATCTTCCTCCTCGGCCCGCGCGAGGTCTACGCGGTCTCGCACGAGGACCCGGACGGCGGCGCGCCCGTGATGGCGCGCGGCATCGTCGGCTCGCGCGGCGACCGTCCCACCGTGGCCTCCCCGCTGCACAAGCAGGTGTACGACCTGGGGACGGGCGAGTGCTTCACGGACTCCGCGCTCGTCCTGCGCACCTACCGCACCCGCATCGTCGGCGGCTTCATCGAGGTGGAGTTCGAGGACGCATGACGACCGCCGTCCTCGCCGCCTCGCACGGGACCTCCTCGCGCAGCGGGCAGGTCGCCGTGCGCCGGCTGGTCGAGCGCGTCGCCGCATCCCTCGATGACCCGGTGCTCGGCTGCCACCTGGATGTGGAGCAGCCCGACGTCCCCGCCGCGCTGACCTCGGCGGCTGCCGTGGCGGACCGTGCGACCATCGTGCCGCTGCTGCTCTCCGCCGGCTACCACGTCTTCGTCGACCTCGCCGTCAGTGCCGCCGCCGCACCCCTGCCGACCACCGTCGCTCCCGCGCTCGGCCCCGACCCGCGACTCGTGGATGTGCTCGCCCGGCGCCTCGCCGAGGCGGGGATGAGCGACGGCGATGCGGTGGTCCTCGCAGCGGCCGGGTCGACGGACGCCCGCGCCGTGGCGGACTGCCGCACCACAGGCCTATTGCTGGAGGCGCGCATCCACCGCCCGGTGACCGTCGGCTTCATCTCGGCGGCATCCCCGTCCCTGCCGCAGGCCGTGGAGCAGGCGCGCGACGCGCATCCCGGAGCCCGCGTCCTCGTCGCCACCTACCTGCTGGCCCCCGGCTACTTCGCGACGCTCGCCGGGCAGGCGGGCGCCGACGTCGTGGCGGCTCCGCTGCTCACGGCGGACTCGACGCCGGACGCGCTGGCCGACATCGTGCGGGAGCGCGCGGCGGCCGGAGCCGCCGCCATCGTGCCTGCGGCCCGCTGAGCCCGCCGCCTGCGCTCACCCGGGGCCGCGCAGCGAAGGAGATTCGACCCCCGATCTCCTTCGTTACCCGCCGCCGGCCATTCGGCGTCAGGAGGCGAGCTGCTGCACTCGCTGTTTGGAGAGGCCGAGCACGGCGCCGGCTTCGGCCTGGCTCATGTGGGCATCCCTCAGAAGAGCCCGGACGGCTGAACGGCGAAGGGCAGCGGCGCGCCGTTCGGCCTCGGCCGCTTGAGCTCGGAGGGCCTCGGCCTCGGCCCAGGTCGTCGCAACGTCCTCCGGGAGCTCAAACGACACGTTCACTGTCAGCTCGTCGATGTCGACATCCAGAAGAGCCGCTACCAGATCTCGCGCCATCACGGGAATCTCCGCGAGCGAGCGGGCCTGAGTCACCGCATCGAGCGCGGGAACGCGGACGAGCCACCAACGGCCTTCGCGGCTGGCGATGGCGTCGAATTCGCGCTGATCGGTCTGGGTCTGTCGGGTCGTCGTCATCTCGGGGGTCCTTCCCCTGGTCATCGGTGCTGCGTCAGTCATGCTGCTTCTGAGGATGCGACCTGCGGCTACTTCCAGCCATCCGGCGCCGCTGGCAGAATCCTCACCACCTGCCGCACGACGCCTTTGGTCACGGTGCCGTGCCTCGGGATGGCGAGCGTCTGGATTGCGTCGGGGGACTTCCAGACGTTATGGCCACCCGTCGTGCGCGCGAGGTGCCAACCGCTGCTTTCCAGAAATCGCTCCACATCGCGCAGCTTCACTTCCTTGACCATCAGGATAGGCTATCCCCCCTTGTCGCGCAAGGCTAGGCGCCCTAGTCGTTATGAAGGCAATCCCGCGCTTGCCCACCAGACAGCGAAGGAGATTCGAACCGAAACCGTTCGAATCTCCTCCACCACTGCCATTCGAAGGAGATTCGACCCCCGATCTCCTTCGTTACCCGCCGCCGGTCGTCAGTGCGCGACCACCGGCTCCGGAGCCTGCGACACGTCCGCGACGCCGCCGCCGGCCGCCCCCGGCCCACCAGCGGCCGCGGGAGCCACACGTCGGCGGTACAGGAACGCCGTGAGCACTGCGCCGAAGGCGAAGAAGGCCGCACCCCACCAGTACGCCGTCGCGTAGCCGTGCACTGCGGCCTCCGCCGCGACCTGCGGATTCGGCGGCAGGTGCGACGCCACGTAGTCCGTGACCGCGGTGGCGGCGAGCGTGTTGAGCAGCGCAGTCCCGATGGAGCCGCCCACCTGCTGGCTCGTGTTCACCATCGCGGAGGCCACGCCGGCGAATCTGCGGTCGACCCCGAGGGTCGCGGTCTGGATGGCGGCAGGCATGGTGGACCCCATCCCGAAGCCGAGGACCATGAGCGGCGGCAGCAGGTCGACGGCGTAGTTCGCCGTCACGCCGAGGTGCGTCAGCGAGACCATCCCGATCGCGGCGATCGTCATGCCGATCGGGACCATGACCTTCGGGCCGAATCGCGGCACGAAGATGTTTGTCGACAGCTGTGCGGCGAGGACGAGCATCACGATCATGGGCAGGAAGCCGAGGCCGGTCTGGATGGGCGTGAACTTCAGCGTGGATTGCAAGTAATACGTCACGAACAGGAAGATCCCGAACATCCCGGCGCCGGCGATGAGGATCGCGCTGTACGACGCGCCCCGGTTGCGGTCGAGCACGATCGGCAGGGGGAGCAGTGGATGCGCGGCGCGCCGCTGCCACACGACGAACGCGATCAGCAGAACACCCGCCGCCGCGAGGTAGCCCCACGAGAGCGCGGAGTCCCAGCCGTCGGATTCGGCGTTCGAGAAGCCGTAGACCAGGGAGAAGAGCGCCGCCGACACGAGGATGGTGCCCGGCACATCGAGCTTCGGCCGGGGGCCGGTGCGCGGGACCGTGGTCACGAAGACGGTCGCTCCGGCGATGGCGATCACCGCGATGACGACGTTGATGTACAGGTTCCAGCGCCAGTCCAGCTGCTGGGTGAGCACTCCGCCGAGGAGCAGGCCGACCGCGCCGCCCGCTCCCGCGAGTGCGCCGAAGATGCCGAACGCGCGCGCTCGTTCCTTCGGCACGGTGAAGGTCGTGGTGAGCACTGCGAGCGCGGTCGGGGCGAGCAGAGCGCCGAAGACGCCCTGGAGGGCACGAGCGCCGACGAGCAGTTCGAAGCTGCTGGCCGCGCCACCGAGGGCGGAGGCGCCGGCGAAGCCGACGAGGCCGATGATGAACGCGCGCTTCCGGCCGATGAGGTCGGAGATCCGGCCGCCGAACAGGAGGAGGCTGCCGAAGGCGAGGGAGTAGGCGGTGACGATCCACTGGCGGTCGGCGTTGGAGAAGCCGAGGTCCGCCTGCGCGGAGGGCAGCGCGATGTTGACGACGGTGGAGTCGAGCACGACCATCAGCTGCGCCAGAGCGACGGTGACGAGCGTCCACCAGCGGCGCGTGGACGGTGCGGCCACGCCGGGTGCCGAGCTCGTGGGTGAGGGGATGTTCTGAGACATGAGCGTCAGCCTATACGAAACTCGACAGTTCCGGATCTCTTTTGTTCAGGAATTAACCTAGACTGTCAGAGATGGAAACCTCAGCCCTCGCACCGAAGCTCGGGCGCAAGCGGGACCACACCCGCGATCCCGAGATCCTCGAGGCCGCCCTCGACGTCCTCGCCGAGACCGGCTACGACCGGATGACCGTGGATATGGTGGCCGCGCGCGCAAAGGCGGGCAAGGCGACCGTCTACCGCCGGTGGGCCTCCAAGGCCGAGCTGGTCGTGGACGCGGTCGCCTGCATGAAGCGGGTCGACGTCGACTCCGAGACTCTGCCCGACACCGGCACCCTCCGCGGGGACCTCATCGCGATGATGAAACCGCACACCATCGTGGACGCCGAGAAGAAGCTGCGCGTCATGGCCGGGCTCGTCTCCATGCTGGCCGAGAACCCCGAGCTCGCCGACGCCGTGAACGCGGCGATCGTCGAGCCGCGCGCCTCCATCAACCGGATGTTCCTGCGTCGCGCCGTGGAGCGCGGTGAGATCCCGGCGGACTGCGACATCGAGCAGCTCGCGCTCGTAACCCCCTCGATGGCGGCCTACCGCGTGCTCGTGCTGCGGAAACCGGTGGACCGGCACTTCCTCCTCCGGGTCATCGACGACATCCTGCTCCCCGCCGTCGGGATCAGGCGGACCGGGGCGACCTCGGCCTAGCGTTCCGCGCACACCTCCTGGCAACGACGACCCTTGGCGCCTGTTGCCTCCGCCGGTGAAGGAGATTCGGACGAATTCCGTTCGGATCTCCTTCACCACTGACATCAGAAGGAGATTCGACACCCGATCTCCTTCGCTACCCGGACAGCCGGCGTGGCCGATACGTCCTCACGCGTCGGTGACGAGCAGTCGATGACAGGGAAGGGGCGGCGTAACCCAGCTCGAGATCAGGGACCTACTCGATCGACATCGTCTCTGCCGACAGGTAGGCGTGGGCGGCCCACGAGGCGGGGTCTGCGGCGAAGTGATCGCGTAGCGCGTTGCCCGCGAGCGCGTTGTCCAGTGCCGACATGATCATGGATTGGTCGAGCACCAGGCGGCGGTGCCCGACGGAACCCGTGGCGGGGTTGACGGCGTCGTAGAACCCGCCCGCACTGGAGTAGATGCCCGGGTACAGGGCCCGCAGCTTCTGGATGTTCGCGTACGCCTCTTGCGGGGTGACGGACAGCGCCAGGAAGGACGCGTGCGGAGTCACGGTGGTCTCGGCGGCGCAGCCCGGGCATTGGGCGATCGCTTGGCCCGTCGCGAAGGTCTGACCGGTCGCGCCGAAACTGCCGTAGGCTCCGGAGTCGTCCGCCGTGCTCGAGGGGGAGAGGCCCCACACGGGGAAGTGCAGTTGCTCGGTGGCGTACTTCTGCTGCACCTGGGCGGCGCGCACGTCGGCGAGGCCGAGACTGGTCGTGCCCCAGCTGGTCTCGGGAACGATTTCGTTCGCCATCAACGCTTCGAACATCCCGCCGGCCCAGGTCGGCAGGAAGGTCGTCGTCGTGCCTGGGTAGGTGTAGTGGCCTTCCCAGATGTTGAACGGCTTGCCCGTCTGCGGATCCTTGACGGTCGTCCAGTAGCCGCTGACCGGCCACTGCCCCTGCCAGGAGAAGTCGGGGTCGCTCGCGCACTGCTGCGGTGGGAGGGTGCGCCACGTCTTCCACCAGACATCGCCGGGCATCTGATGCAGCCCCATCCCGGCGTACATCGCAATCCGCGGGTCGCTGAACAGGGCACCGTTGTGGTACCCGGCCGGCCCCTGGCCGACGTAGTATCCGCCGTACATCTGCCCGGTGGGTTGATTGTCGACGGCTGGATTGGTGTTGCAGTCGTTCTGTGCGCGTCCGTCGTAGAAGATCGAGAAGTCCATCGCGTCGACGAGTGGGTCGATCTGCGCGCGCAGCTCGGGGAGTGCGGACCGGGCGACCATGAGCCCGGTGGCGTACCAGCCGTTGTCGACGGCGGAGAGGAAGAAGCAATTGTCCTGCGCCGGTGTGGTCTCGGTGGCGCAGTCGGCCTGACCCGGGTTGAGGATCGCATGCCCGGTGCTGGTGTCGTACCACTGCAGGAGAAATCCGTGTGACGATTCGAGCGTGCTGACGGAGGTCAGCAGGGATGAGACCAGGCGGCGCTCCTGGGGCCGGTCGATGAGTTTCAGGTCGCCGGCGGATACGACGGCGTCCAGGTAGACCCCGATGTTGGCGGCTGAGGTGTACGCGCCGCGGGTCGTCCCCGGGCCGATGTTGTCCAGCGGAAGATGGGTGACGGGGTCGAGGTCCGAACTGTAGAACTTCCAGGTGTCCTGCGCGATCTTGTACAGGTCCGCGCGCTGGGGAGCCGTCAGGGGTGCCGAAGCGGACATGGGGCTGGACGAAGGCGCTCCCTGAGCTGTTGCCGGAAGAACGGGCGACAGGGTCGCCGTTGCGAGTCCGGCCACGGCGGTCAGCCCGAGGACGGAAATGGTCCGAAGCCTCTTCGGTGGTCTCGATGTGTTCTTCATGGGACCGTCTCCTCGCGTCATTGCCTACAGGATGTGCGCGCGAGTGGATAGCCGTCCCGCGCGTCGCCTGCGCATCCTATGCGCTTAGATCCGGCCGAGACAAGGGGTGCGCGTGAACCGACGAGGGATGGTAGGGCCGTCCGCGCGAGTACGAAACGCGGATGTCGACGCGATCGCCCGGGGCGGAAGGAGCCGCGGCGGCCGGCACGCAGCCATTCACATCGGCGTCCCGTGCGGCCGAACCGGCGCCGACCTCGTAAGGTTGCCCGTGGAGGTGGCGCGATATGGGGAAGCGTCCGACGGTGTACGACGTTGCTGAGCGTGCCGGCGTGTCCATTGCGACGGTCTCGTTCGCATTCCGCCGACCGGATCAGGTTCGCGAGGAGACGCGGCTGGCGGTGCTGGAGGCTGCCAAGGACATCGGCTACATCCCCAGCGCTTCGGCCCGCGGCCTGGCGCGCGGGCGGACAGGGGCGCTCGGCCTGCACTCCTTCGACTTCCTCCTCGAGCACGCCCAGCGCCCGGCCGGGCCCCCGCGGCCGGAGACGGAGGAGAGCGCTCTCGACATCGCGCAGCAGGCGATCCCGTGGGAGGACACGAACGAAGACTCCCTTTCGGATGCCCGCGCCTTCCCGCTCTACGTCGATGAAGTCCAGCGCGGATTCGAGCTGGAATGCAAGCTCCAAGGACGACCGCTTCTGTTGAGCAGTGGTACCGGATCGGCCGCGTCGCTCGCCGAGACGGCCGGCTGGGTCGACGGCCTGGCGATCTTCCCCACCGTGGCCGCACCGAAGATCCCGGAATCCATCTCGCTGGGCCTGCCCGTCGTGCTGTTCAGCTCCGCAGGCGAGGGGGACCGGTACCACCGAGTGATCGCCGACAACGTCGCCGGGATGCGGGATCTCGTCACCCACCTGGTGGAAGAACACCGGCCCACCGGTTTCGGCTTCGTGGGCGGACTGACGGTCTCCGATTTCAAGGAACGGTTCGACTCGTTCCGGCAGACCCTCCACTCGCTCGGGCAGCCCGTTCCCGACGACGTCCTCGACGATTCCACCTCGGTGGACGGCAGTCCCTTCTCCGGTCTCATCCAGGCCATCGAAGGCGGCCGGCTTCCCGGCGCACTGGTCTGCGCCAGTGACCAGATCGCGCTCATGGTGCTGGACCTGCTGGCCCGGCACGACATCTCCGTGCCCGGGGATGTCCTGGTGACCGGCTTCGACGGCATCATCGCCGGCCAGCTCTCCACTCCGACACTGACGACGGTGCGGCAACCGATGGAATCGATGGGCCGGGTGGCCGCCCGCCTTCTCATCGCGGAGACCAGCACGCCACACGGATCCCCCCTCACGATCCGACTGGGAACCCGGCTGATGCGCCGCCACAGCTGCGGTTGCTGAACTGATCGACTCGTCTGCTTGCCCTTCGGCGGGCGAGGTGTCATACTCGACCGCAGCCAATCTAAGCGCATAAGTTGAATGGCAGCACACCAATGAGGTCCCGGTTCGAGGAGGAACACGTGAAGAAGACCACACAGCTAGCGGCGATCGCCGTCGGTTTGAGCGCGGTACTCGCCCTGGCGGGTTGCGGCCATACCACGGGAGGGTCCCCGACAGCGGCGGCGGCGGACAGCATCAGCTCCGGCCCCGCCAAAGGCACGATCACGATGTGGGCGATGGGTGCGGAAGGCACCTCGCTGCCCGGCTTCGTGAAGACGTTCGAGAAGGCCAACCCCGGTGTGACCGTCAATGTCACGGCGATCCCGTGGGATGCGGCACACAACAAGTTCCAGACCGCGGTCGCCGGGGGCACCACACCGGACATCGCCATGATGGGGACCACCTGGATGGCCGACTTCGCGAACGCGTTCAGCACCGTGCCGTCGAACTTCGGTGACAAGGGCTTCTTCGACGGCTCGGTGGCGACGACGAAGGTCGCCGGGCAGACCGTCGGCGTTCCCTGGTACGTGGACACCCGGGTGCTGTACTACCGCACCGACCTGGCCAAGAAGGCCGGCTGGGACAAGGCGCCCACCTCGTGGGATCAGCTGAAGCAGCTGGCCTCGGACATGCAGACCAAAGCCGGCGCCAAGTTCGGCATCCGTCTGCCGATCGGCAATGACGCCTTCCAGGGCACCCTCTGGATGCCGTGGTCGAACGGCGCCAGCCTGACCAGCGGTTCCAAATGGACGCTGGACACTCCCGAGATGGTCAAGGCCTACGAGTACTACCAGAGCTACTACAAGGCCGGCATCGCCGACCCGAACATCGAGTCCGCCACCCAGGAGGCTTCGTTCGTCGACGGCAGCACGCCGATGTTCATCGACGGTCCCTTCGAACTCGGTCAGCTCGCCCAGGTGGGAGGCGCCGGGTTCGACAGCAAGTACGCCACGGTGACCCTGCCGGCTCAGAAGTCGTCCACCTCGTTCACGGGCGGCTCGAACCTCGTCGTGTTCAAGAAGAGCGCCAACCAGGATGCGGCCTGGAAGCTCGCCCAGTGGTTCACCAAGCCGGCGGTGCAGGCGGACTGGTTCAAGCTCAGCGGCGATCTGCCGGCAGTGCAGTCGTCCTGGAAGGAGTCCGCACTGGCCTCCAACGAGAAGCTGGCGGTGTTCGGTGAGCAGTTGAAGACCGCGAAGTCCACCCCGGCGACGACCACGTGGACTCAGGTGTCCGCCGCCGCCGACACGGCCCTGGAGACGATCCGCCGCGGTACCGTCACGGTTCCGGATGCGCTGAAGGATCTCCAGTCCAAAGCCGACAGCATCGGGATGGGCTGACCCTCGTGTCCGCCCCAACTGTGGCCGGGACGCGTGTGCGTCCCGGCTACGGCCGGCGCCCTTCGCCGGCCGTGGCCGCCCGCAACCGGCGCCGCGCGCTGATCGCCTGGGGGTTCTGCCTCCCCTTCGTGCTCGTGTTCGCCGTGTTCATGCTGCTGCCCATCCTGGGCTCGTTAGCGATGTAGTTCACCGACTTCAAAGCAACCGACGTCCAGGCGCCGTTCAATGTGGACTTCACCGGGCTGCACCAGTACGTCGCCCTCTTCTCCGACCCCCGGTTCCTGAAGTCCCTGGCGGTCACCGGGACGTTCGTCCTGGTGGGCATCCCGATCACGATGGTGCTGGCATTCGTGCTGGCGCTGGCGCTGAACTCCGGGCGCGGGCGCATCGTCGCGCTGTTCCGGGTCGGCTTCTACGCTCCGGTGGTGACCAGCATCGTCGCGGTCTCGATGGTGTGGCGGTACATCCTGCAACCCGATGGATTGCTGAACAACGCCCTCGCGGTCGTCGGCATCCACGGCCCGAACTGGCTGAACGACACGACGTGGGCGCTCCCATCGCTGATCCTCATGGCGGTGTGGCGCAACCTCGGCACCCTGATGGTGATCTTCCTCGCCGGGCTGCAAGCCCTCCCCGAAGAGGTGAACGAGGCCGCCCTGATGGATGGTGCGAGCCCCTGGCGGCGGACCTGGTCGATCACCCTGCCGCTCCTGCGTCCGACGTTGCTGCTCGGCGCCATCCTCATCTCCGTCGGCTACCTCCAGTTCTTCGAAGAAGCCTTCGTGATGACCAAGGGCGGCCCCCTGGACTCCACCCTCTCGGTGGCGTTCTACACCTACCAACAATTCGGGTTCGGTCAATACGGGCTCGCATCGGCAGCCAGCTACGTGCTGTTCCTCGCGATCGCCCTGATCAGCCTGCTGCAGTTCCGGCTGCTTCGGTCAAAGGACTAGACAATGGCACTCGACACCACACTGCAGGAAGCGCCGGCACCCACCCTCACCCCGCGTCAGCGCCGACCCCGCCGGCGCCGGCTCAGCGGCCGCACCATCACCTACGGACTTCTCACCGTCGGCGTAATCGCCTGGTTGATCCCGTTCGCGTGGATGGCGTTCGGCTCCTTCAAGACCCAGGCCGAGATCACCCAGCAGCCTCCCACCTGGTGGCCGGTCTCGCCCACCCTGGACAACTTCGCCCAATGGTTCGGGCCCCTGAACTTCTGGACGTTCTTCACCAACAGCGCAGTGGTCGCGATCGCGACCGTCCTCGGCAACATCGTGTTCTGCTCGATGGTCGGGTACGCGCTGGCGAAGATGGAGTTCCCGGGCAAGCGCATCCTGTTCGGCCTCGTCATGGTCACCCTCATGGTGCCCGGCGTCGTCACCTTCGTCCCCCTGTTCGTGCTCGTCTCGCAACTCGGACTGGTCGACAGCTACGCCGCGCTGATCCTGCCGTTCATCACCGCGCCTGTCGGCGTCTTCCTGATGCGCCAGTTCATGCTCGGCATCCCCGATGCCCTCATCGAGGCGGCGCGGATCGACGGCGCCGGGGAGGTGCGGATCTTCGCCCGCGTCGTGATGCCCCTGTGCGGGCCGCCGCTGGCGACGCTCAGCATCCTCACCTTCCTCGGCTCCTGGAACAACTTCCTCTGGCCGCTGGTCGTCGCCCAGACCGAACCGCACTACACACTGCCGGTCGCGCTCTCCCTCTTCTCGATCGGCCAGAACGCCACCGACTACGGGCTCCTTCTCGCCGGTGCCGTGCTCGTCATCACCCCGATCCTCGCCCTCTTCATCGTCCTGCAGCGCTACTTCATCCGCGGTGTCGCCACCGCGGGCCTGAAGTAGCACACCCCGTCCCGCCGCCGAAAGGTCTCCATGAGTCAGCCCGACCGCACGTTCCCCGCCGAGTTCCTCTGGGGGGCGTCGACCGCCGCCCACCAGATCGAGGGGAACAACGTCAACAGCGACTGGTGGGAACGTGAATACGCCGCCGGCACCGATCTCGCCGAGCCCAGCGGTGACGCCGCGGACAGCTTCCACCGCTATCCCGAGGACATCGCTCTCCTCGCCGACCTCGGCTTCAACGCCTACCGCTTCAGCATCGAATGGGCGCGCATCGAGCCCGAGGACGGGTACACATCACGAGCGAGTCTGCAGCACTACCGGCGCATGATCGACACCTGCCACGAGTCCGGTCTCACCCCCATCGTCACGCTTTACCACTTCACCAACCCGCGCTGGTTCGCGCGCGGCGGCGGCTGGCGGCGGGCGGATGCCGTCGACCGCTTCGCCCGCTACACCGAGCTGGTGCTCCCGCTCCTGGACGACGTCGAGTGGGTGTGCACGATCAACGAACCCAACATGGTGGCCATGACCCGCGGCGAAGAAGGAACCGAGATGGCCGCCGCAGCCCTTCCCTCACCGGATGCGCACCTCACACAGCAACTGATCGCCGCCCACCGGCGCTCGCGCGACATCCTCTCCCAGACCCCCGGAGTGAAGTCGGGATGGTCGGTCGCCGGCCAAGCCTTCCACGCCGCCCCCGGCTGCGATGAGGAGATGCGCGCCTACCGCTACCCGCGCGAGGACATCTTCTTGGAAGCCGCCGCCGGCGACGACTACATCGGCGTCCAGGCCTATCTGCGCACCTTCATCGGCAAGGACGGTCCCCTTCCCGTCCCCGCCGGCGCCGAGACCACGCTCACCGGGTGGGAGTACTTCCCGCCGGCGCTGGAGATCGCCGCCCGGCACGCCTGGGACCTCACCGGCCACGCACCGATCCTCGTCACCGAGAACGGACTGGCCACCAGCGACGACAGCCGCCGGATCGACTACACGCACGACGCCCTGGCCGGACTGGCCAGCGCCATGGACGACGGGATCGACGTCCGCGGCTACCTCCACTGGTCCGCACTGGACAACTACGAATGGGGCTCGTACGACCCCACCTTCGGCCTTATCGGCTGGGACAAGACCACATTCGAACGCACCCCGAAGCCGAGCGCGCACTGGCTGGGATCCGTCGCCCGCACGGGCGTCCTCCACCACTGACGCCGCGTCAGCGCACGACCCTTACTCCGGACAGGTAGGCCCATCCCCATCGCCGAAGTGCTCGTTGTTGCAGGCGACACGCCGTCAGCCGCTGCAACAACGAGCACCTCGGCGAGGTCCGACGGCGCGGGCTCGGGTGCGCGGTCGGAGGTGCGCGGGCCTCAGTCGGCGAGCGGCAGGAAGACGCGCATCGTGCTCGGCCCGCGGTTGGCCCACTGGAAGTACGGGATCAGCGGGATGCTCGACGTGCCCTCCGCGCTGACGCCCGGCCGCTCGCCGTACGGCCAGGACGCGTCCTGCACGTCCGCGATCCGGACGGCGGCCACGGCCCCCTCGGGCGTGGCGCCGAGCGGCACGTCCGCCGCGATCCTCAGCCGTGCGACGTCCGCGCCGCCGGGCAGGTCCGTCGACTCCGCGCACAGCACGAGCGGCCCGCGCTCGACGGCAACGGTCCCACGCAGGGCGTCGATGCCGGGATGCGGGTACGTGAGCCGCGGTTCCATCCCGAGCTCGACCTGGATGCGGTCGCCGCTCGCGAACTGCGCCCGGACGCGGGCGTATCCGTCCACGACGGCCACCGCCCGGCCGCCGAAGTGCACCCGCGCCTCCCGCGCCCAGTCGGGGATGCGCACAGCGATCTCCGCAACGCCTTCAGACTCGACCGCGAGCGAGACGGAACCGGCGAACGGATACCCGCCCGTCTCGACCCGGACGCTCACCGCACCGGTCGCGAGGGTGGTCGAGATCTCAGCGTCGGCGAACTGGTGGAGCTGCACTCCCTCGTCCGTCGCCGTCGCCACGTAGGACGCGACGCTGGCCAGCGTCCGGGCGACGTTGGTGGGACAGCAGGAGACCTCGAACCAGGGAGCGCGCATGCTCGATTCGGCGCGTTCGCTGATCTCGTCCTCGGCCGGGGCCGACCCGGCGACGCGCTGGTGCAGGGTGTTCGCGTAGTAGAAGGCGCGGCCGTCCTCACGCGGCGACACGAGGACGGCGTTCAGCAGCGTCCGCTCGATGAGGTCCGCGTACTTCGCCTCACCCGTCTGCAGCAGCAGCCGCCAGCTGAACATGACGGAGCCGATGGCCGCGCAGGTCTCGGCGTACGCCCGGTCGGCGGGGAGCTCCAGGTCGCTGCCGAACTCCTCGTTCTGGTGGTGGGAGCCGATGCCGCCGGTGAGGTACGTGCGCCGGGCGACCGTGTTGTCCCACTGGGTCCGCAGGGCGTCGAGCAGTTCGCCGTCGCCGAACTCGGCGGCCACATCCGCTGCGCCCGCCGCCAGGTACATGGCCCGGACGGCATGCCCGCGGAGGACGCTCGCCTCGCGCACGGGCACGTCGTCGAGGAAGTACTCGCTCCCCTGGAACAGGTTCGTCTTCAGCCGCCGCCGGCCGCGACGCTCCACGAGGATGCGCCCGAGCTCGATGTACCGCGGTTCCTGCAGCGCGCGGCCCAGCTCCACGAGCGCGGTCTCGATCTCGGGATGGCCGCAGACGGCATCCCGGCCCTCAGGACCGAACTCCTGGTAGACGTGATCGGCGAGCCGCCGGGCGACATGCACGATCGTGTCGTCGTGCCCGGTGCGGATACGGGCGACCGCGGCCTGGAACAGGTGCCCGAAGCAGTAGAGCTCGTGCCCCCACTCCAACGCGGAGAACCGTGGACGCTGCCCCGGCCGACCGAAGGAGGTGTGCAGGTAGCCGTCGGGCTCCTGAGCTGCGGCGACCCTGTCCACGAGCCGGCGGTAGGTGGCCTCCAGTTCTGGATCGCCGGCCCGGCCGAGTTCCCAGGCCATCGCCTCGAGCAGCTTGTAGACCTCCGAGTCGACGAACTCGATGCCCTCGTGGAGCTCGGCGACCGTGCCATCGGCGGCGCGGTCGAAGTTCCGGATCCAGCCGATTCGCTCCATCCACGTCAGGCAGTGGCCGATCACCGCGCTCGCGTTGAGCTCCTGCTTCTCGCGCCAGAAGCCGCCCGTGATGCGCGCCTCCGTCGGCCCGAGCGGACGCAGCAGGGACGTGCGGGGGGAGACCGGCCCGCCGAGGCGGGTCAGGTCGAGGGTGTCGGTCATCGTTCTCCAATGAGGGAGTCCGCGGTCAGGCGGTCCTCCGCGAGGCGGGTGAGAGCGTCGGCCCGCAGGGTGAGGTAGGCGCTGGCGGTCCAGCTGTAGGCGCGGTCGCGGAGACCGTCGCCGGTGCGGGCGTCGAAGTTCTCGGCGAAGCCCGACTTCTCGCACACGGCCGCGAACGAGGCCGCGACGCGGTCGGCGAGGTCGGTGCGGCCAGCGCGGCGCAGGCCGTCCTCGATCAGCACCGTCGACGGCGCCCAGATGGGACCCCGCCAGTAGCCGTCGTCCTGATACAGCGGCGAGTCGACCGGCTCGGTCGCCGGACCCCACTCCGTGAGGTGTTCGGCGATGGATGCGGCGAGCCGCTCGGCGATGTCGTCCGGCAGGAGCTCGCCCAGCACGATGGGCAGGGAGTTCAGGAGGCTGCTGGAGGGCGCGGCCTCCCCGGTCGCGACCGAGCGCGCGACGAAGCGCTCGCCGGTCCACAGCTGTTCGAACAGCGCCGTGCGGAGGTCGCGTTCGGCGACCGACCACTCCAAGGCCGGGTGGCCGAGCTCCTCGCTCAGCCCGATCAGCACGCGGAGCTGCAGGATGAGGAAGGCCGCCAGATCGGGCGCCTCGATCACTCCGCCCTGGTCGAACGTGGTCGAGTTGTCCCATCCACTGTCGTTGCCGTGCTGGTAGTACGGGAGGTCGTGGCCGGGCGCGCGGCGGTAGTCAAGCCAGAACCGGGTCCAGCCGCTCAGCCGCTCGTGCACCTCCTCCAGCTGTCCCCGGCTGAAGGGCCGGGAGGCCCGGGCGCGGAGCTGCGCGAAAGCCCAGCCGTGAATCGGCGGCTTGACGAAGTTGTAGAGCACCTCGGAGTGCGTGACCGAGTCGGGGAGTGCTCCGGCCGCGTTCTGGTGGTCGAAGGGCAGGAGGAACTGATCGAGCGCCGCATCCGAGTCGCTCGAGGCGAGGGCCATCGCGTTGAAGCAGTGGTCCCAGCTCCACACCTTGTCCATCCAGTGCTTCGACATGAGGACGGCCTCGCGGGTGACGAAGCCCGCGGGCGCGACGGTGGCCGACCACATGACGTAGCCGGCCTTGACGGCCGCGGGGTGAATGGAGGCAGCCTCGACAGTCGCCGCCTCTCCCGCGAGCAGCCCACGGCAGTACTCCCGGAACTCCGCCCGGCGCAGCTCCGCGACGCGATCGAACCCGGACACCGACGTGACCGGGGGCGCGCTCGTCTCGATCTCCTCGAGCAGCACCTCCCACTCGGTGCCGGATGCGAAAGCCACCGACCGGGCACTCACGCCGACGCGCTCGGCGCCCACGACCTCCGGAGAGCCGGCCAGCGTCGTGAACCGATACCGGCGTCCCGACTCGTAGCTGGTCAGCGTGATGGCCCCATCGTGCGGATCGACGAACAGATAGCCGCCGGTGAAGGGTGTCAGCTCGTCGGGCGCGACGAAGCTCAGCCCCAGGCCTCGCCCGCGGAACCGGATGCCGGTCTCGTCGAACACGGCCTCGACCGATCCTGCGGGATGGGTCCAGCCGAGCACCGCGGGCGTCGCGCGCACCTGCGCATCCACTCGCCGCCCGTCCACCTCGGGCGTGACCCGGAAGACCGCGTGCATCCCGCTGGTGTGCGTCACCAGGTGGATGTCCTCGGCGACGGTGTGCAGGCCGGTCACCCGCGACAGGTCGAGCCACGCCCCGCGACGCGAGAAGGGGATCTCGCCGATGTCGAAGGAGAAGTCGTCGAACGGGTCCATGCTCAGTCCTTCACCGCGCCGGCGGTGACGCCCGCCGCGACGTACTTCTGGGCGAGAACGAGGAGGACCGCCGCGGGGATGGAGGCGACGACGGCGGTGGCCATGATGGCGTTCCACTCCTGGTTGTTGTTGCCGATGTACTTGTAGATGCCGAGAGTGATCGTCTGCAGGGCGCCGCCGCTGTTCAGGGTGGACGAGAAGATGAAGTCCGACCATGCCCAGAGGAACGCGAACAGCGAGACCGTCACGATCGAGTTGCGGCTCACCGGCAGCACGATCGAGCGGAACGTTCGCCAGGTGCCGGCGCCATCGATCTTCGCCGCGCTCAGCAGCTCGTCGGGGATCCCGGACATGAAGGCCGAGAAGATCAGCACGCCGAACGGGACGGCGAGCGTGGAGTCGGCGATGACCAGCCCCCAGACGCTGTTGAGGATCCCGAGGTTCAGGTAGATGGCGTAGAAGCCCATCGCCATGATGATGCCCGGGATCATCTGCGCGATCAGGAGCACGAAGTTGAGCGCGCCGCGGCCTCTGGGGCGCAGCTTCGCCAGCGAGTACGCGGCAGGCGCGGCGATCGCGACGGTGAGCAGCACCGTGCCGAGCCCGATCAGGAGGCTGGTCCCGAGGTAGGGGAGCTGCTGGCTGATGACCGCCTGGTAGCCCTCGAAGGTGGCGTGCACCGGGAACAGGTTGGGCGGGCTCTTGCGCATCTCGGTCGCCGGGGTCAGCGAGACGTTGATCATCCAGTAGACCGGGAAGAGCATCACGATCGTGAGCAGGACGCCCACCACCGTCTTCCACCAGGGTCGCCGGCCGTTCATGCGAGTTCCTGCTTTCGCTGCGTGCGGATGTAGATGACGCCGAAGATCAGGGCGATGACGATGAGGACGTTGCCCACAGCTGCGGCCGGGCTGAAGTCGGGCAGCGTGGAGGCGAACCCGAGCTGGTAGGACCACGTCGCGAGCGTTGTCGACGACATGCCGGGCCCGCCGCGCGTCATGATCCAGATGATGTCGAAGACCTTGAGCGTGTAGATCAGGCCGAGGAGCAGCGTGATCGCCGACACCGGACGCAGCAGCGGGAAGGTGATCCGCCAGAACTTCTGCCAGCCGTTCGCGCCGTCGAGCGCGGCGGCCTCGTAGAGCTCGGTGGGGATGTTCTGCAGTCCCGAATACAGGATGACGAGGTTGAACGGGATGCCGATCCAGATGTTCGCGATGATGACGCTGGTGAGCGCCCAGTCGGGCGAGGTCAGCCAGTTGACGGCAGGGAGGCCCATCGCATGGAGCGCGGAGTTGACGACTCCGGAGTCGCTGTTCAGCATCCACGACCAGGTCGACGCCGAGACGATCAGGGGCAGCAGCCACGGCACCAGGAACAGGGCGCGGAGGGTGGCCGAGAGGCGGAAGTTCTGGTGGAAGAACACCGCGAGGGCCATGCCGAAGGTGAACTGGAAGGCGATCGAGATCACCGTGAAGAGCCCGGTGTGCAGGATGGCCGGCCCGAAGGTCGGGTTCTGGAACACCTTGAAGTAGTTGTCGAGGCCGACGAACGGAGCATCGCCCTGGACGAACGAGCGGACCGTGTAGTCGCGGACGCTGAGCTCGATGTTGCGGTAGAGCGGGAAGGCGTAGAACACGATCAGGTAGACGACCACCGGGGCGAGGAACGCCCAGGCCGCCCACTGACCGGATCGACGCCTCCTGGCCCGCGGCGGGGCGGCCGTGCCGGCCGCCCAGCTCTGGTCCCGAACAGCACCCTGGGGTGCCGTCTGTGTGGTGGTCATGGATCCGTGCTTTCGAGAGGTGTTACTTGGTTGCTGCCGCTGCAGCGCTCTGAGCGGCCTTCAGCGCCGCCTCCGGCGTCTGCGAGCCACTGAGCGCATTCTGCACCGCTCCCCAGAGCTGCTGCGAGATCTTCGGGTAGTTGGTGCCCAGGTTGTCGCTGGTGCGGCCCTTGGCGGCGGCCACCGCATCCACCCACGGCTTCAGGTCCGCGTTCGCCGCGACCTGCTCCTTCTGCGCCGCCTCGGTGGGGGCGATGTAGGAGAGCGTTGTGTCGGTCGTCACGAAGCTCTTCGTGCTGGTGAGGCACTCGGCGATCTTCTTCGAGGTGGCGTAGCGTCCGGTGTCCTTCTGGACGGGGATGGTCATGAACTCGCCGCCGGTCGGGGCCGGTGCTGCGCCTCCATCGATGCCCGGGATGGTGAGGATGCCGTAGTCGATACCGGCCTTCTTCACGTTGCCGAGCTGCCAGGTGCCGTTCTCGCCGAACGCGTAGTCACCGGTGGCGAACTCCTGCCACGAGGTGGTCTGCGTGTTGTTGATGACCGAGTTGGGGGCGTAGCCCTTCTTCAGCCAGTCCGTCCAGAGCGACAGCGCCTGGGTGGCCTTGCTCGAGTCCAGGTGCTTCAGGTCGGCGCCGGAGCCCCAGAACCACGGAAGGAACTGGAAGCTGCCTTCCTCGGTGCCGATGGCCGAGAAGGTGATGCCCTTCTTGCCGGCGGCCGTGACCTTGGCGAGCGCTGCGGTGAGGCTCGGCCAGTCCTTGACCGACGCGATGTCGACGCCTGCCGCGTTCAGCACGGTCTTGTTGTAGTAGAGGGCCAGTGTGTTGGCGCCGATCGGAACGCCGTACGTCTTCCCGTCGACCTGGCCGGCAGCCAGGATGTTCTTCTGGATGGCGGACGTGTCCAGCTTGTTGTCGGACGTGCTGGTCAGGATGCCGGCGTCGGCCAGCGTCGAGACGACCGGGTTGTCGACGAGCAGCAGGTCGGGCGAGCTTCCCTGCTGGCCGGCGAGGAGCGCCTTGTTGGTCAGGTCGCTGGTGTCGTAGCCGGTGCGCTTCAGGGTGACGCCGGCCTGGGTCCCGCACTGCTCGACCAGCTTGGTCCAGTCGGCGGATGCGTCGAACTGGGGGTACGGATCCCAGAACGTGTAGGTCCCGCCTGCGCTGCTGGTCGAGCCGGAGCCCGAGCCCGAGCAGGCGGTGGCGCCGCCGATGACGGCGGCCGCGAGAACGGCGGCGCCGATGATGCGGGCGCGCTTGTGTGCGATCACAGTATTCCTCCTTGAATCGTGCATTGCTGGTGTGTCTTCATCCGGGGTGCGCCGCGTCGGTGCGGGCGCTGCGTGTCTGTTCGGGTTCATGCGGTGCTCCCGCGGATCGTGAGTTCCGGTGCGATGAACCGGGTGACCGGGGCTCCTGCGAGCTCCGGCGACGCGATCCGGCGCACCAGTTGCCGGACCGCGTTCTGGCCCAGCTGATCGGGCGAGCTCTCCACCGCCGTGTAGGGCAGGGAGAAGGCTCGGCCGAAGTCTTTGGAGTAGAGGCTCGCCACCGACAGGTCCTCCGGAACCCGCGTGCCACGGGTGGCGAGGACCGAGGGCAGCGCTGCGATCGTGGCGTCGTTGTGCACGATCAGGGCGGTCGCGGTGGGACGCGCATCCAGGATGGCGTTCATGCTCTGGCCGATGGCCGGCTGCTGAGCCTCGCCGAAGTAGGGGTGGATCTGGATGCCGTACCGGGCCGCGCGCTCGAGCGCTGCATCCCGGAACCGCCAGCCGTACGCGCCGCCGCGGTCGAAGACGTGCTTGGGCGGCGAGACCACGATGATCTCGCGGTGCCCCAGTCCGTAGAGGTGGTCGACCAGGATGCGGGCGGACTCGCCGAAGTCGAGGTCGAACACATCGAGGCCCTCTGTGCGCTTCGGGAGGCCGACGAGGGCTCCGGGCTGCGGGGCGGCGCGGAGGGTCTCGAGGCGCGGGTCCTCGTGGACGACGTCGAGCAGGACGACGCCGTCGACCATCCCGGCGCTCGTCACCCGGCGGAGGGCCGCCGTGGCGTCGGTCTCGGTGACCAGGAGGATGTCGTAGCCGAACTCGCGGGCCGTGTCGGACACGGGGAGCACGTACTGGAGCATCGCCGGTGCGAACTCGTCCTGGTGGAACTGGGTGAGCAGGCCGATCACCATGGTCTGCGACGTGGCGAGGGCGCGGGCTCCGGCGTTCGCCGTGAAGCCGAGGGCGAGGATGGCCTCGTCGATGCGGGCCCGGGTGGAGGGGGAGATGGACCGCTTGCCGGACAGGGCGTACGAGACGGTGCTCGGGGATACGCCCGCATGGCGGGCCACATCGGTGATGGTGATCGCCATGGCGCCTCCTCGGGCCTCTCGTCGTTGATGCTGGCTGGGTTCGGGTCCGGCTTTCGCAGGACTTTGTCGAACCGGTTCGATCAATGTAGCGCCTCAATGCGGTCCTGACAAGTCGAACCGGTTCGATTCGTCGAAAATCTTGCCGGGAGGGGTGTGGATGCGGTCGGTGAGCCGCCCGCGTGGGCTCGTGAGGTGAGCCCCGCGGGCTCGTGAGGTGAGCCCCGCGGGCTCGTGAGGTGCGCCGTCGGGGTCTCGTGAGGTGCGCCGTCGGGGTCTCGTGAGGTGCGCCGTCGGGGTCTCGTGCGGTGCGCTGTCGCGGGCTCGTGAGGTGCGCCGTCGCGGGTCTCACCGGCTTCCGTGTCTCGGCGGTCGTTTGTAACGTTTGCGGGTGCTCGCCCCACCGCACATGTTCCGAACGTGCGCAGACATGCGAGGCCGGCGCGGGGTCGCGCCGTGAGCCGGAGCGACGGAGCAGGCGCCGTCAGGCGGCCCGCTCCAACGTCGGCGAGCCGCCGTCGTTGGTAAAGTATGCGGCTGCTCGCCCCACCGCATACGTTCCAAACGTGCGCATATCCGGCCGCGCGGTGGGTGACGCGAAGCGCACGTGATGGGGTTGGGCTCGCACGCCGACCGCCCTCCGTCTGCTGCCGTTTGTAACGTATGCGGGTGCTCGCCCCACCGCACACGTTCCAAACGTGCGCAGACATGCGCGCGTCGGCGCTCGGTCGCAGCGCTATCGGGATCGCCGAAGTAGGGCGTCGGCCCAGCGATCTGCCGCCGGTTCCGTCTCGGCGGGTCAGCCGACGGCGCGCGTGCTGCCGCGATCGACGAGCGCCGGCTCGATGAAACGGACCACCGGCGCTCCCGCCTGCTCGGGCGCCGTGATGCGCAGGATGAGGCGACGCACGGCTTCCTGCCCGAGCGCGTCCGGCGACGTCTCGACCGCCGTGAACGGGAGTGAGAAGGCCTGCGCGAAATCCTGGGAGAACACCCCCATGACCGACAGATCGTCCGGGCAGCGGATGCCGCGCTTGTCGAGGTACGACGGCAGCGCCGCGATCGTTGCGTCGTTGTGCACCACGATCGCCGTGGCGTCCGGGGATGCGGCGAGTGCCGCATCCAATTCGTCCACGATGCCGGGTTGCCGTGACTCGCCGTAGTGGGGGGCCAGCCGCATCCCGTAGCGCGCCGCGCGTTCCACTGCCGCGTCGCGGAACCGCCAGGCGTAGGAACCGCCCCGGTCGTAGACCTGGCGGGGCGGGGTGATGAGGACGATGTCCCGGTGGCCGAGCGCGGCCAGGTGGTCGACGATGAGCCGCGCCGCCTCGCCGAAATCGAGATCGAAGGAGTCGAAACCTTCGCCGTTGCGGGCGTAGCCGATCAGTACGGCGGGCTGCGTCGCGCCACGGAGGGGCTCCAGGCGTACGTCGTCGTAGGTCACGTCGAGCAGCACGACGCCGTCGACCATCGCGGATGACGTGGTGCGGCGGACCGCGTTGACCAGATCCGGGTCCGTCACCATCAGCAGGTCGTAGCCATGGTCGCGCGCGGTCGTGGAGACCGGGAGGACGTACTGCAGCATCGCCGGCGCGAACTCGTCCTCCTCGAACTGCAGATACAGGCCAAGCACGTTGGTCTGGGACGTCGCCAGCGCCCGCGCGCCGGCGTTGGGCGTGAATCCGAGCTGCTCGATGGCCTCCTGGATGCGCGTCCGCGTCTCCTCGGAGATCGCGCGCTTGCCGGATAGGGCATACGACACCGTGCTCCGGGACACCCCGGCGACCCGCGCGACATCCCCGATCGTGGCAGCCATCGTCACCTCCAGGCTGCGATTCTCGCACGTCGCGCCTCCGTCGCTCGCGCACTGGCCTCTATCGCTCCGTCGAACCGTTCGGTTCATCGAACCGCTTCGACCTCGCTTTCGACCCTTCGCGACCTCGCTTTCGACCCTTCGCGACCCGCTTCGCCCTTGCTTCGACGCTGCCCTGACGCCGCTTCGCGCCGCCCAGCTCGCCTCCCTTCTGCCGAGGTGCTCGTTCTTGCATCCGACACGCCTCGGGGGGCCGCAACTACGAGCACCTCGGCTGATCCGCCATGCGGTGCGCCGAGCAGCCTCGCGCCGCCCAGCTCGCCTCCCTTCTGCCGAGGTGCTCGTTGTTGCATCCGACACGCCGCGCGGGGCCGCAACTACGAGCACCTCGGTGGCCCGCCCCGCGCCCGCCCGCGCCCGCGCACACGCGCCCGCGCGAAACGCGCCGCGGCACCCCTCGCCGCAGCATGTTCAACGTTGTAGAGTGGACGGAAGCAACTCGGGAGGACCAATGGCGGCGACGCTCCATGATGTGAGCCGGCTCGCCGGCGTGTCGATCAAGACCGTCTCGAACGTCATCAACGATTACCCGTACGTGCGCGACAGCACCCGCCAGCGCGTCCTCGACGCCATAGCCGAACTGGACTACACCCCGAACCTCTCAGCGCGCAGCCTCCGATCGGGCCGGACGAACGTGATCAGCCTGATCATCCCGGAACTGCGCAACGCGTACTTCGCCGAACTCGCCGACTCCGTGATGCGGGCTGCGAGCGAGCATGGCCTGTCCGTGCTCATCGAACAGTTCGGCAACGACCGGGAGAGCGAGCTCACCGTGCTGCGCAACCGGCGCGGTCGGATGGTGGACGGCATCCTCTACAGCGTCCTCGCCCTCGACGAGTCGGACCGCCAGGCGATCGCCGAAGTGGCCACGCCGATGGTCCTGCTGGGCGAGCGCATCTTCAACGGGCCCAAGGACCACGTCACGATGCAGAACGTCGAGGGTGCCCGTGCCGCGACCGAGCTCGTTCTCGCCGGTGGCCGGCGTCGCATCCTGGCGGTCGGTGCGCATCCCGGCGAGGCGATCGGCTCAGCGGGCCTGCGCCTCGCCGGCTATAAGGAGGCGCTGGAGGCCGCCGGTATCGGCTACGACGAGCGCTTCGTCGTCCCCGCAGGCACCTGGCACCGCGCCGACGGCGCCGCAGCTATGCGTGCGTTCCTGGAGACCGGCAACGAGTTCGACGCGGTGGTGGCCTTCAACGACACCCTCGCGCTCGGCGCGCTGCGCGTCCTGCAGGAGGCGGGCTACCGGGTGCCCGAGGATGTGGCGCTGGTCGGTTTCGACGACATCGACGAGACGCACTACTCGATGCCCACACTCTCGACGATCGACCCCGGACGCGATGACATCGCCCGCCGCGCCGTCGAACTGCTCGTGCGACGAATCGAGGACGACTCGGAATCGTTCGAGCCGGAGGAGATCGCGGTGCCGTTCCGGGTCATCGAGCGGGAGTCCACCCCCGCGACGGTCCCGGCCGTGCCGACCAACGCCTGAGACGGGGCCGCCACATCGCGACGGGCGGCAACCTGTGTCGTGAGCCGACGGTCCGCGAATTCCCACGACATGAGTGGAAAGCACGTCAGAAGAAATTCCTGACGGACGGCGTCACGACTCGCTGACGCGCTCGTCATTCAGGGTGTGCAGCGTTTTCTTACCCTTCTCCTAGCGATCTCTCGGCTCGTGGCGGCTGGCGTCGCCACGGTGCTGCTGTGTGCTGGTGTCTCGATCGCCGCCGGGCCGGCGTCCGCGTCGGAGCCCGGTCCGGTTTCGTCGGTCTCGTGCCCCGCCGTGCAGGACGTGTCGTCCTGTGATGCGGATGGGGACACCATCCCGGATGCGGTGGAGCGCGTGGTCGCGGGCTCGGCCACGGGCGCGAGCGGTCGCGAGGATCGCGATGCGGACGGCATCCCGGACTGGGTGGAGGTGGTCGCCTGCGGGACCGTCACGTGCGCCTCGCCGACGAAGGATTCGGTGGGGGATGCCATCCCGGATTTCGCGCGGCAGGTCGTGTGCGGGTCGACGACCTGTCTCACCGGTAACGGCGACCTGAACGCGAATGGTGTCCCGAAGTGGGCGTCGGTCGTGATCTGCGGTACGGCGACCTGCGCCACCGGCCATGAGGACTACGACGGCGATGGCGTGTCGGACGCGATCCAGTTGGCCGCGTGTGTTGTGGGGCGGGATGCTCTGGCCAGCACGGGCTCGAGTATCGCTATCGGGCTGATCGCTGCGCTGGCTGCCGGATTGATCGTCGCCGGCATCGTGCTGGCGCGGAAGCGTCATCTGTTCGCCGCCGCACTCAACTCGGGCCCTGCGTCCTGATGCGCGAGATGGTGCTGCGCCGGGCCTCGGCGCGTGGGTCCTCGGCGCGCAGGTCCTCCGGGCGAGCGTTGTGGCTCCGCGGTTGCGTCGCGGTGATAGCACTCGCGGCCGTCGTCGCGGTGGGAACGGTGACTCCGGCGGACGCGTCGCCGTTGGAGGTCGCCCGGCGAACCGCTGCCGCGACGCTCGCAGAGGTGCGCGCGGCGGCTGCAGTGCAGGAGGCGCGGGTCGCGGCACAGACGAAGGCTCCGGCTCCCGTCGCGGAAGGGACGGTTCGTCCGGATGCGTCCTCTACCATGGCCGCCGAGAGTCTCGGTGTGTCCGCTACCTTCTCCGGCAATGAGGTGCCGTCCGACTTGAGCGTGTCGGTGGGTGCCGCACCCGCGGATGCGCTCGTGTCCGCTCAGGCGGAGCAGCCTGGTGGCGGTGTCCCGGTGTCGGATCCGGTGCAGATCATGGCCAAGGACGCTGCAGGGAAGCAGCAGACGAAGTTCCCGGCGAAGCGCATCCACACCCGGGGCGGCGGCAAGAAGGGACCGGTGGTCTCCGACGTGGTTCCGGGCGTGGCATTGAGCGTGAAGCCGGACCTGGCACGGGTGCAGGCGAGCGGTCTGGACACGAGGACGCTGCAGCTCTACACCCGCGAGAAGTCCGGTGACCCGTGGGTGGTTCTTCCGTCGTACTTCGACGCGAAGACGGGCATGGTGAAGGGGGAGTCGACGCACCTGTCCCAGTTCGTGGTGATCGGGATGAAGTTCGTCCCGCCGCCCGGGCCGGTGGTGGTGCTGGACCCGGACAACGACGAGGGCCACGTGTCCACGCCGGCGCCGCCGACTTCGGAGCTGGGGTTCAACATCCGGTTGGCGCAGCTGGTGTCGGGGATGCTGCAGCAGGATTGCCGGGCATCCGTGGTGATCACCCGGCAGGATGTGTCGGTGCCGTTCATCAGCCGGGACACGCGTGCGGGCATCGCGACGAACGCGAGCCCGGTGCTCACTCTCGGGATCGGGTTCAACACGTTGGATGGTGTCGCGTGGGGCGGGAGCGATCCATCCCTGGGCGGTTCGCAGTCGTATTCGCGCGGTGGGCCGGCGGATGACCAGCTGTCGTTCTCCCTCGTCGGAAACCTGCCCACGTATACGGGTCGTCCGGCTCAGAACATGGGCAACAACGGCAACTTCCCGGGCTCCGAGTTCGATGGTGTGCCGGGTGCGTTGACGCATCTGGAACCGCTGTTCATGGACAACAACTACGACCGAGCCGTGATCGACAACGGGTTCTCCCACATCGCGGACGGTGTGCTGACCGGCTTGGGTAAGTGGTTGGAGACTCAGGGTTTCGATTGCACCGACCCGGTGACCGGTGGCTGGCCGTCCCCGCCCTCGGCGGCGGAGCTTGCCCGGTTGCGCCTCCTCGGCCTGCAGAATTACCTGACCTACGGCGGAGAGCCGTTCTCCTTCTCCACGGGCAACCTGGTCGAGCAGGAGAAGCTGTTCTCGCTTCCCGGTCTGGGCGGTTCGTCCACCGATCTGACGCTGTTCTACAACTCGCAGGATGGCCGGTTGTCGCGGGTGGGCGCCGGGTGGTCGTTCGGTCTCGGCGCGCGGGCGCAGCGGTTCAGCGACGGCAGCGTGATGCTGGTTCGCGGTGACGGGGCGAGTCATGTGTTCACGCCGGACGGCCACGGCGGCTATGTCGCCGATCCCACCTTGCATCAGACCCTGTCCGAGCAATCCGGCGGCCGGCTCCTGCTCACGGACGTATCCGGTGAGTCGTGGCTGTTCGACGCCGGAGACATCGAAGGCATCGGCGAACTGGTCGCGCACACGGACGCCAACGGCAACACGACGACGCTGACGTATGGTGCGGCTGATGCGAACACGCAGCAGTTCGTGCCGCTCACCTCTATCACCGTCCCGGGCGGCCAGGTCATTCAGGTCCAGTCCGACGCTCTGGGCCGTGTGACCGGGTTCACCCGTCCGGGCGGGGACCATTGGGGTCTGTCGTACGACGCGGCCGGAAATCTGACGACGGTCACTCTCCCGGATGGACGCACCCATGTCTTCACGTATGACGGGGCGCACCAGCTGCTGACCGGCACGGATGCCGCCGGTGCGCTGTACCTGAAGAACGAATACGATGCCGCCGGCCGGATCGTGAAGCAGTGGGACGTGGCGGGGAAGCTGCGTACGCTGGACTACTCCACCGCCGGACAGACGACCTACACCGACACTCTGGGCCGGGTGAGTCTGTATTTCTACGACTCGGCTTTCCGGATCACGAAGGTCAAGCATCCCGATGGGAGCATGGCTACTTTCGATTTCGACGCGCAGAACAACGTCACCCGTTCGACGGACGAGAACGCGCACACCACGACGTATACCTACGACGGGTCGGGGAACATCCTGACCGAGACCTCGCCGGCCGGTGCCGTGACGAAGTACACGTACACCCTGACTGGTCTGCTGGCCACCCGAACGGACGCGGGTGGAGCGAAGGGAGCCGCGCGGACGTGGGCGTACGACTACGACGCCTCCGGGCGGCGGACCGTGACGCATCAGCCGGATGGCACCACCATCACGAATCAGTACGACGCGACAGGAGCGCTTGCCGCCTCGGTCCAGCCCTCCAGTGCGACCACCACCTATGGGCATGATCCAGTCGGCAACATCACCACCGTCACCGATCCCACCGGTGCGGTCACCCAGTACGCCTACGACAGTGCAGGGCGGATCACCGCGGTGACCGACCCGAACGGGCACACCACCCGTTACGCCTGGGACAACGGGGACCGCGTGACCACCGTCACCGATCCCTCCGGCAATGCAACCTCGTACGGGTATGAGCCCAACGATCACGTCTCGCAGGTCACGGACCCGACCGGTGCCGTGTCGAAATACACGTGGGATGCGCTCTTCCACCTCACCCACGCGACGAACGCTGCCGGCGGCGCCACCGCCTACACGTACGACAGCGAGGACTCCCTGCTTGGGGAAACCAACCCCTTAGGTGCGAAGACGGTATATTCCACCGACGGGCGGGATCGGGTGACCTCGGTCACCGACCCCAACGGTGGGACGTGGACGCGCACGTACGACGGAGTCGCTCACGTCACCGGTGTCACCTCTCCGACGGGGGCGAAGACGACGTACCGGTACGACGCCGTCGGGAACCTGATCTCGCAGACGGACCCGGTCGGTGCCACGACGAAGTATTCCTACGACGGTGTCGGTCGCCTGGTCGGCCAGACCGATCCCGACGGCGTCTCGACGCGGTTCGGGTACGACGTGATGGATCGCGTCACCCGGGTCACCGACGGCGATGGAAAGCACACCGACTACGGGTACGACGCCGATGGCAACCTGATCTCCGTTACCGACCGCCGGGGTGGCACCACCCTGTACACCTATGACGCGGCCGGGAGAGTCACCTCTTCCACGACGCCGATGGCCGAGACGACCCGTTATGGATACGACCCGGCCGGGAATCCGACCACGGTGACGGACCCGCTCGGTCGGACCACCACCACGAGCTACACTCCCACCGACCACGTCGCGACGACCACGGACCCCGCCGGACACGCGACCAGCTACACCTACGACGCCGCCGGTCGACGCATCGCGGTGACCGATCCGAATGGGCACACCACCTCGTACGGCTTCGACGGGGGCGGCCGGCAGACCTCGCTGACCGACGCGACGGGGGCCACCACAGAATATTCGTACGACCTGGCCGGGCAGCAGACCTCCGTCACCAGCGCGAACGGTAACGAGACCGTCTACGCGTATGACCCGGCCGGCCAGCTCACCCGCGTGGTCGAGGGGTATCGGAAGGGTGCCAAGCCTGCTCCCGATGTGAACGTGACGACGTCGTACGGGTACGACCCCGACGGCAACCTCACCACCGTGAAGGACCCGAACGGTCATACCACCCGCTACACCGTGGATGCGGCGGGCCGCACGACCAGTGAGGTGAACCCCGTGGGGAACACTACCCGCACGACTTACACGAAGGCCGGCCGTACGGCCTCGACTGTCGCTGGGACCGGGGCGACCACCGCGTTCCGCTATGACAAGCGCGGCGACCTGATCCGCCAGGATGCTGCCGGCTCGATCGCGACGTACGAGTACGACCCCGAGCAGCATCTCATCGCAGTGACCGACGCGGGTGGCGTGACCGGTTTCGTCTACGACAAGGACGGCCGCACCTCCACCCAGATCGACCAGCAGGGCGGGAAGCTGCTCACCGCCTACGATGCGGCCGGTCAAACCACTGGGCTGACCCTCCCGACCGGGCAGCAGCTGACCTACACCTACGACCGGGCTGGGAAGGTCACCTCCCAGGCCTCTCCCTGGGGTTCGCTCAGCTACGTCTGGGACCCTGCAGGCTACCTCACCACCCAGTCGCGCTCGACCGGCCTGAGCACCGGGTATCAGTACGACCCGGACAACCGGGTCACCGCGATCGCCCACACCACCCCGCAGCCCGCAGCCGCACCGGCACCCGCCTCGACTCCGACCGCGGCTCCATATGCCAAGGGGGATGCTGCGGCGGCCAAGTGCACCGGCGTCGCCGGATACCTCGGCGCCCGTGCCAGCACCAAAACGGACGCGCCGCTGTGTGAACGCACGGCCCCCTACCTGAATGGGCGCACCCTGCCCACGCCCGCCAACCCGGTCGCGGACGGTGGATCGCTGTCCTACCAGTACGGCTATGACGGCGACGGGAACGTCACGACCGCCAGCCGCACGATCACCGACCAGTCCACTCGGCTGGCCACCACCGAACAGCCGGGGGCGGCTGTCGCCAAGCCGAAAACCAAGAAGACATCGACGACTTACGCGTACGACGCTTTGGACCGGCTCACGGCCTCCACGACGGCTGCGGGGGAGAAGAACAGCTACGGGTACG
>JBQCCO010000047.1:0-18537 GCA_051962155.1 Leifsonia sp. | reverse complement strand
CATCGCCTACCCGCTGAACTGCGCGCTCTCCGACCGGACGCCGAGCAGGTTCGGCCGGCGGCGGCCGTGGATCTCGGCCGGCTAGCTCGTCTTCGCCGCGTCTCTCGTGCTGCTCGGATTGCAGACCAGCCTGGTCGGTATCGGCGTCTTCTGGTGCCTCGCGCTCACCGGCTTCTGCATGCTGACGGCCGCGCTCACCGCCACGATCAGCGATCAGGTGCCGGTCGACCAACGCGGGTACGTCAGCGGCTGGATCAGCGCCCCGCAGGCGATCGGCATCATCCTCGGTGTCGCGCTCGTCACCTACGTCGTCGCCGGAGCGCTCCTCGGCTACACCGCCATGGCCGTCGTAGCCCTGGTCCTCCTGCTGCCGTTCCTGTTCCTGCCGGACGCGGTGCTTCCTGCGGAGCTGCGCGACCGCATGTCGTTCCGCGGCGTGATCGAGGGCCTCTGGATCAGCCCGCGCGAGCATCCCGACTTCGGCTGGACGCTGCTCAGCCGGGTCCTGGTCAACTTCGGCAACGCCTTCGGCACCACCCTGCTGCTGTACTTCCTCGAGTTCGGCCTGCGCGACCCGAACGCGGACGACGACCTGCTCGTCCTCATCCTCATCTACATGGTGTTCGTCATCATCGCGTCGCTGGTGCTCGGCCGGCTCTCCGATCGCTTGGGCCGGCGCAAGGCGTTCGTCTTCGCCTCCTCAGCCGTCCAGGGCGTCGCGGCGCTGCTGCTGGCGTTCGTGCCGCAACTCTCCGTCGCGATGGTGGCTGCCGCACTTCTCGGGATCGGCTACGGCTGCTTCCTCTCCGTGGATCAGGCACTCGCCACGCAGGTGCTCCCCGATCCGGAGAGCCGGGGGAAGGACCTCGGCATCATGAACATCGCCCTCGCCGTCCCGCAGGCCGTCGCGCCCCTGTTCGGCGCCTTGATCGTCGCAGCGCTGGGCGGTTTCGCCGGCCTGTTCGTCCTGTCCGCCGTGTTCGCGTTCGCCGGCGCGCTCGCGGTCGCCCGAGTGAAAGCGGTGCGCTAGTGACCGACCTCGACCTCTCGACGCCTCCCGCTCCCGCGGAGCGCACGTGGACCGCGCCGGACGTGTTCTGGCCGTCCCTCTCCACGGCGACGGCCCGCCTCGACCCGCCGCTCGCCGTGCTGCACCTGCCGGCGCTGCGCCACAACGCGCACGACCTGCTGCGGCGCGCGGCGGGGACGAGCCGGCCCGCCAAGCCCATCCGCGTCGCCTCCAAGTCGGTGCGGGTGCGGTCGGTGCTGGATGCCGTGCTCACCCTCCCCGGATACGCCGGCGTGCTCGCGTACACCCTCCGCGAAGCGCTGTGGCTGGCGGAGGGCGACGCGGAGCATCCACCGATCGAGGATGTGGTGGTGGGCTACCCGACGACCGACCGCGCCGCCATCGCGCGCCTGTCCGCATCCCCTGAGCTCGCGTCCCGGGTGACGCTGATGATCGACTCCCTCTCGCACCTGGACTTCATCGACGCGGTCGTACCGCCGTCCCAGCGGGAGGCGATCCGTCTCTGCCTGGAGCTCGACTCGTCGTGGTTCGCCCCCGTCATCGGGCATGTCGGCGTGTTCCGCTCGCCGGTGCACAGCCCGGCCTCCGCTCGCGCGCTCGCCGTCGAGATCGTCCGGCGCCCGGGCTTCCGGCTGGTCGGGATGATGGGATACGAAGCGCAGATCGCGGGCCAGGGCGACAATCCGCGGGGCAATCCGGCCTGGCGGGCCACCCTGCGCTGGATGCAGCAGAACTCCCGCGACGAACTGCTCGGCCGGCGGGGGGAGGCGGTCGCCGCGGTGCGCGGCGTGGCGGATCTCGAGTTCGTGAACGGCGGCGGGACCGGCTCCGTCGAGTTCACCGCGTCCGACGAGTCGGTGACCGAGATCGCTGCGGGCAGCGGGCTCTTCGGCGGGCACCTGTTCGACACCTACCGCTCGTTCCATCCGGCGCCCGCCGCATCCTTCGCCCTCTCGGTGGTGCGCCGGCCCAACCCGGAGACAGCGACGCTGCTCGGTGGCGGCTGGATCGCCTCCGGACCGCCCGGACCCGACCGGCTCCCGATGGTGGCATGGCCGACGGGGCTCTCGATGGTCGCGCGCGAGATGGCGGGCGAGGTGCAGACGCCCCTCACCGGAGCGACGGCGGCCGTTCTGCGGATCGGCGATCGCGTCTGGCTGCGGCACACCAAGTCCGGCGAGCTCAGCGAGCACGTCGACGGCTTCCAGCTGGTCGACACTGTGGATGGGCGGGCGCGCGTCGTCGGTGTCACTCCGAGCTATCGCGGTGAGGGGAAGGTCTTCCTGTGACGGCGGCCGGGGGGCTGTGGCGCAACTGGAGCCGCACCGAGCGCGTGCGTCCCCAGCGCGTCGAGCGGCCGGCGACGGCGGAAGCCGTGCAGCGCGCGGTGCGTGCGGCCGCCTCCACCGGCATGCGCATCAAAGCGGTCGGAGCCGGCCACAGCTTCACGGGCATCGCGGTCGCTCCGGGCGTTCAGCTCGACCTCGACGACCTCAGCGGGATCGTGGCGGTCGACCCGGAACGGGACCGCGTCACGCTCGCCGCCGGGACCCGGCTGCACCAGCTGCCGAGGCTGCTCCGTCAGCATGGGCTCGCGCTTGAGAACATGGGCGACATCGACAAGCAGTCGATCTCCGGCGCCACCTCGACCGGGACGCACGGCACCGGCGGCTCGTTCGGCGGACTCGCCACCCAGATCGTGGGGCTCACCCTCGTCACCGGCACCGGGGAGCTGCTGCGGATCGACGAGACGGAGAACGCGGAACTGCTCCCGGCCGCCCGTCTCGGGCTCGGCGCCCTCGGCGTCATCGTCGAGCTGACCATCCAGTGCGTCCCGGCGTTCCTGCTCCACGCCGTCGAGCGTCCGGAGCCGCTGCAGGAGGCGCTCGAGAGCTACGGCGATCGGTCGGCGCGCGAGGACCACTTCGAGTTCTACTGGTTCCCGCACACGGAGACGGCGCTCACCAAGACGAACACCCGGCTGCCGCTGACGGCCGACCGCAAGCCGCTGTCACACACGGGACGCTGGGTCGAAGACGAACTGCTCGCCAACGGCGTCTACCGCGGAGTCTGTGCGGCCGGCATGGTCGCGCCGGCGATCATCCCGCCGTTCAGCCGCCTCGCCCAGCGGCTCACCGGCAACCGCGAGTTCATCGACCACTCGCCGCGCGTCTACGTCAGCAACCGGACCGTGCGGTTCCGCGAGATGGAGTACGCGCTGCCGCGGGAGGCGGTACCGGAGGCGCTCGCCGAGGTGAAGGCGCTGATCGAGCGGCGTGGATGGCGCATCTCGTTCCCGATCGAGGTCCGCAGCGCGGCGGCCGACGACAACTGGCTGTCGACGGCGTACGGACGCGAGACCGGGTATGTGGCGGTGCACCGGTATTACCGCGAGGACCACCGCGAGTACTTCGGCGCGGTGGAGGAGATCATGGTCGCCCACGAGGGACGCCCGCACTGGGGCAAGCTGCACACCCGGGATGCGGACGGCCTCCGTGCGGTGTACCCGCGCTTCGACGACTTCCTCGCGGTGCGCGAGCGTCTCGACCCCGACCGCCGTTTCGAGAACGCCTACCTGCGCCGGGTCCTCGGCCCGTAGCCGGGCGTCGCCCTCGCGCCTCGCACTTCTCGGGGCGTCGTCGAGTCGATCCATGGGACGCAACACGCCGTCCGATCCACGAACGGGCGGCGCGTTGCGTCCCATCGATGGGATGCGTCGGCTCAGTTCCAGAAGGCGCCGAGGTTCGGCGCGAGGGCCCGGCCCTGGTCGTAGCCGGCCCGGGCGGCGGCAGGTCGCAGCGACAGATTCATCGCGTTGGTGCCGAACAGGTGCTCCGCGTCCGGGTCGGGGATCACGACCTCGACGCGGCTTCCGTGGGTGCGCAGCTCCTCCACCTGGGTGGAGGGATGGGTGCCCCATTCCTCGGGAGTGAGGGAGCGGGCGCCGAGCGGCGACAGCACCAGCACCCGGTCGCAGCCGGCGGCGAGATCCGCGTTCTCGGCGTTCGACCGATAGCCGCCGTCGAGGTACAGGCGTTCGCCGATGCGGTACGCGACGCTGCCCGCGCAGCTCGCGGCCACCGAATCCACCAGGTCTACGCCGTTGTCCCGGTCTATTACGACCGGATCGCCGGTGGTCGCATCGATCGCCGTGATGAGTATCCGGCGCTCCGGCCAGTCGGGGCGAGGAAGCCGGGCGGCCACAGCCGAGCGCCAGCTGTCCCGGACGGAAGCGCCTGACGCCTCCTCCCGTTCCCGTCCCACCGCGCCGATCCGGCGGCGGTAGTCGGCCGCGTCGGAGGAGGCGGCGATGGTGGCCAGCATCCGCTCGAAGTGCTCGGCCGTCGGCCGCAGCGGCGCCGGTCGGGAGTCGGATGCGGATGGTGCCACACCGGGTGCGCCCGATGGAGGTGCGGCCGATCCCGAAGCGGGCGCTGACGATGTCGCGGCCGACACGGGGGTGACCGATCCGGGTGCGGTTGCGCCGGGCGGTGCCGTCCGGGGTGGGGGAGCTACCGAGGCGGCGGCGAACAGCTCGGCCGGGCGTGCGCCCGCGAACTGGGCCGCGGCGGTGGAGCCGGCCGAGGTGCCGATGGTCAGGTCGGCCTGTGTCACATCCAGTCCAGCGTCGAAGAGGCCCGCGACGATGCCGATCAGCCAGGCGTTGCCCGTCGATCCGCCGCCGCCGAGCACCAGTGCGCGTTCGTGCGGATGCGTGAGTGGAGAAGGTGTTGTGTTCATGGGAGTCGCCTTTCGCGATTGCGTGGAGGGCGCTCCCGGTGGCGACTACCTCAGTCGCGGATCGTGGACGGCGAGGGAGCGCCCACTGCGGATACTGCGTGCATGGGTCTCACCTCCTGTCGATGGAACACGATCGCCGAAACGCTAGCACATCCCCACCCCGCGGCGCCGCTGTCGCCGTCTCGGGGTGTCTGCTGCGGTTTGTAACGTATGCGGCTGCTCGCCCGCACGCATACGTTCCGAACTGCCGCAGACGCTGACGCGCGCACGGCTGCGGGCGGCGGCTAGAAGCTGCTGCCCATCTCCTGGAGGCGCTCGACCCGCTGGGGGATGGGCGGGTGCGTCGAGAACAGTCGCGCCATGAGGCCCGGCTTGAGCGGGTCGTTGATCCACAGGTGCGCCATGGACGAGTTCTGCTTCTGCATCGGCCGGCCGTAGGCCTCGAGCTTGAGCAGGGCGCTCGCGAGCGCGTCCGGGTGGCGGGTCGTCATGGCGCCGGTCGCGTCGGCGAGGTACTCCCGCTGCCGCGAGACGGCGAGCTGCACGAGCGTCGCGACCAGCGGGGCGACGATGGCCGCGATCAGACCGAAGACCAGCACGACCGGGTTGCCCCCGTTGTTGTTGTTCCGGTTGCCGCCGAAGAAGGCCATGCGCAGGAAGATGTCCGCGATGAACCCGATCGCCACCGTGAGGCCGAACACGATCATCCCGAGCCGGATGTCGTAGTTGCGGACGTGGCCGAGCTCGTGCGCCATGACGCCCTCGAGCTCCGCGTCCGTCATGAGGTCGAGCAGGCCGGTCGTCGCGGCCACGGAGGCGTGCTCGGGGTCACGGCCGGTCGCGAACGCGTTGGGGGCCGGGTCGTTGACGATGTAGACGGCGGGCATCGGCGTGCCGGTCGTGATCGACAGGTTCTCGACGACGTTCCAGAGCCGTGGACTGTCGGCTTTCGTGATCGGGATCGCTCCCGACATGCTCAGCGCCTGACTGCTCGCCAGGTAGTACTGGAACAGCGCGTAGAGGATGGCGCCCACCAGCACGACGACGAGGATCGTGTAGCTGTGGTAGACGAGCGACGCGAGCCACCCGAGCGCACCGATGAGGATCAGGAACAGCAGGATGATGAAGACGGTGTTGCGCTTGTTCCTGGCGATAGCTCTGTACATCGACGCCCTAGAACTGAACGCGCGGAGGCTCGGCGATCGCGGCGAGGTTGTCGACCTCGAAGAACTCGCGCTCGGTGAAGCCCAGGCGACGGGCGAACAGGTTGTTGGGGAACACCTTGATCTTGGTGTTGAACTCCCGCACTCCGCCGTTGTAGAAGCGGCGCGACGCCTGGATCTTGTCCTCGGTGTCGACCAGGTCGGCCTGCAGGCGCAGGAAGTTCTGGCTGGCCTGCAGCTGCGGGTACGCCTCCGCCACCGCGAAGATGCTCTTCAGCGCCGTCTGCATGTGGTTCTCGGCGACGGACGCCTCGCCCGGCGTCTGCGCGGAGAGCGTCTCGGCGCGCGCCTGCGTGACGGACTCGAAGACGCCGCGCTCGTGCGCCGCGTATCCCTTCACCGTCTCGATGAGGTTCGGGATGAGGTCGGCACGCCGTTTCAGCTGCACCGTGATGTCGCTCCACGCCTCGTCGACGCGGACCTTCAGTGTCACGAGGGAGTTGTAGGTGGCCCACAGATAGATCCCGATGATCGCCACGATCACAACGACGATGATGACCGGAATGAGCCATTCCATGTTCGCAGAACTCCTTGTATGCAGGCGCAGGGATGGTGCAAGTGCGCAGGTCACATCCTAACTTCGGGGCAGGGTGCTCCCACCTCGTTCCCATCACACTCGAAGCAACCGCCGTGCTGGTGGACAGCCGAGCGCCATCCGCGCGACGGGTGGACAATGTCCTCGTGAGTGAGGTCGACGAACGTCGCCGCCCGGGCCGCCCGCGCAAGGATCGCGGGACCGCCTCGGCGCGTGCCGCCATCCTGCGGGCAGCCGCCGACGAGTTCGCCGAGCGCGGGTACGAGGCGGCCTCGCTGCGGGCCGTCGCGCGCCGCGCGGGGGTCGACTCGGCGCTCGTCCACCACTACTTCGACGGCAAGGCCGACCTGTTCGCGGCCACGATGGAGGCGCCGCTGCGTCCCGACCGCGTGCTCGAGGTCGTGCTCGCCGGTCCGCGTGAGGCGGTGGGGGAGTCTCTGGTGCGCTACCTGCTGGAGCGCCTCGACGACGACAAGGCCGCGCGGCGCATGGTCGTCATCCTCCGGACGGTGCTCGGCAGCGGACCGGGAACGCGGATGGTGCGCGAGTTCCTGACGAGGGAGGTGCTGTCCAAGCTCGCTGCGCTGTCCGACGGGCCGGACGCGCGCCTGCGGGCAGAGCTCGCCGCCTCGCAGCTGGTCGGCATCATGATGACCCGCTACGCGCTGCAGGTCGAGCCGATCGCCAGTGCGCCGGCGGATGAGCTCGCCCGGCGCGTCGGGCCGGTGCTGCAGTGGCATCTGTTCGGGGATCCCGGCTCGCCGGTCGCTTGACGCGCGCCTCTCACGGGCGAATAATTCAGCACAAGATTAATTCGCCGGAGGACACCCGGTCGACCGCGATCGCGATCGAAGGGTTGCGCGTGCGCCGGGGCCGCGTCGACGTCCTGCAGGGACTCGACCTGCACGTCCCGCGCGGTCAGGTGGTCGGTCTGCTGGGGCCGAGTGGATGCGGCAAGACGACGCTCATGCGCGCCATCGTCGGCGTGCAGAAGGTGAAGGGCGGAACGGTGTCGGTCCTCGGGCAGCCGGCCGGTTCGGCGGCTCTCCGGCACCGCGTCGGCTATGTCACGCAGGCGGCCAGCGTGTACGACGACCTCACCATCCGGCAGAACCTGGACTACTTCCGCCGGGTGCTCGGCGCCGCGCGCGCCGACGTGGACAGCGCGATCGCCGCCACGGATCTCCAGGAGCACGCCGGGCGGCTGGTCTCGTCGCTCTCGGGGGGCGAGCGCAGCCGGGTCTCGCTCGCCGCCGCACTGCTCGGCTCGCCCGACCTCCTCGTGCTCGACGAGCCGACGGTGGGGCTCGACCCGCTCCTCCGTGTCGAGCTGTGGGGGCTCTTCCACCGTCTCGCGGACGCGGGCACCAGCCTCCTGGTCTCCAGCCATGTGATGGACGAGGCCAGCCGCTGCGACCGACTCATCCTGATGCGGGAGGGCGCGGTGCTGGCCGACGCCACGCCCGAGGAGCTGCTCGCCGAGACCGGAGCGGCGGATGCGGAGGGTGCCTTCCTCGCCCTCCTGCGGCGCCGCCACGCACGGCACGCGCTGCCGGAGGCGGACGATGCGGCGACGGAGGATGCGGCGGCGGAGGATGCGGCGGCGGAGGAGACCAACGAGGCGGACGCGACGGAGCCCGCGAACGGGATCGACCGCGACCACCAGCACGACCACCGTGCCGCACACCAGGAGGAGGCGCGATGAACCCGACGCGCGTGTTCGCAACCGCTGGCCGAGTCCTCAACCAGATCCGCCACGACCCGCGCACGATCGGGCTGCTGCTCGTGGTTCCGGCCCTCCTGATCGGCCTCGTGGCCTGGATCTTCACTGACACCCCGGTGTTCGCGACGATCGGTCCGGCCATCCTCGCCCTGTTCCCGTTCATCGTGATGTTCCTCGTGACCTCGATCACGACGCTGCGGGAGCGGCGCACCGGGACGCTGGAACGGCTCCTGTCGATGCCGCTCGGACGCGGCGACTTCATCCTGGGCTACACCATCGCGTTCGGACTGATCGCTGTGGTCCAGGCGCTGATCGCGTCGGCCTATGCCCTGTGGGTCTGCGGACTCGACGTCAAAGGCGACCCGTGGCTGCTCGTCGCGGTCGCCGTGACGGATGCCGTGCTCGGAAGCACCCTCGGCCTGTTCGCCAGCGCGTTCGCGCGAACCGAGTTCCAGGTGGTGCAGTTCATGCCGCTGCTCGTCTTTCCGCAGATCCTGCTCGGCGGGATCTTCTTCCCGCGCGACCAGCTGCCCTCCGGCCTCAAGGAGATCAGCGACTGGCTGCCGCTGTCGCACGCGGTGGATGCGCTGAACGCGGTGGCGACGAACAGCCACGACGCGGCCTACATCGGCGGCCAGCTGCTCATCATCGGCGCTTTCGCGCTCGGCGCCGTGGTCCTCGGCGCGCTCACGCTCCAGCGCCGGACGGCCTGACCCGCGTCCGTCACCGCGTCGCGGTCAGGCGGACGCCTCCGCGCCGTCGGGCACCTGCAGCTCGGCGGTGCCGGTGTAGCGGTAGCGGACGCGACTTCCGACGCGGGGCTCGTCGATCGGCCGCCATTCGGTGCCGACGTTGTCCTCTCCGACCAGCGAGACGTCGCGGATGACGTCCTTCGGCTGGCCGTCGACGTACGACTGCACCACCTCCGCGTACACCTCCGAGTCCGGGTTGAGGAGCACGGCGATGTAATGGTCCGACGGCCGCACCTCGCGGACCGGCACCCAGAGCCGTCCGTCGAACTGGACGAGCGTCCCGCCGTCCCCGGCGCTGTGCGGTCTCACCCCGGTCACGATGCCATCGAACCAGGTGTCGCCGTCGCGGTACGCGTACAGCTCCCGCATCGGTGTCTCGTAATCGGCCTCGTCGGCCCCGGCCTCGTCCAAGTAGTCCAGCGGTGACGTCATGACCCGCACCCTACCCCCGGCTGCAGGCCGTCCGCGAGGCGCGGCGCGAGGTCGCCCCGGGCGCCCTCCGCCACCTCCACCCGCTCCAGGCCCTGCCAGGCCGCCGTGTCGGCCAGCAGCGGGAGGAGGCGGTCGATCGTCGCGGGCGGCGCGCCCGGCTCGGTCCACGCCGACTGCACCCGCAGAACGCCGGCCTGCCGGTCGCTCTTGAGGTCGATCCGGCCGACCAGGGCGTCGTCCAGCAGGATCGGGAGGGAGTAGTACCCGTACACGCGCTTGGGCGCCGGCGTGTAGATCTCGATCCGGTAGTGGAAGCCGAACATCCGCAGCGCCCGGTCGCGATACCAGACGACCGGATCGAAGGGCGACAGCAGAGCGGCCGCCTCGAGAACACGCGGCTTGCGGGCGTCGCGATGCATCCACGCGCGAAGCGGCCGGCCGGCGCTCTCCCAGCCGGGCACGCGGACCGGGATGAGCTCGCCGGCATCCTCGAGCTCCTGCAGCGCGACCGCGACGCGCGGACCCTTGATGCGGTAGTAGTCGGCGAAGTCGCGTGCCGTGCCGATCCCGTGCGCGACCGCCGCCCGCCGCAGCAGCTCGCGGACGGCGTCCTCCTCCGGCACGGTCCGTTCGAGGACGCTCGCGGGCAGGACGTCGGCCGCGAGACCGTAGCGCCGCTGGAACCGGGTCCGGCCGGCTATCGCCACCTCGCCGCACACGAACATCCGCTCCAGCGCGCGCTTCACGTCGGACCATCCCCACCACGGCCCGGTCCGGTGGTTGGCGTCGTGCTCGATCTCGCCGGCGACGAGCGGCCCCTTCTCGGCGAGCTCCCCGCGCAGCCACTCCACGGTGCTCTGGTTCACCTCGAACCAGCCCGCCGGGCCGTTCAGCCGCTCCCGGAACTCCCGCATCCGCCAGGCGAACAGCGCCCAGTCCTCTTTGCGCACGAAGGCGGCCTCGTGCGCCCAGTACTCCGTGTGCGGACCGCGGGCGTCGAAGGTCAGCCGGTCGAGCAGCGCTCGGTCGTAGCCGCCGAGGCGTGCGAAGGCGGGCAGGTAGTGACTGCGCTCGAACACGTTGACGGAGTCGATCTGCAGGAGCCCCAGCCGATCTACCAGCGCGTTCAGCTGCCGAGTGCCCACCACGGCCGGCCGCGGCCTCCCGAAGCCCTGCGCGGCGAGCGCGATCCGCCGGGCGAGAGCGGGGGAGACCTGTTCGACCACGGACCGACACTATCGACAACCCCGGACATCCGACGTTCACCCGCCTGTCACCGGCGCGCGGCCGGCCGGACGCATCGGCTTTCTAGCGTGACGACGTCCGGGCGATCCGCCCGGACGACACCGTGCACTGGAGGAAAACCCGTGACCACTAAGCGCGCACGAGTCGCCGGCTTCGCCGCCGCGGCCGCCGTCGTCGCACTCTCGCTCTCCGCCTGCTCCGGCGGGGCGAGCGCCAGCACCGCCGACAACACCTCGATCGCCACCGCCACCGACGCAGCGTCGGCGGGAGGGATGGATGCGCTCGTCGCCGCCGCGAAGAAGGAGGGCAGCCTGAACATCATCGCGACGCCGGGCGACTGGGCGAACTACCAGGAGATCTTCGACGGCTTCACCAAGAAGTACGGGATCACCATCAACCCGAGCCAGGACAGCGCCTCCAGCCAGGAGGAGATCGATGCCGCCAAGAAGCTGAAGGGCCAGGACACCGCTCCGGACACCTTCGACATCGGCTCGTCGGTCGCCCTCGCCAACACCCAGTACTTCGCCGCCTACAAGCCGGCCGGCTGGAACGACATCCCGGACGCCCAGAAGGAGAAGTCCGGCCTCTGGAAGGTCGGCTATTACGGGGTCATGGCCGTCGGATACGACGCGAACAAGATCAAGACCGCGCCGAAGTCCTTCGGCGACCTGCTGAAGCCGGAGTTCAAGGGCGCGGTCGCGCTCAACGGCAACCCGACGCAGGCGGCCGCCGCGCCCGGAGCCGTCGCCTACGCGACCCTGCAGAACGGAGGGACGCTCGACGACCTCACCGCGGGCGTCGACTGGTTCTCGAAACTGAAGAAGGCCGGCAACTGGAACGCCGCGGACGGCAAGCCGAACACCATCGCCTCGGGGGAGACGCCGGTGCTGCTCGACTGGTCGTTCAACCAGAAGGGCTACGCCACATCGGCCACGATCAAATCCGGCGGCGTGGACTGGAAGTACGTCGTCCTTCCCGGCACGGCCTACGTCGGCTACTACAACCAGGCGATCAGCAAGGATGCGCCGCACCCGGCCGCCGCTCGCCTGTGGGAGGAGTACCTCTACAGCGACGCCGCCCAGAACGCCTGGCTGAAGGGCGGCGCCTACCCGGTGCGCGTCGACGCGATGCAGAAGGCGGGGACGCTGGACACCGCCGACTTCCCGGGCACGCTCGACAAGGTGGCGGTCATGAGCGACAAGCAGGCGACGGACGCCGGCACGCTCCTGAACTCCACGTGGGCCAACGCGGTCGGCTGATGACCGAGACCATCACCGGCGCCGCGGCGCCTGCGGTCGACTCTGCCGCCGGAATCTCCGACACGGAGACCCGGCGGCAGCCGTCGTCGTCCCGTCCCGCAGGCGCGCGCCCGCGCACACGCCGCAGGACCGGTGCCGGGGCGATCCTCGGGCTGACCCCCTTCGCCTTCTACGTCGTGGTGTTCCTGGCCGCCCCGACCGTCGTCGCGGTCGCCAGCGGCTTCGTGGATGGGCAGGGCCGGTTCACGCTGTCCAACCTCACGGGCCTCGCGGAGCCGGCCATCGCCGGCTCGTTCTTCGGCGCGTTCTGGCTGTCGGCGGTCACCGCCGTCGTGGGCGCTATCGCAGGCGCCGCGCTCTGCTTCGCGATGCTCGGCGCCCGGCAGGGCGGCGTCACCCGCTCGCTGGTGGACTCGGCGAGCAGCGTGCTGGCCCAGTTCGGCGGCGTCATGCTCGCATTCGCCTTCATCGCGACCATCGGCGCGCAGGGTCTGGTCACCGTCCTGCTCCGCACGGTCGCGCATGTGAACATCTACGAGAACGGCGTCTGGCTCTACACGGTGCCGGGCCTCATCCTCCCGTACCTCTACTTCCAGATCCCGCTCATGGTGATCACGTTCATGCCGGCGCTCGAGGGCCTGCGACCGCAGTGGCTGGAGGCGACGGCGACCCTCGGGGGCAGCCGCTGGACCTATTGGAGGCGCGTGGGCGGGCCCATCCTGCTCCCGTCGTTCCTCGGCAGCCTGCTGCTCCTGTTCGCGAACGCGTTCTCCTCCTATGCGACGGCCGCCGCGCTCGTCGGCCAGGCCAACAACATCGTGTCGTTGCAGATCCGGCAGGCGCTCATCAGCGAGACGGTTCTCGGCCGGGCGAACCTCGCCGGGGCGATGGCTCTCGGGATGCTGCTGGTCATGGTCGTCGTGATGCTGGCCTACTCGGCGCTCGTGCGCCGGACCGCCCGGTGGCAGCGATGACCCCGGCCGGGGAGGCGCGTCCGCGCCGGCAGCGCCGGGCACCGCAGTTGCGCCTCGGCCCCGGCCCGGCGGTGCGCGCCGTCATCTGGACGGTGCTCGGCCTGTTCTTCCTCATCCCGCTCTTCTCGATGGTGGAGTTCACCCTCCGCAGCGCGAAGCCCGGCGTCTACAGCCTCGACCGCTGGGTCGCGCTGTTCTCCGGGGAGACCACCCGCTACGACCGCGTCTATCAGGGACTCGGCAACTCGCTGGTGCTGGCCGTGGTCACGGTCGCGATCGTGCTCCTGGTGCTTCTGCCGACCATCGTGCTGGTCGAGCTGCGGTTCCCGAAGCTCCGGCGGCTCCTGGAGGCGGTCTGCCTACTGCCGATCATGATCCCTGCGATCGTCATGGTGGTGGGGCTGGCGCCGACCTACGCGGTCGTGACCCAGCTCTTCGGGTCCGGCTCCTGGACGCTCGCCTTCGCCTACGGCATCACCGTGCTGCCGTATGCCTTCTGCGCCATCCAGAGCAATGTCGGCGCGGTGGACCTGGTCACGCTCAGCGAGGCCGCCCGCTCGCTGGGCGCGAGTGTCGGGACCGTGTTCCTCCGCGTCCTCGTGCCGAACCTGCGGCGCGGCATCCTCGCCGCCTCCGCCCTCTCCGTCGCGGTCGTGCTGGGCGAGTTCACGATCGCCTCGCTGCTCTCCCGCGTCAACCTGCAGACCTCCCTGCTGCTGGTGTCGCAGTCCGACCCCTTCGTCGCGGTCATCTTCGCGCTTCTCGCGCTGGTGTTCGCGTTCGTCCTCCTCGTCGTCGTCGACCGCCTCGTGAGCGTGCGACGCCGGCGCACCGCGAAAGGCTGACATGACCGCCGTCGAGACCACCGCCCACCCCATCCATCCTTCCGGGAGCCCGTCGCGCGAGCCCCGCACCGGTTCGCCGCGCACAGGCTCGACGGTCGAGCTGTGCGACCTCGTGCGCGACTTCGGCGGCGGGGCCGGGCTGTCCGGCCTCGACCTGGCCGCCGCCCCCGGCGAGCTCATCGCGCTCCTCGGCCCGAGCGGATGCGGCAAGACCACCGCCCTCCGCGCCCTGGCGGGCCTGGAGCGGGTGGACAGCGGCAGCATCCTGATCGACGGCCGGGAGGTCACCGATGAGCCGACCAGCCGGCGCGACCTCGGGATGGTGTTCCAGTCGTACTCGCTGTTCCCGCACCTGACCTCCGGGCAGAACGTGGAGTTCGGCCTGCGGATGCGGAAGGTCCCGGCCGCGGATCGCCGCCGACGCGCCGCCGAGGCGCTGGAGCTGGTCGGCCTGGATCACCACGCCGGCCGTTACGCGCACCAGCTCTCCGGCGGTCAGCAGCAGCGCGTGGCCCTCGCCCGCGCGCTCGTCACGGAGCCGCACGTCCTCCTGCTCGACGAGCCGCTGTCGGCCCTCGACGCCCAGGTGCGGGTGCAGCTGCGGGAGGAGATCCGCCGCATCCAGACCGAGCTCGGCATCACGACGTTCTTCGTCACCCACGACCAGGAGGAGGCGCTCGCCGTCGCCGACCGCGTCGCGGTGATGCGCGCCGGACGGATCGAGCAGATCGGCACGCCGGAGGAGCTCTACCACCGGCCGGCGACCGCATTCGTGGCCGAGTTCGACGGGCTCACGAACCGGGTCGACGGCATCGTCGATGGCGGTCGGGTGCGCGTTCTCGGCCAGGATGTCCCGGTGGCCTCGCCGACCGCCGATGGGCCGGTCACCGCGTACCTGCGGCCCGAGGACGTGCTGCTCGCGGCGGACGGCATCCCGGCGGTCGTGCTCACCACGAGCTTCCTCGGTGCGCTGCGTCGCACCCGTGTGCGGCTCGAGGACGGCACCGAGCTGTCGGTACAGCACGGTGCCCGGCAGCGTCCCGAACCGGGTGAGCGGGTCGCCGTCGGCCTGGCCGGCTCTCCGGTGACGGTCGCAGCTCGTGCCGGCGGCTGAGGGAAGCGCTGCTCGTCCGGCCTCGAGCCGACCGCCGCTGTGAAGGCGCCGAGGGCGGTGTCCGGAATGCCGTCCGTCCCGGACGCCGACCTACACTGGCGGCATGCCTGACACCGAGCGTCCCCTCCCGCCGCCCGCGTCCCCTCCCGGCCACGGCCCGGCCGTCGATCCGCAGTCCAACCAGGCACCGGCACGGTCCTGGTTCCAGCGCCGTCGGCGCGACCCCGGCGAGCCCACGGGGCCGACCGGGACGGTGGACGAGTCGCTGCCGCGTGGTGTCCGCCTGGCCGGGGCCTGGTCCTGGCGACTGCTTCTGATCGGCGCTGTCGTCGCTGTGCTGATCTTCCTCATCGTGCAGCTGCGTCTCATCGTCATCCCCGTGCTGATCGCCGTGCTGCTCTCGGCGCTGCTCGTCCCGTTCAAGGACTCCCTCGTCCGCCACCGCTGGCCGAAGTGGCTTGCCATCGTGACGGTGCTCCTCACGCTCGTCGTCGTCGTCACCGGGCTGTTCTATCTGGCGATCTGGCAGGTCACCCGCGAGAGCCACGACCTCCAGCAGCAGTCGGTGGATGCGTTCAGCGGGTTCCGCAGCTGGCTCACCACGGGACCGCTCGGTCTCTCCGAGGACCAGATCGACAGTGCGTTCGCGTCGGCCTGGTCGTCGCTCCAATCGGACAGCCAGGTGCTCGTCTCCGGAGCGCTCTCCGTCGGGTCGACGCTCGGCCACGTCCTCACCGGCTTCCTGCTGACCCTGTTCAGCACCCTGTTCATCCTGATCGACGGCCGCGGGATCTGGAACTGGATCGTCCGGGTCTTCCCGCGCAACGCCCGCGCGGCGGTGGATGGCGCGGGGCGCGCCGGATGGGTGACCCTGCGCAACTTCGTGAAGGTGCAGATCCTGGTCGCCTCCATCGACGCGCTCGGGATCGGGCTGGGAGCGTTCATCCTCGGGCTGCCGCTGGTCCTTCCGATCGCCGTGCTGGTGTTCCTCGGATCGTTCATCCCTGTCGTCGGCGCGGTGCTCACCGGGGCGATCGCCGTATTCGTCGCGCTGGTGTTCAAGGGCTGGGTGTTCGCGCTCATCATGGTCGGCGTGGTCCTCCTCGTGCAGCAGATCGAGGGACACGTCCTGCAGCCGCTCATCATGGGGACGGCGGTCAAGGTGCATCCACTCGCCGTCGTGCTCGCGGTCGCCGCAGGATCGTTGCTCGCCGGCATCCCGGGCGCGCTCTTCGCCGTCCCGTTCGTCGCCGTGCTCAACGTGATGGTGCACTACGTCTCGGGCGGCGCGTGGCGCGGCAGACCGCCGGGGGAGTGGTCGGCGCCTCCCGCCGCAATCTGGCAGACGGTTCCCCGGCGGGTGCGGAGGGCCGCGGCGAGGAACCGTGACACGGGAGCCGACAGCGCTGGGCGGTGAGCGGCGAGCGCTGAGCGCCGAGCGCTGACGGGCGAGCGCTGAACTCCATGCGGTGCACAGAATACGAGCGCCGGTAGGCTGTTCCCGTGGCAACCGTGACCCCCGACACGCGTACTCCGTTCGCAGGCCCGAGCCTCGACGAGTTCGAGGCCGCGCGTGCCGTCGTCGCCGATGTGGCGCAGCCGACGCCCATGGAGAGCTCCCGGTATCTCAGTGACCTCCTGGGCGCTCCGGTCCTGCTGAAGTGCGAGAACCTCCAGCGCACCGGCTCCTACAAGATCCGCGGCGCCTACAACCGGATGTCGAAGCTCAGCGCCGAGGAGCGCGCCAGGGGAGTCGTCGCCGCCTCCGCCGGGAACCACGCGCAGGGCGTGGCGTTCGCGGCTCGCGAGCTGGGCATCCACGCGACGATCTTCATGCCTGTCGGGGTCGCCATCCCGAAGTTCCAGGCGACGCGCGCCTATGGGGCGGATGTGGTGCTCAGCGGCAGCATCGTCGACGAGACCCTGCGCGCGGCCGCGGACTTCGCCGCCGAGACCGGAGCTGTGCTCATCCCGCCGTTCGATCATCCCGATGTGGTGGCCGGGCAGGGGACGCTGGGGCTCGAGATCCTCGACGCCGTCCCGGATGTCGCGACCGTGCTCGTCCCCATCGGCGGCGGCGGACTCATCTCCGGCGTCGCGAGCGCGATGAAGCAGCGCGCCGCCGTGGATGGACGGACGGTCCGGATCATCGGCGTGCAGGCGGCCAACGCCGCCGCGTATCCGCCGTCGCTCGCGGCGGGAGAGCCGACCGACATCGCCCTGGTCGGGACCATCGCCGACGGCATCGCCGTGAGCCGGCCGGGCGCGCTGAACTTCGAGATCGTCCGGGATGCGGTGGACCAGGTGGTCACCGTGTCGGAGGACGACATCGCGCGGGCCATGGTGCTGCTGCTCGAACGGGCGAAGCTCGTGGTAGAGCCGGCGGGCGCGGCGGGCGTCGCGGCCATCCTCGCCGGTCTCGTGCCGGCCGACGGGACGACCGTCGCCATCCTCTCCGGGGGGAACATCGACCCGCTCCTGATGCAGCGCGTCATCAGCCAGGGGCTCGCAGCCTCCGACCGTTACCTCAAGCTCACGATCATGCTGCCCGACCGACCCGGCCAGCTCGCCCGCATCGCGGAGATCCTCGCGGGCGTCAACGCGAACGTCGTCGAGGTGCTGCACACCCGGCACGGACGCGGGATGCAGCTGAGCCAGGTCGAGCTCGATGTCAGCGTGGAGACCCGCGGCACCGAGCACCGCGGGCACGTCATCGACGCGCTGCGGGCCGCGGGCTACGACCCCGTCGTCGAAGACGATTCCTGACGGTCGTCAGCGGGCGAGGGCGCGGACGGCCTCGAGCGCGTTGGCGACCCGCTGCTCCAGGGTGCCGCCGTCCGGCTCGGCGACCCAGCGCTCGAAGCCGATGCGGAACGCGGAGACCGCCGCGTCGGCCGCGATGCTCGCGCCGGGCTCGCGCACACCGCGCTCGCGCAAGATCGCGGCGGAAGCGGCGGCAAGGGAGGCGAGCTTCAGCAGTTCACGCTCCTGCAGGCTCGGCGTCGCGGCAATGACGGCCGAACGCAGCCGCGAGAAGTCGTCGGCGTTCACGTGGGCGATGAGCCGGCACGCGGAGAGGACGCCTTCGCCCGCGGCCGCGAGCGGTGAGGAGTCGGCCGGGGCCGCAGCGATGGCGGCGACCACCGCATCCTGCAGGTCCGCGGATCCGGCGAAGAGGACCTCGCGTTTGTCGGAGAAGTGCCGGAAGAACGTGCGCTCGGTGAGGCCGGCGCGCTCCGCGATGTCGGCGACCGTCGTCTGCTCGAAGCCGCGCTCGCGGTAGAGCTCGAGAGCTGCCGCTCTGAGGCGGAGCTGTGCGTCCGGTGTCCAACGTCCCACGGCGACAGTCTACCGACGAAAGCGCACGGTGATGACAGTGGCTGACATGAGTGATAGAGTCCATGACAGTCACTGACATCACGACTACTGGAGGTACACAATGCGTGTTTTCGTCACCGGAGCATCCGGCTGGATCGGCTCGGCTGTCGTTCCCGAACTCATCGAGGCCGGCCACGAGGTCACCGGCCTGGCGCGCTCCGACGCGTCCGCGGATCGCATCCGCGCGGCCGGCGCCCAGCCGCACCCCGGATCGCTCGACGACCTCGAGAGCATCCGGTCGGGAGCGGCGGCGGCCGACGCCGTCATCCACCTCGGTTTCAAGCAC
>JBQCCO010000046.1:0-5724 GCA_051962155.1 Leifsonia sp. | reverse complement strand
GCCCAGCCGCCGCGGGTGAATCCGGGATCCATCTCTTCGTTGTTCCCGCCGTTCGCCTGGGCGACACCGTCAAGGGTGACCTGGAGGCTGACAGTGAGCTTCATGAGTCTTCTTCTCTCATCAGTGCGGCGAACGGGGTCGGCCACTGAGGACATCCTCGCCCTCATAGCGGTCGCGGGTGGGGTTCTACCGCGGATCGGCGGAAGAGCATGCGGCTCCGGGCGACTACTTCCGCGCGTGGGCGGTTCCGTTCCGTTCCGGTGTGCGAAGGTGCAAGCATGCTCTCCCCTCAGACACTGAGCGAAAGCGACCGCCGTGTCGTCGCCGGGATACCGCGACAGTCGGTTGCGGGATTCGTCAACTTCATCGCTCCCCGGTTGGACGCATGGGCAGCGGCGGGAAGTCTCACCCCCGTTTTCCGCGACTCAGTAGCGCAGCTTCCCGAAACGATCGGCAACCTGTGGTTACGAGCAAGCGGGGGAGACCCCTGGGAGTACGACGTGATGCTCGAACCCGTAGAGGCCGACACGTGGATATTCAAGCGGGACGCTCGCGTTACCAGGCCGCTCACCGACTGTCTCTGGGAGCGCCGCGGTGTGACGTACCTCCGGCCCGAGGTGCAGCTGCTCTTGAAGGCGAAGAATGTTCGGGCGAAGGACGACATCGACTTCGATCGCTGCGTGCCGATACTCGATGCCACCGATCTCGCCTGGCTGGGTCGAGCACTCCGAACCGCGCATCCTGGCCATCCGTGGATCGAACGCCTCACTCTGCAAGAACCACATCGGCCTACCTGATCTCACGCTGACCACGGCTCTTGCCGGCTGCGGCCGGTGCGCGGGTCGGGACCGGGCTCAGCGTGATGACCCGCGCAACCTTACTGTCTGTCGTCGCGCGCTAGAACGCTGGAGAATTCCTGGCGTCAACGTAAGCGATTTGGTGTGCCGGCGGCCCTATGGCCGGAGGCGCGAAAATTCGCCCCTCTCTGCGCACTGTTCTGCGCCAGCGCTGAGCATCGGGAACCGTTGGTGAGGCGCCTTCGTTCTGGAGATGAACACGAGATGGACCTGCGGGAGCCTCAGATGCGGCAGACCCGGGAGCTGAAATGCGGTCGAGCCCTTCAGCGAGCGTGTGATGGAGTCTCCGTGCTGGTGGGGATGCGTTGATCATGTCTCGTGCGCATCGGAGCCGTCTCGTGCGGAGAGCACACATTGCCGACACATGGCTGGTTGTCACAGGCTTTCTCGCTGTAGGCGCACTGGTCGGGACGATGGTGGCGCCGGAGCTGGTGGCGAACGCGGCAACTACGGCCGTGTCCACGCTCTACAAGACGGCGACGAACATCACGAACGGATCGACTGCTGCATCGTCGGACGCGCCTGGCGGAGCGAAGACGGGGACAGCCAAACCGGGCGACACTCTGAAGTGGGTGGTGAGCTATCAGAACAACACGGCGGCGACCGCATCGGTGAACCTGAAAGATCCGTTCCCCAGCGCAGGAACCTATGTGCCGGGCTCGTTGCAGTTGCCACCGAACCCGAACGCGGCCGGCGCTCTGACACCGCAATACTCGACGAACCAGGGCGCAACCTGGACGGCCGGCACGCCGCCCTCGAACGCGGACGGTGTCGGCTTCACGGGCACGGGCATCCCTCAAGGAACAGCACAACGATCCGTCACAATTCCGAGCCCGATCTCGACTAGCCTGTCGAACTCGGGCGGTGACGGTTACAACGCGGTCACCCGCGGAAACCTCACCTACGCGGCTTTTCATCATCAGGGCGGAAGCTATCTGTACTGTGGCCAGCAGGACGGTTCGACCTGCCCGGGATGGCCGACCAACCAGAACAACCAGTACTACTCCCGCGTCGTCGGCACCCCGATCGGAACGGGCACCGACGCAGGGCTGACGACCGCTTGGCAGAATGGCACCTGGATTTCCGGCAGCAAGTTGTTCTGGTACGCAACCACGATCGCCTCCCCATTCAGCACGGGGGTGGCCTGTCTGGATCTGTCTTTCGCGACACCACAAAGCTGCGGGTTCACGCAGCTCGGGTCGGGCGGGAACAGTAACGAGAACGGGGGACAGATCGGCGGCATGGGTGTTCCCGCGTCGAACGGAAACATGTACGCCCTCACTGTTTCGGCCGGTAGCGCATTGATCCTCTGCATCACCGCATCGACCGGCGCGAACTGCGGAACCCTGACGCTCGCCACCGGGGTGACCGGAATTCACACGCTTTCGTCGTCGACGTTCGGGTCTTATATATTTGCCAACTTCCAGCAGACACCGACATCGCGGTGGCAGACCTATTGCTATGTGGCGGGCGGTGGATTGTGCGCCGGCAGTTGGCCGATCACGACTTCGTCCGACTCCACCCCGTACGGTCCGCCGGCGTTGGCGCCCATCCTGAACACTGCAGGCGCCATGACCGGTGTGTGTGTCATCCAGAACGGCAGCGGTTACACCACAGGCTGCTACAACCTGGCCGGTACCGCGATCGCGAACCCGTACGGGTCATCGCTCGCCTACACAGGCAGCGGATATGGTGCCTTAGACGCACTGATTCTGGGTTCGAAGGTCTACTCTTCCACCGGCAACGCGGTTGGCTGCTTCGACTTCGGTTCTTGGTCCGGTACCGGGGCGGTCCCCACGTGTGCCGGGTTCACGCCACCGAGCAACAGCATCAACTACACAGTGAGGACAGCGTATTCGATCGCCCCGAACTGTCTCGTCGCCGACGGCGACGGCAGGCAGATCAAGTTCTTCAACGCGTTCACCGGTGGTGGATGCGTGGGGGTCTCCGGACCGACGACGATGACGGTGTCGCCTTCGTCGTACTACTGCGGTACGGGTGCGTCGTCCTTCAAGGCGTGGGGCGTGCTGACCATTCCCGGGTTGGTGAACGGGACATACACGAACTCGACCGTGACGTTACGGGATCAGAACAACGCCATCATCACCGGATTCAACGCTGTGACGTTGGCTGCTGGTGGCTCGTTGAACCTGTCGGCCACACCAACCACGGTGACGTCGATCACGGCGACAGTGACGGTGAATGGGGTCAATGATCCGTCCGGTGTTGTCGCCGGCCAGGTGCAGATCACGTGGCAGGGCGACCCGCTCCAGATGTGTTTCCAAACAAGGGCCCCCTCTGTGGCATGTGATGCGGCGACACCGCTGACGCTTTCCAACACGGCTAATGCGGTCACCACGTCAGCGTCGGGTAGTGACGCGCCGAACGGCAACACGACCGGTGCCGCCCAATTCTCCGACCGGGCTTCCCTGTTGCCAGGGGATTCGCAATGCGCCCTGGTCTTCCAGAAGGTGCCCTCGGTGCAAACGGCGAGACCGGGGGACAAGGTCACGTACACGATCAACGTGATAAGTGCGGGGACCCAGGCCTACAACAACGCCACGTTCAGTGACGACCTGACCGACGTGCTGAAAGACGCCACCTATAACAATGACCAGTCCGCGACCTCGGGCACCGCATCGTATGCAGCGCCGACGTTGTCGTGGTCCGGTCCGGTCGCTGGTTTTGGTGGGATAGCGACGATCACCTACTCGGTGACGGTGAAGAGTCCTGACACCGGCGACCATTCGCTAGTGAACACGGTGGTCTCCTCGACCCCCGGAAGCTTTTGTACTTCGGGTTCGACGGACACTCGTTGTACGGCGACTGTGCCGATCGCGGACCTCACGGTGACGAAAACGGCTGACGCTGCCGCTGTCACCAACCCGGCCAAGGTTGGTGACATCATCACCTACCACTTCACGGCCAAGAACACTGGGCAGACCACCCTCACCGGTGTGGCAATCACTGACCCGCATGTCGGGCTGTCGGCGCTGACCTATACCTGGCCGGGTACCGCGGGCACATTGCTCGCCGGTCAGACGGTAACCGCGACCGCGACCTATGCGTTGACGCAGGCGGATATCAATTCGGGCGTTGTTGCGAACACGGCGACCGCGGCCGGTAATCCTCCGACCGGGCCTCCGCTCATCACCCCGCCGGCCAATGCGTCTGTCCCGCTTCAGCAGGCGCCCGCAATGTCCCTGACGAAGACGGCGAACTCGTCCGGTGTGTCCAGCCCGGCGAAGGTCGGTGACATCGTTGTTTACACGTTCAAGGCCACCAATACGGGCAATGTGACGTTGACCGGTGTCAGCATCTCGGATCCGCATGTCGGTCTGTCGGCGCTGACTTATACCTGGCCGGGGGTTGCGGGGACCCTGCTGCCGGGGCAGGCGGTGACTGCGACGGCCACCTACGCGATCACCCAGGCGGACATCAACGCCGGCCATGTGCCTAACACGGCTACCGCCACCGGTAATCCACCGAGCGGCCCGAACGTGACCCCTCCACCGGCCTCAGCGGACGTCCCCCTGACTCAGGGCCCAGGCCTTTCCCTCACGAAGACCGCTGACACCAGCGGCGTGTCGGTGCCGGCGTCCGTCGGCCAGACGATCGTCTATCACTTCAACGCAACCAACACCGGCAACGTCACGCTGACGAAGGTGTCGATCAGTGACCCGCTGCCAGGATTGTCGCCATTGGTGTACTCCTGGCCTGGTGCATCCGGGGTGCTTCTGCCCAATCAGCACGTTACCGCGACAGCCACCTACCAGCTGACCGTCGCTGATGTCGATGCGGGTCATGTGGCTAATGCGGCGACGACGGTGGGAACCCCGCCTTCCGGGCCGGACGTGATCCCACCGCCAGCGCAGACGGATACACCGTTGGTTTCGAGCCCGGCTATCAGCATCGTCAAATCCGCCGACTCGATCGACGCGGCACTTCTTGTCGTCGGTGCGACGATCACCTACACCTTCGTCGTGACCAACACCGGCAACGTCACCCTCGCCGACCCCAAAGTCAACGAAGGACAATTCACAGGGTCCGGTGCACTGTCCCCACTGAGCTGCCCGTCTACGCCGCAACTGCAGCCGGGTGAACAAATGACATGCACCGCCACCTACGTGGTGACGCAAGCAGATGTTGACGCCGGCGTCATTCTGAACGATGCCACCGCGTCCGGGACCCCGCCAACCGGTCCGGACACGGTTTCCCCGCCATCGGCTGTCGATCTTCCGGAAATCCAATCACCCGATCTGAACCTCACGAAGACCGCCGACACCTTCCAGCTGTCGGCGCCGGCCTCCGCGGGGGACACGATCACCTATAACTTCATCTCGACCAACACCGGCAATGTGACGTTGACGAACGTGTCGATCACGGACCCGCTGCCGGGTCTGTCCGGATTGGTGTACTCGTGGCCGGCAGCGCCCGGTGTGCTCCTTCCGGGTCAGCATGTGACGGCGACCGCGACGTATCAGCTCACTCAGGCGGACCTGGATGCGGGTCATGTGGCGAACGTGGCGACCACGGTCGGCACTCCGCCGTCCGGTGCGGATGTGACCCCGCCGCCGGCGACGACGGACACCCCGTTGCCGTTGAGCCCGGGGTTGACCCTGGCGAAGACCGCTGACGCGTCCGCGATCGGCACCCCGTCTGCGGTGGGTGACACGATCACGTATCGCTTCGCCGCGACGAACACGGGCAATGTGACGTTGACGAACGTGTCCATCACGGACCCGCTGCCGGGCCTGTCCGCACTGACCTATGTATGGCCAGCAGCGGCTGGGACCTTGTTGCCGGGCCAGGTTGTGACCGCGACTGCTACCTACCAGCTGAGTCAGGCGGATCTGGATGCGGGTCA
>JBQCCO010000045.1:0-5568 GCA_051962155.1 Leifsonia sp. | reverse complement strand
GTTCGTCTACAACGCGCGCGGCAGCCTCGCCTCGATCACCCTCCGCGTCAGCTCGACAGCGTGGGCGCTGCGGGACCGGGGTGTGCAGCGGGCCGCGTACGACGGGTTCACGGAATGGTTGGCCTCGTTGGAGAACATGCCCGGACTCGTGGAGGCCACCTGCCGGATCCGGGTGGACCGGGCATCCACGAACGAACTGCAGGAATACCTCACCACCCGCACCGGCCAGCAGAACCCGGCCGTGTCGCAGGAGCTCGCGGACGACTACGCGGCACTGATCGCTGCGGCCGCGAAACGGTCCATGGGGTTCACCAACTACGTCACCCTGACCTTCTCCACCAGCAGCCTGAACTCGGCGATCCGGGACGGCGGCGGAGGGATGACTGGCCTATCTGCCGTGCTGAAGGAACGCGTCGCCGGCCTGGAGGCGGGGATCGAACGTGCCCGGCTGGCTCTGCACAGTTGGTTGACCGCAGAGGATCTGGACGACCTGATGGCCACTGCATCCGATCCGGTCACCTCCGCGCACCGGCGGGAACGGGAATCCCTCAAGCACCGCGCCCCGGAGCCGAACCAGCCCGTGATGGGGATCGACGAGGCCTGGAACACTCTCCGCGTCGACCAGTCGTGGCATCAAACGTTCTGGATAGCCGAATGGCCCCGCACCGACGTCCATACCGGTTTCCTGGAACCCCTGCTGTACGCGGGCGATGCGACGAGGTGCATCACGTTGCAGGTGCGACCGGTGCCGATCCACAAAGCCCTGGGGGAGGTGAACCGGGCCCAGTCCGACATGGAGACCGCGGCCGACATCCGGCTCCGGCTGCACTCTCGGGTCACGTTGTCCCACCAGCGGGAGATGGAGGCGCTGAACGCACGTGAGGAGGACCTGGTGGACGGCTTCGGGGACGTGAAGATCCGCGGGTTCATCACCATTTCCGCCGAGACGGAGGACGCTCTCGCCCGTGCCCGCACCGAAATCGAGCAAGCCTCACACCCGGCTCGGCTGGTGCTGGCGTCTATGGCCGGCCAGCAGGCGGCCGGGTTCGTCACCAGCACGCTCCCGGTCCCGGTGGAAGGGAACTGACATGGCCAACCACGTCATGGGGGCCATTGCCGCCGACGACACTCGAGCGCTGAAGACTGCCAAGCGCACCGGGCATCCCGAGGAGCAGGGTCGCCGTCTGGTGCAGCGGGGGGAGATGCCGCAGTCGAAGATGCCGGCCTGGGGGTGGCGGCATACCCAGAACCTGCGCGGGCCGCTCCGCGCCGCACCGCCTGCGCATCGGGTGTCGTCGAAGACGTTGGGTGGGGCGTATCCGTTCCTGGCTGAGACCGGGGACATCCTCACCGGCCCGTACATCGGGGAGAACCAGCTCTCCCGCACCCCGTTCTGCTTCGACCCGTGGGACGCCTACAGTGCGGAAGTGGTCCGCTCCCACTCGGTGGCGATCATCGGGGTGAAAGGCACCGGGAAGTCGATGCTCGCCAAGTCCTGGTCCGCCCGCCTCGCCCGACTCGGGCGGCGGATCGCGGTCCCGCACGATCCGAACGGGGAATGGGTGCGGGTAGCCGAGTACGTCGGCGGGAAGTCGATCAGCGTCGGCCCCGGCCGACCAACCCGGATCAACCTCCTCGATGAGGGTCCACGGGACCCGGCCTTCACGGATGAGCAGTGGAACCAGAACGTCCTGCAGTACCGGCGCGCCACAATCAAAACCATCGTCCGCCGCCTCCGCGACGGCGCACCCCTGGAACCGGTCGAACACACCGCACTCGACATCGCCCTAGACGCCGTCCGTGACCAGAGCACCGTCACCGTGGCACACGTCTACCAGCGACTCCTCGACCCCACGGCCGCGGGCGTTGAAGTAGATGATGCCGGTAGACGGTTAGCGCACGCGCTCCGCCGTCTCGTTTCCGGGGATCTGACCGGGTTCTTCGACGGACCCTCCACGGTCGCGTTCGACGCGGACACCCCGATGATGGTGGTCGACACCTCCGCCCTGAAGGGCGCGTCACCGGAAGCGCAAGCGCTGGCCCGGTTGGCGACGGCGAACTGGATCCGCCGCGCCACCCTGGGCAGCAACCGGCAAGCCCGGGTCATTGTGCATGAGGAAGCCGCGGTCGAGCTCCTCAACGACGTCTCCGGCGGCGACCAACTCGCCGACCGGGTCGAAGACGAGAAGGTGGCCCGGCACTTGGGCACCTCGAACTGGTATCTGCTGCACCGCATCGCCGACCTGGACTCCCTCGGCGACCGCAACTCCGCCCTGCACGCCCGCGCCCTGGGATTGCTCGCCGACTGCGAGACCCGGATCTCCTACGCCCAACACGTCGGCGAGATCGCGAGGTCCCGGGAGATCCTGGGCTGGAACGACACCCAAGCCGACCTGGTCCGGAAACTTCGGAAAGGGGAGGGGCTGTGGCAGATCGGTCCTGACCGGTTGGCGAAGGTGAAGAACATCTGCACCGATCACGAGCTGGCCGTGTTCCGCACCGACACCCTCGGAGGCGAACGGGCATGAACGAGAACCGTGGCACCATCACCGCCCTCTACGTTATCTGCGGCATCGCGGTCGCCGGGCTGGCCACCACCGGCATCGGCGCCACCGTCATACACATCGAGTGCGGCGGCGGTGGCCGACCCTCAAGCATCATCGCCGGCCTGCAATGGGCGATCGGCGGCGACCCCACCGGGTACAGCTACCCGGCTGGCTGCACTCCCTCCGTGACTGGGGTCCGGGCTGCGGACATCACCCTCCTCGTCGTGCTGGTCACGGTCGGTGTGGTGGTGTTGGCGTGGTGGTTGCGGTACCGGCAGTCCGACCGGTACTTCATCCACGACCTGCGAATGAGGGACGGGTTCGCCAAAGCCGGGGAGATCCGCCAGCACGTCTCCGCCCGCGCCGTCACCGCAAAGACCCACACCCTGCGCCCCACCGCAACGAAGGCGTCGCCGGAGTTGGTGGGGTGGAAGGTGGGACGCTCGCACGGGCGGGACGTGTACGTGTCGATCGAGGACTCCGTCGTGGTGGAAGGCGCACCCCGCAGCGGGAAGGGGTACCGGTTCATCATTGGCGCCATCCTCGACTGGGCCGGCCCCCTGATCACCACCTCCACCCGCAACGACAACCTCTCCGCCACCATGGCCGCTAGGGCCCGGCGCGGGCAGGTGACCGTCTTCGACCCGCAACAACTCTCCGGGGTCCGCTCCACCCTCCGCATCTCACCGATCACCGGCTGCGAAGACCCCCTGGTCGCGGACCAGCGCGGGCAGGCCATCGTAGCCGGCACAGCGCTGGGGGGCGTCCGCGAAGAACCAGGAATGGGCGCAAGTGGCCTCCTCCGTCCTCTCCCGCCTGCTGCACGCCGCCGCCGTCTCCGGTCGCGGCGTCGACGCGCTCGCCCGATGGGGATCCAACCCCCGCCTCGCCCTCGAAGCGGTCAACATCCTCACCGCGGACGGCACACCCGGGTGGGCCGAAGACCTCGATGCGATCATCAACGGCGACGAACGACTCCTCGCCTCCTCGTGGTTCGGAGTCTCCAGTGCCGTCCGCCCCCTCGCCATCCCCGCCATCCGGGAGGCCATGACACCTCGGCCCGGTGACACGTTCGACCCCGACACGTTCCTCACCGGGGAGAACACGCTGTACCTGATCGGCACCGGCGCCGGAGCCGGCTCCGTCGGCGGATTCCTCGGCGCGGTCCTGGACGACATCGTCGAAACCGCCCGACGAAAAGCCCTCGCCTCCACCGGGTCTCGCCTGGATCCCCCGTTGGCGTTGGTGCTGGATGAGATCGCGAACATGTTCTCCTGGCCCGCCCTCCCCAGGATCATGGCCGACGGCGGCGGCATCGGCATCTCCATCGTCGTCGTCCTCCAAGCCCTGTCCCAAGCCGAGACGGCATGGTCGAAAGCGGAAGCCGACACCATCTGGTCTGCCGCCACCGCGAAACTCCTCCTCGGCGGCGCCAGCGACGTCGACCATCTGCGGGACGTGGAATCCCTGCTCGGCACCCGCCGCATCCGCACCCGCAACCACACCTACAGCGACACCACCACCAGCACGAACGTCAGCCGGGAGAAGGTGCCCGTGCTGACGGTGGACGAGATCCGCCGCATGCCCCACACCGTCGGCCTGCTCGCCTATCGGAACCGGCGCGGCGTGCTCCTCGACCTGCAAGGCTGGACGCAACGCTCCGACGCCCGCACCGTCACCGCCGGAAAGACCGCGACGGAGCACGATCAGCAGCAGGTCTTCGCCCAGCAATACGAGGTGGCGCGGGGACGGCGGGCGGCGGCGGGGGAGCGGCGCTGATGTCCAATCGCCGCAAGCCCGCCTGGGACGCCACCGGATACCGCACCCGCTACCTGCACTCACCCGCCTGGTACAGGCGGCGGGCGAAATGGTTCATCGCCGAACGCCACCAACACGGTGTCCTGCGCTGTGCGCTCTGCCTCGGCACCGGCACCGAGAAGACCCTCGAGCTGCACCACCTCGACTACCGCGGCGTCACCCAAGGACCACACGGGTGGGTCGCGGCTGAACCGCATGAAGACCTCATCTGCCTGCATCCGCGCTGCCATGAATGGGTGCACAAACTCATCGACCGGGACCGGGCTCTCTCCGGTCTCGTCTCCCGACGTGCCGCCTCCGTACAAGCGATCACCCGGCTGCGGGGCAAGATCGCGCAACTCCTGGAGGAAGGGGCTGAGCCGTGACCGGGCAGGACATCAGCGAACTCCTGGACTCCCTCCCGGAAGGGTGGGAGAAGGAATCCCGGGATCGGCTCGGCGGGATGCTCGGCGTCACCATCGTCAACTGGCGCACCCTCCAAGCGGACGCCGCCCCGGAAACGTGGGAACGGTTGGCGGACTGGGTGGACTGGTTCACCGACCGGTACCAGATCCCGCAACGCAAGATCCCCGCCTGCTGGTACCAACACCCCGCCCTCGTCGAAGAACTCTCCGCCCTGCACACCGCCTGGACCGTCTCCTTCGATTCTGTCGACGCTGGCTACGGACCCATCGGCTGGCACGAACGCCTCGCCGCCGCCCTCCCCAGAATGGCCACCTGGTACAACGGTGAATGCCACAACGGACACACCACGCCACACACGACACCTCAACCGGGGCACGGGAGCGATCCGAGTTGGGCGGAGTGGGTGCGTTCTCCACACGACGGAACAGGTGCGCGCGCCGAAGCGCACGAGATCTAGGTCTCTCGCGAAGAACAGGTAAGAGCTCCACACCGGAGCACAACGAAAGGAACGACCATGTCGACCAAGGTCCCGATCACCATCGAAGGAAACCTCACCTCCAACCCCGACTTCGCCGAAACCGAGAACGGGGTCAAGTACGCCAAGTTCACCGTCGCCGTCACCGACCGCAAGCTCCAAGACGACAAGTGGGTCGACGCCGGCGTGCAGTACCACCGCACCACCGTCTTCGGCCGCACCGCCGAAAACGTCCGCGACAGCCTCGGCAAAGGTGACGCCGTCCTCGTCACCGGCAACCTCGAATTCCGACACTGGGTCGACCCCGAGAGCCAGGAATCCCGC
>JBQCCO010000044.1:0-2876 GCA_051962155.1 Leifsonia sp. | reverse complement strand
ATCCCGGAGCAGACGACCGCCGCGATCGTCATCCACCACCCCCAGGCGGTCTACTTCAGCGCCCGCCGCGGCATCCGCTCAGGCAGCGAATAACCCCGCCAAACGGGGTCAGACCCCTTTTGGCGGGTCCCGGGCCAGACGCTCCGCGAGCGTCGAATGGTGGATCCCGAGCGCCTCTGCGATCGCCCGGAGGGAGTAGCCGTAGTCGCGTTGAACCCGGCGGACGTCTTCCGGACCGCCGTCGCGGAGGAGTTGGCGCAGGGCGGCCGCTTCTGGATCGACGACGTGCTGGCCTTCGGCGACGAAACTCGCGGTAACGGCGTTGTGCATCCGCACGTTCCCCGAACCACCCGAGAACGCCGTCGACGGTCAGCCACGCCGGCGGGCGCACGATCCCGGCGGTCGCGCGGTAGCTCGACCACTGCCAGTCCTCGGGACGGGGACGGAGCCTCGCTCGCACGGGGTTCAGCGGGATGTAGCGCGAAACCTCGAGCGCGTGTGGGTCGCTCCGAACGACTTGGCTCCCGTAGCGCCCCTGAAACACGTGGCCGGTGAGCTCATGAGCGGTGTTGAACCGCGTGGCATACGAGCTGTTCAGATCCCGCATCCCTTCCGGGAGGTCGCCCCGCGGCGTGCCGACCAGCAGGTGATAGTGGTTCGGCATCAGGCAGTAGCAGTGACAATGCCAGCCGCGTTCGGTGATGACCCCGCCCAGCGTGCTGAGAAAGACGCGGCCATCGTCGTCTGAGCGGAAGATCTCGCGCCGTGCGACCCCTCGAGCGGTGACGTGGTAGAGGTGGTCGGTGGAGCGGAGTCGGGGTTGCCGAGGCACGCATCGAGGCTACGGGGTTACAGGTGACGTGTCTGTCGCGTCGTGTGCCGCATGTGAGGCGGACCCGCCAAAAGGGGTCTGACCCCGCATGGCGGGTCCGGCTGCGACAATCGGGGCGTGAGCGGTGTCGACGATCTTGCCCTGGCCGAGCGGCTGTTCGGGTTCGACACCTCCTCCGAGGAGGGGATCCGGGCGGCGGTGGGGTTCCTGCTCGGGTGGCTCGAGGGCCAGGCGATCCGGCACGAGGTGACCGAGGTGAACGGCAGGCCGGCCGTCGTCGCCACGGTCGGGGAGGGGCCGCGCACGCTCATCCTGAGCGCGCATGTCGACGTCGTCCCCGGCGACCCGGCCCAGTTCGAGCCGCGCCGCGACAACGGCTGCCTCTACGGCCGCGGCGCGTACGACATGAAGGGCGCGCTCGCCGCGATGCTCGCCGCGCTCGTCGACCTCGCCGAGGCGCCGCAGCGGCTCGAGGGCATGCGGGTGAAGCTCCTGATCGCCGCGGACGAGGAGTCCGACGCCGCGACGCTGAACACGAAGGCGACCGCCCGCCTCGCCGACGCTGGCAATCTCGGCGAGTTCGCGATCTGCGGCGAGCCGACAGACCTTCAGATCGGCGTCCAGGCCAAGGGTGCGCTCGTCGTCCGCTTCGAGGTGCGCGGCCGCGCCGCCCACGGCAGCACCCCGTGGCTGGGCGAGAACGCCGTCCTGAAGGCCATCGACCTCTACCGCCGCATCGGCGACCTGCCCTTCGCCTCCGAGCGCTCCGAGCTCTTCGACGGCCCCTCGGTCAGCCTCGGCCGCATCGCCGGTGGAAAGGCGGTGAACGCCGTGCCGGACACCTGCCGCATCGACGTCGACATCCGCCACCTGCCGACCCAGGATCCGCACGAGGTGATGCGCCAGCTGCGCACCCTGCACCCCGAGCCCGAGCTGCTCTACCAGGTGCCCGCCGCCCAGCTCAACCCCTACCACGACCACGTGAAGCTGCTGCGTCACGTCGTCCGCGAGCATCGCGAGGGCCGCGCGATCGGGGTCGGCCGGCACGGCGCGTCCGACGCCGTGCTCTTCCTCGAACGCGGCATCCCGTGCGTCGAGTTCGGCCCGTCCGGCGCCGGCCACCACGGCCCCGAGGAACACGTCGAGATCGCCTCGCTCGCCACCTACCGGCGCATCCTGGTCGAGTTCGCGCGGGCCATGGCGACCCCGCCCGCGGCCTAGCCACCTCACGGGTTCGGCCGGGACCGCGGTCTATACTCATCCGGGCCTGCCGGAGCGGGCCCGAGCGCGTTTTTTCGAGCCCATGGCAACCCAGACTCCGCCAACCACGCCCCGTGACGGAGGAGGTGGCAGCAGGCCGCCCCGCCCCAGGATGACGGTGTACGGCGGAGGCGCCCCGCCACGCCGTCCGCGCCGCCGCAAGCGCCGCTGGCTGCGGATCGCGCTCTGGAGCATCGGGACGATCCTCTTCCTGCTTCTCGCGGCTGCGGGGGCCGTCTTCTACATGTTCTACGGCGACTACAACAAGCTCACGAGCCCGCCGAAGGCGTTCGTGCAGGCGGAGCACAGCATCGACCCGCTCCTGCCCGAGGCGAACGCTCCCGCGATCGCCCTCGTGATCGGCTCCGACCACCGCTACACCGACGGCTCCGCGCCGGCCCGCTCCGACACGCTGATGCTGGTGCGGATCGACCCGCGCACGCACCTGATCTCGCTGCTCTCGCTGCCGCGCGACCTGTGGGTGGACATCCCCGGCTTCGGCCAGGACAAGATCAACGCCGCCTTCTCGGACGGCGGGCCGAAGACCGTGCTGCAGACGGTCAAGCAGCTCACCGGCTTGAGGGTGAACTACCTGATCGGCGTCAACTTCCACAGCTTCACGAGCCTCGTGAACGACATGGGCGGCGTCTACGTCCCGGTCGACCAGGCCTACATCCACACCCAGGCCGAGAACGAGGCCCTGCCCGAGGGCGAGCGCTGGTCGGTGATCGACGTCCCGCCCGGCTACCAGCTGCTCACGGGCAAGAACGCGCTCGCCTTCTCA
>JBQCCO010000043.1:0-3966 GCA_051962155.1 Leifsonia sp. | reverse complement strand
TGAACCGCTCGGCGCGGCTCTGGACGGGGACCGGCGCACGCAGGTGCTTCGGGGCGGGGGCGGCCGGGGTGGTCGTCGTCGTCTCGATCTGCGTCATCCGACAGAGCCTTCCATGCCCATCTCGATGAGCTTGTTGAGTTCGAGTGCGTATTCCATGGGGAGCTCGCGGGCGATCGGCTCGATGAAGCCGCGGACGATCATCGCCATGGCCTCGTCCTCCGGGAGCCCGCGGGACATCAGGTAGAACAGCTGCTCCTCGCTCACGCGCGACACCGTCGCCTCATGGCCGAGTTGCACGTCGTCGACGCGGATGTCGATGGCCGGGTAGGTGTCCGACCGGGAGATCGTGTCGACCAGCAGCGCGTCGCAGCGGACGGTGTTCGCGGAGTGGTGCGCTGCCGCATCCACCCGCACCTCGCCGCGGTAGCCGGCGCGGCCACCGCCACGCGCGATCGACTTCGAGACGATCGACGACTGCGTGTACGGCGCCATGTGGATCATCTTGGCGCCCGCGTCCTGGTGCTGGCCCGGGCCGGCGAACGCGACCGAGAGCGTCTCGCCCTTGGCGTGCTCCCCCATCAGGTAGATCGAGGGGTACTTCATCGTCACTTTGGAGCCGATGTTCCCGTCGATCCACTCCATGGTCGCGCCCTCGCCCGCGGTCGCCCGCTTGGTGACCAGGTTGTAGACGTTGTTGGACCAGTTCTGGATGGTCGTGTAGCGAACGCGGGCGTTCTTCTTCACGATGATCTCGACGACGGCGGAGTGCAGCGAGTCGGACTTGTAGATCGGCGCCGTGCAGCCCTCGATGTAGTGGACGGAGCTGCCCTCGTCGGCGATGATCAGCGTCCGCTCGAACTGGCCCATGTTCTCGGTGTTGATGCGGAAGTAGGCCTGCAGCGGGATCTCGACGTGGACGCCCTTGGGGACGTAGACGAACGAGCCGCCGGACCAGACCGCCGTGTTGAGCGCCGCGAACTTGTTGTCGCCGGCCGGGATCACCGTGCCGAAGTACTCCTGGAAGATCTCCGGGTGCTCGCGCAGCGCCGTGTCGGTGTCGAGGAAGATGACGCCCTGCTGCTCGAGGTCCTCGCGGATCTGGTGGTAGACGACCTCGGACTCGTACTGCGCGGCGACACCGGCGACGAGACGCTGGCGCTCCGCCTCCGGGATGCCGAGCTTCTCGTACGTGTTGCGGATGTCCTCGTGAAGGTCTTCCCAGCTCTGCGCCTGCTTCTCGGTGGAGCGGACGAAGTACTTGATGTTGTCGAAGTCGATCTCCGACAGATCGGCGCCCCACGTCGGCATGGGCTTGCGCTCGAAGAGCTGGAGCGCCTTGAGGCGGCGCTGCAGCATCCAGTCGGGCTCGTTCTTCAGCCCCGAGATGTCTTTCACCACCTGGGGCGAGAGCCCGCGGCGCGCGGAGGCACCCGCAGCGTCGGAGTCCGCCCAGCCGAACTCGTACTGCCCCAGGGAGGCGAGCTCAGGCCGGTCGATCAGGATGTCTGACATTTCTACCTCGTTTCCTACCACTCGTAACCGGATATCAGTCCGGCTCATTCCCCTCGTGCGCACGGCTGATGCCGGTCGCTCGAGCGTCCAGATTGTGCGGGTGGCTGGTGTGCGGACCTAAAATGTCCGTGGACACGGGCCGCGATGCCCCGGCCACGAGCGGAGGAATCCGCCCGTTGGCACGCGCACGATGGCGCGTTCCTCGAACCCACCAATTCTACAGGTGCGGCGCGGTATTAGTAGAGCCACGCCTGCGCGTTGCCCGAGTATCCGCATCCAGACCCCGAGGAAGCCCAGAAATCATGAAGCGCATCACCGCCTGGCTGCCGGACCGAGTGGATGGGCGGACCCGGGTGATCGCGTGGGTCTACCTCGCGGCGCAGATTCTTCTGGTCACCACAGGAGGCGCTGTCCGGCTGACCGGCAGCGGCCTGGGCTGCCCGACCTGGCCGAGGTGCACGGCCGACTCGTTCGTCAACACGCCGGCGATGGGCATCCACGGCGTCATCGAGTTCGGCAACCGGATGCTGGGCGGTGTGCTCGCGGTCCTCGCGATCGCGGCGTTCCTGGCCGTCGTGAAGCTCTACCGCTCCCGCGGCGACCTGTTCTGGATCTCGCTCATCGCGGGCCTCGGCGTGCCGCTCCAGGCGGTCATCGGCGGGATCACCGTGCTCACCGGCCTCACCTGGTGGGTCGTCGGCATCCACTTCGTCATCTCGATCGTGCTGGTCGCCCTGACCACCGTGTTCGTGGTGCGTGTCTACGCGGTCACCGGCCGACGCGTCGCCGCCGTCCCCGGATGGTATGCAGCGCTCGCGTACGTCACGAGCCTCGTGGTCGCGCTCACCATCGCCATGGGGATCGTCACGACGGGCGCAGGCCCGCACGCCGGGGATCAGAACACCCCGCGCAGCGGCCTGAACCCGGAGATCCTGGAGCACGTCCACGCGATCCCGGCCTACGTCACGTTCGGCCTGACCATCCTCCTCGTCGCCGGGTCGTTCCGGTTCGGCGGGGCACCGCTGCGTCGCTTCACCCGGTTGATGCTCGCCATCGAGCTGGTGCAGATCGCGGTGGGGCTCATCCAGGCGGACACGGGCCTTCCGGAGATCCTCGTCGGCATCCACATGACGCTCGCCGCGACACTCGCCGCGGTCATGACCGCCGTGATCATGGCGCTCACGGCACCGGCGCCCGCTGCGGAGGTCGAGGCGGACTCAGCCGCCGATGTCGTCTCGGCGTAGGGTCCCCACCCGCGCTGCGAGGGTCTCGCCGTGGAGGGTGACCGCACGGGCGGAGCTCTCGCCGAAGCCGAACCCCGCGGCCTCGGCCAGCCGCCTGCTGGGGTCGTTTCCGGGCACGTACACCCAGCGCAGCCGGTCGAATCCGAGGCCGGCGGGGTCGAGCGCGTGCCGCGTGACCGCCAGCAGACCCTCCCGCATGTAGCCGTGCCCCCGCCCCCACGGGCCGGACCAGCAACCGACGGTCCCCGAGCCGGGTCCCTCGTCGCGTCGAACCTCGACCACCCCGAGCATGCGGCCGCCGGTTCGCGGCCGGAGCGCCCACACGTGGAAGTCGCCGCTCGCGACGCCGTGCGGGCAGTAGCTGCGCACGAAGAACTCGGCGCTCTCGCGGGTGTACGGCGACGGGAGCGGGACCCAGAGCTGCGTGGCGGCATCGAGGCACGCCTCCAGGACGTCCGGGATGTCGTCCTCCGTCGGGACGTCGAGGATCAGGCGCTCGGTCTCGAGGCGCGCCGTCGGCAGCCGATCCGTCATGCCTGATGGTAACTCCGCCGGCAGGGCCGGATGCCGGCCGGGGCGGGATCGTTACGAGGCGATCAGAAGGGCAGCAGCGGGTCGATGGCGACCGCGAGGAAGATCAGCGTCAGGTAGGCGATCGACCCGTGGAAGACGCGCATCGGCGACACGGTCGCGTGCCGGATCGCGAGGTTGTAGAGGCGGTGGGACTCGTAGAGGAACCAGCCGCCGGCGACCAGCGAGACCGCCGTGTAGACGAGGCCCATGTGCCCCACCGGGATCAGCAGCAGAGAACAGGCGACCATCGCCCAGGCGTACAGGACGACCTGCAGTCCGACCGCCGAGCGGCCGCGCACGACCGCGAGCATCGGGACGCCGGCCTCCTGGTAGTCGGAGCGGTACTTCATCGAGAGCGGCCAGTAGTGCGGTGGTGTCCAGAGGAAGATGATGCCGAACAGGATGAACGGCGGCCAGTCCAGCGATCCGGTGACCGCAGCCCAGCCGATCAGCACGGGCATGCAGCCGGCGATGCCGCCCCAGACGATGTTCTGCGGGGTGCGGCGCTTGAGGATGAGCGTGTAGAAGACGACGTAGAGCAGGATGGCCGCGACCGAGAGGGCCGCCGCCAGCCAGTTCGTGAAGAATCCGAGCACCAGCACCGAGGCCACGCCGAGGGCCCAGGAGAAGACGAGCG
>JBQCCO010000042.1:0-6457 GCA_051962155.1 Leifsonia sp. | reverse complement strand
GCGGCGTGATGCGGTCGACCGAGGTGGAGACGAAGGATGCGCCCCTCGGGAGCCACTCCGCGAGGGCCGGGTCCACCTCCTGCGCCAGCCGATCGAGCGCACGCCGGACCAGCGGTCCGTTCTCGGGGAGGTTGTCGCACGGCACGATGGCGACCGGCGGCGCGTCCGTCAGCCGACGGTGGTGCAGTCCGAGCAGCAGGCGACCGGGAACCGTTCGCGGTCCCGGACCCTCCGCCGGCACCGGGTCGCGCTTCCCGAGGAGGTCCCGCAGGAGCTCGATGTCCGAGCGGACGTCCGGATCGTCCAGCTCCAGCGCACCGGTCGCATCCACTCGGTACCCCGCCTCGGTGACGGTCAGCGTGACGACCGCGACGTGCGGAGACGCGAACGTCGCGACGAAGCCGGCGATGTCGTCGCCGGCGGACGCCTGGACGATGCTCCCGATGAGCTCGAACCGGTCACCCTCGGGGCCGCGCTCGATCAGCGTGTAGACGCAGTCCTGCGCGGCGAGGGTCTGGGCCGCATCCGGCCGCCGCCCGGTGAATGCGGCGATCCCCCAGCGGTCGGCATCCGCGGCGTGCGCCGTGTAGCAGGCCTGATGGGAGCGATGGAAGGCGCCGAGCCCGAGGTGGACGATCCGCACCGGCGGAGTGCTCGCGGGATGCGGGAGTGCCTCGCGCGTGAGAAACGGGACGATGGATGCGGCGGTCACAGTTTGAAGACCCTCTTCGGCAACGGGCCGACCAGTTCGTCGGCGATTTGCTCGGCGGTCCGCAGTGCCAGCCTGCCCTCGGCGACGTACCGGGCGAGGAAGCCCGCATCCGTGCGCCGGGCGGTGTCGTGCCGCGCTGGGATCGAGAGGAAGGCGCGGGTGTCGTCGATGAATCCGGACCCGCGGAAGAACCCCGCCGTCTCCGTCACCGCCGACCGGAACCGGCTGATCGCATCCGGCGCATCGAGGAACCACCACGGCGCACCGATGTACACGCTGCGGTAGAAGCCCGCCAAGGGGGCGAGTTCGCGGGAGTACACCGTCTCGTCGACGGCGAAGAGCACCAGGTGGAATGCGTCCGCGTTCCCGAACCGCTCCAGCAGGGGTCGCAGACCCCGGACGAAGTCGGTGCGAACCGGGATGTCGTGGCCGGTGTCCGGGCCGAACCGCTCGAACGTCTCCGTATGGTGATTGCGGAGGACGCCCGCATGGACGGTCATCACGAGGCCGTCCTCCACGCTCATCCGGGCCATCTGGAAGAGCATGTGAGCGCGGAACGCGCGCTTGGCGTCCGCATCCGCCGTCCCGCCGATGACCTCCGCGAAGAGCCGCTGACCTTCGCCGGGCGGCACGTCCAGTGTGAGGGGCTCCTCGACACCGTGGTCGGCGGACACCGCGCCGTGGTCGATGAAATGGCGGCGACGTCCTTCCAGCGCAGCCAGATACCCGGCGAACGTCGCCGGCCGTCCCTCGACCGCCAGCAGGCGGTCCACGTTCTCGGCGAATCCGCGCGCGTCGGGGTCGAGATACCGGTCCGGCCGGAACGTGGGCACGACGCGGAGCCCGGAATCCCGCAGAGCCTCGTGGTGCGCGAGATCTGCGAGGGGATCGTCCGTCGTGGCGAGCACCTCGATTCCGAATCGCTCGAACAGGGCACGCGGCGCGAATGCCGGTTCAGCGATCCGGGCGGCGATCCGGTCGTAGATCGCGTCTGCGTTCGCCGGGTTGAGCTCCGCGTCGACCTCCAGCACCGAACTCAACGCCTCCTCCAGCCAGTAACCGGATGCCGTGCCGGCGAAGAGGTTCCAGTTCTCGGCCACGAGACGCCACACCGACCGCGGGTCGGCTGCGTTCGAGACGCCGAGCTCTCCCAGGTCGACACCTCCGGCGTGCAGCAGCCGGGTCACGTAGTGGTCGTGGGTGATCAGGAGTTCGGCCGGGTCGCGGAACCACTGATCCTCTGCCAGCCATTCAACCGGCACATGACCGTGCGGCGAGACGATCGGTGCGTCCGCCACGCGCAGGTACAGGTCACGGGCGATGTCCCGGGTGCGCTGCTCCATGGGTAGGAGGCGGTCGGGGTCGCGGCGGCGCGGCTGGTGCATGCGCCCATTCCACCGTGTCCCGTTCATTTTGTCAATCGGTTGCCGAATTCGTCGAAACGACGATGCCCGCGCTGGCTACATGGTCATATCCCCATGTTCGAACCCGATTGCGAGCCGCCTTCCGCTAGACTGTGCCAACCGCTTGCCGAACAGCGACGACGCACCGCGAAGGGAGTCCCGTGAGCGAATCAGAGGCACTGGCGCCCGTCCGCCCCGGCGCCCGCAAGCCGCCGGCGACCATCTACGACATCGCCAGGGCGACCGGCGTGAGCCCGTCGACCGTCTCGCGAGCGCTGAACAAGCCAGGCCGCCTCAAGGAGGCCACCGAGCGCCGCATCCGCGACGCCGCCGACCAGCTCGGCTATCGCATCAACCCCATGGCTCGGGCACTGCCGACCGGCAAGACCGGCACTCTCGCGCTTTTGGTCTCGGATATCACCAATCCCGTCTACTTCGACGTCGTCCGTGGCGCCGAACGGATTGCGACCGCGAGGGGTCTCACGCTCGTCTTCGCCGAATCCCAAGAGTCGCCCGAGCTCGAACTCGCGACAGCGCAGCGCCTGCAGACCTCGGTCGACGGCCTGTTCCTCGTCGCGTCCCGGCTCACCGACGACCAGATCGTGGAGCTGTCCTCGGTGAAACCGCTCATCGTGGCCAACCGATTGGTGCCGGGCGTCACCGCTGTGGTGCCTGATCCGCGTCCCGGCATCAGCGCCGCCCTCGACCGACTCCACGAGTTCGGGCACCACCGGATCGCCTACCTGTCGGGACCCGACGCATCCTGGATGAACGGGGTACGGTGGCGGACTCTCTTCACGTACGCGGTCGAGCGCGGCATGTCGATCGTGGAGATCCCCTCGACGACCCCCACCCGCGAAGGAGGCGCCGAGGCCCTGCAGCGCGTGCTCGCCGCTGACGTGAGCGCCGTCTTCGCCTACAACGACCTCGTCGCGCTCGGCTTGCGCCGAGCCGCACGCGACCAGGGCGTCGATGTGCCGCGTCAGCTCAGCATCGTCGGCTTCGACGACATCTTCGGTGCGGACCTCCCCACACCGGCTCTGAGCACGATCAAGAGTCCGCTGCGCGAAATGGGCGAGGCGGGAATGCACCGGCTCCTGGTGGAGATCGACGGCATCGACGAGGAGCACGCCCCCTCGCTTCCCACCCGTTACATCGACCGCGAATCGGTGGCGGATCGTCGTTAGGGACCAGCATCATCACGAAAGAGGAGTGAGCATGTTCACGTCCACGTTCATCTTCGAGGCCAAACCCTACGATGACGACTTCCATCGGCTGAACAACGAGATCGCCGAGCGTGCGCGAGCGATCCCCGGATTTCTCGGCGAGGAGGCATGGGCCAACGAAGAGACCGGTCTCTACTCCGAGGTCTACTACTGGGAGAGCCGCGAAGCCCTCCACGAGCTGATCGGCATGGACACCCATCGCGAGGCGAAGCGCCTGCACGACCGTTGGATCGGCGCCTACCGCATCGTCATCTCGGAAGTGCTGACCACCTACGGCCACCCCGGTCTGGGACTGGAACACGTGCCCGCACACAACCCCGCTCTCGACTGACGTGATCGACCTCGGCTTCCGCCGCCCGTCACATAGGCTCCTGTCGTGACTCGAACCTCCATCGCGGACCCGGACGCCCCCGAGCCGGTCGGCCCGTACTCGCACGCCGCGATCGGTGCCGGCGGCGCCCTGTACCTCTCCGGCCAGACGCCGATCGACCCATCCACCGGTCAGCTCGTCAGCGGAGACATCGCTGCCCAGACGGTGCAGGTCTTCGCGAACCTGAAGTCCGTGCTCGCCGCCGCCGGTCGAACCTTCGACGACGTCGTCAAGGTGAACGTCTACCTGATCGACATGCGCGACTTCGCCGCCATGAACGACATCTATTCGACGATCTTCGCGGCGCCGTACCCCGCGCGGACGACCGTGGCTGTCGCAGGCCTTCCCTTGGGCGCGCGTGTGGAGATCGAACTCGTCGCGTAGCCTCGTCCGACGGATGCTCAGGCGGTCGGTCGGAACGGTTGCAGGAGAGTGCGGCCCGCCTTCTGCAGAATCACTCGCAGTCTCTCGCCGTCGACTGCGACAAGGGCTGGGTCTGTGCCCGAGACGAATAGACTCCCGCCGAGGAGCGCGAGCGCAACGCGCGCTTCGTCGGTCGGGTCGGATCCGATCAGGAAACCCTGGATCCGGTCCAGCGCGATCCGGTATTGCGGGTGAGCCTCGAGCAGCCGCGCTGCGACAGGGTCGCGGACCACAACGGCGGATGCGCGCTGCTGGATGACGACGGCGACAAGTCCTTCGAGCGCGGCGTCGAATCTCGCCTTCGGGGTGCTTTGCTGCTGGGCAGCATCGGCCGCCGACATGAGGCCGTCCACGGCGGGTTGAGCGACCGCGAGCACGATGTCGTCCTTCGAAGCGAACTGGTGGTACACCGCCGCTTTCGTGACACGCAGGTCGTCCGCGATCATCTGGAGCGAGGTGCCACTCACGCCGTTCTCTGAGAACAGCCGCACAGCGGCCTCGAGCACCCGGGCTCGAGTCTCGCCATGACGCCCGACCGGCCTGCCCATGCGCTCCTCCTTATCGGTTGCTGAGAACATCCTCGCGTATGTTCTTCAAAGCTAGCCGATCGGCTATCTTTGGGACATGGATATGAAACTCTGTATCGTCTCCGGCCCAGGCCAGACCTCAGTCATCGACGTGCCGAAGCCGCAGGCAGGCCCCCGCGATGTACTGCTCGCAGTGCGAGCGTGCGGCATCTGCGGATCGGACGCGATGTATATCTCGATCGGCGGCCTGCCTGGCCTCGAGGGCCGGACGCCGCTCGGGCACGAGCCGGCCGGCGAGGTGGTGGAGGTGGGCGGCGAAGTGGAGGGCATAGCGGTCGGCGACCACGTCGTGGTCAACCCGATGGCGGCGCCCAGCGGGATCATCGGCAGCGGCGGGGCATCGGGCGGCTTCGCCGACTACCTCCTGATCGAGAACGCGGTTCTCGGCACCAGTGTCGCGATCGTGCCGAAGCACATCCCGTTCGAGGTCGCGGCGCTCAACGAGCCGATGGCCGTCGCCCGGCATGCTGTGAACCGCTCCGGGGTCGAAGCCGGCGACAAGGTCGTCGTCTTCGGCGCTGGACCGATCGGACTCGGCGCCACCATCGGCTTCACGTCCCTCGGGGCGAGCGTCGTGGTCGTCGACGTCATCCCCTCCCGTCTGGAGAAGGCGCTCCGCGTGGGGGCCATCGGCGTCATCGACTCCGCGAACGAGGATGTCGCCGCTCGCCTCATCGAGTTGCACGGGGCCGCGCCCACTCGCCGGGGCGAAGCGAAGTCGCAGACCGACATCTACCTGGATGCGGCCGGAGTGGGTGCCGTGGTCGACGCGGCGCTGGCGAGCGCCAAGCACGGCGCAACGCTCGCGGTGGTCGCCGTGCACAAGAGACCGGTGACCATCGACTTCGGACAGATTCTCGGAAGCGAACTCGACATCGTGTTCTCGATGGGCTACCCCACCGAGATCTTCGAGGTGACCCAGGACATCATCGAGAACTGGGAGAAGTACGCCGTCATCATCAGCGACCGCTTCCCGTTCTCCGAGGTTCAGGATGCCCTGGCCGCCGCGGCGACCCCGGGTCGCGCGGACAAGGTGATGGTCACCTTCGGATGACCGCGGGCGCCCTCGTTCACAAGCCAGCGCCGGCCGGTCGACCGCTGATCGGTTCGCTATTCACCCTCTTCGGGGTGGTCTTCTTCATCGTCTGGCTCAGCCTGTTCCTCCAAGCGTTCTCCCACATCTCCTCAGCAGGCTGACCGCCCGGCAGGGAATGGTCTGAGACACAGATCAGGCTGGCCCAGCGTGTCAGCCGACGTTGAAGCCGCCGTTGCTGTACAGGATCTGGCCGTTCATCCATGCCCCTTCGGCGGATAGGAGGAATCGGACGAGATTCGCGGTGTCCTGGGGTGTGCCGAGTCGACCGGCGGGTGTTGCGTCAATACACGAAGCGCGCACCGCGTCGTTCATCCATCCGGTGTCGATGGGGCCCGGATTCACCACATTCGCGCGAACCCCACGGTCGGCGAGTTCGACCGCGGCTGCGGTGACGATCCGGTCCAGGGCGCCCTTGCTGGCGCCGTACGGAAGGTTGTGGACGGTGTGGTCGCTGGTGAGGGCGACGATGCGACCGCTCGCCTCACCCGGTGCGGTCGGGGTGGGAAGTTGCTCCGCGAACGCCTTGATCAGCAGCCATGTCGCTCGAGCGTTCACCGCGAAATGGCGGTCCCAGCTTTCGAGGCCTGTGGTCAGGATCGAGCTGTCGACCGATTCGGCGTGTGACATGACAAGCGCCGTC
>JBQCCO010000041.1:0-6885 GCA_051962155.1 Leifsonia sp. | reverse complement strand
GGTGACGAGCAGCGCGATCCACGCCGGGACGACCGCGGCGACCTTCGCGAGCGGGTTGAGCCGGTGGAGGAAGCTCGGCGCAGGCGCGGCCACGCGGAGGGCGGGCGCCGTCATCGCAGCCCGGGAAGGTCGACGAGCCGCGTCAGTCCGCGCAGCTCCAGAGGGATGGACGGCCCGGCGAGCGCCCGCACCAGCGGCGGCTGCCGGAGCGCGTGCGCCTCGAGCAGCGCACGGTCGCTCAGGATGCGCGCCGTCTCGTCCAGGGCCACGACCCGCCCCTCGTCGAGGATCGCGACATGGCGTGCGTACTGGCCGATCAGCCCGAGGTCGTGAGTGACGACGATGACCGTCGTGCCGGACGCGTTCAGCGCGGCGAGCAGCTCCAGGAGGTCGGCCGCGCGGGCGCGGTCCTGGCCGAATGTCGGCTCGTCCAGGACCAGGACGGGCGCGCCCTCGATCAGCGCGGTGCCCACCGACAGCCGCCGTTTCTGCCCGCCCGAGAGCAGGAATGGATGCGATGAGCGGTGCGCGTGCAGGTCCAGCAGAGTGAGCATCCCGTCGACGCGGGCGCTGACCTCCGTCTCGGGGAGCCGGCGCTGTCGCAGACCGAGCGCCAGCTCGTCCTCCACGGTGTGGGCCACGAACTGGTGCTCGGGATTCTGGAACACGAAGCCGATCGTCTCGCGAAGCGCGCTCGCCGATGCTCGCGCCGGGTCGATTCCGAGCACCTCTACCGTCCCCCGCCGCACCCGGAGGACGCCCGCGAGCGACTGCACGAGCGTGCTCTTGCCCGCGCCGTTCGGGCCGACCACGGCGAGGAAGTCGCCTCGGGGCACGCGCAGCGAGACCTCGCTCAGGATGCGGCGGCCGCCGCGCTTCACGGTGAGCCCGGTGACCGAGACCGCCGGGAGGGCCGGGAGGGCCTCCGTATCCGGGTCGGAACCGGTCCCACTCGGCTCCTCTGTCACGCTCGGCTCCTCGGCCGCACTGTCCACATCCAGATCCGCCAGCGCCGCCGCCAGCTCCTCGACCGTGAGCGGCAGCGGATCCAGCGGGATGCCCGCCCGGCGCATCCGCAGAGCGGCCGTCGTCGGGGTGGGCAGCCAGACGCCGAGCGCCTCGAGGTCCTCCGCGCGGGCGCGCAGGACCTCGCGGACCGGTCCGGACGCGAAGGGCCTCCCCGCGCCGTCCAGCACGAGCACCGTGTTCACGATTCCGAGTGCCAGGTCGAGGTCGTGCTCGACCAGCACGACCGACCGCGTCGAGCCGGGCGCCGTGAGCTCGCCGAGCAGCCGGTACACCTCCTCGGTGCCGGCGGGGTCGAGGCTGGAGGTCGGCTCGTCGAGCACCAGCAGCGGCGACCCGAGCGCCAGGGCGCACGCGATCGCGAGCCGCTGCTTGCCGCCGCCGGACAGGATGTCCGGGTTCTCGTCGCGGCGGTCCCACAGTCCGACGGCGCGCAGGGCGGCCTCCGCGCGCGCCTCGACCTCGGCCGCCGGGACCAGCCGGTTCTCCGGGCCGAAGCACACTTCGTCGAGGACCGTGCGGGTCACCAACTGCGCCTCCGGGTCCTGGAACACCATCGCCACGCGCTCGCTGAGCTCCGCCACGCTCGCCTCCCGCGTCGAGACCCCGCCGACGGTCATCGTGCCCGCGAACTCGGCGGGAACCGCGTGCGGCACGAGCCCATTGAAGCTCAGCGCGAACGTCGACTTGCCGCATCCACTCGGGCCGAGGATGAGGAGCACCTCGCCCGGCGCGACCTCCACCTCCACCTCGTCGGGCGTCCAAGCGGTCGCACCGGGATAGCGGATACGCACCGAGCGGGCGACGGCCGCAGGAGCGAGCGCGGGCGGACCATCCACGGATGCCCTCCTCTCGCCCGGCCGCCTCCACGCTACGGCACCGGGCGCGCCGGCTCAGCCGGCAGCGGGCTCAGCCAGGAGCAGGCTCAGCCGGCGGGAGTGGCGGAGCAGGAGGTCACGATGCCCGCGAGCGTCATGACGTACGTGTAGTCGACGACCTTCGAGCTCCATCCGGTCTGCGGGTCGACGACGGTGACGTGGATGACGAAGCTGCCGCCCAGCAGGCTGCCGATGGCGTTCAGGATGCTGATCGGGATGGTCGTCGTGTAGACGCCGCCGGCGACGGTCGTCGTCGCGCCGGTGACGAGCTGACTGTTCGTGCCCTTCTGGGCGACGAACTGGACGGTCGTCGAGGCGTAGCCCGCCGGTGGCGACCACTGGAGGCTGATGCTCGTCGTCGTCACCAAGCCCGCCCAGGAGCAGAACGGCGCCGTTCCGGCGAGCGTCACCGGGGGGATGGTCTTGGCCTGGAGGGTCGCGGTCGCCACCTCCTGATCGCGCCACTGCGCGTCGACCGGCTGCGGCACGGCGATCAGGCCGCCGACCGCGACGAGGGAGGTGAGCGTGACGGCGACCAACAGCCGGGTGACCCTCCTAGGCACGACGTCGCCGCCTCAGCCTGGCGCCGGCCCGCGCGAGCAGGATGCCTCCCAGGACGGCCGCAGCCGCCAGCGCCCCGTAGTCGCCGATGCGGGTTCCGGTGTCCGGGAGGGTCGCCGGGCCGCCCGCCTCCGTGATCGTCCCGGACGCATCCACGCGCAGCACAGCGGTGACGGTGTTGCTCGCGGTATCGATGGAGGCGTCGGAGGCGAGCGCGAGGCGGATCTGCAGGTGGACCGTGCCGGGCGTCGGCTTCGCGCTCGCCTCGAGGGCCGCGCGGGCGGTGGGCAGCGCGCTCAGCGCGGTGGGCGGCAGGACGGTACGGGCGCCCGAGGAACAGGTCCCGCCGCTCCACGGGCGTACGCAGCTCTCCACCTCTGCGGTGATGGCGTCGGAGCGGGCGAGCGGGCCTCTCGCGGAGAGCTGCCCGAGGAGGCTGTCGAGCTCACCCACGTCGGCCACCACATCCACGAGCCACGGGGTGCTCCGGCCCGGGACCAGCAGGAAGGGCCGCGGGCCGGCATCGGAGGTGAGCGTCAGCGGCGGGGGCGTGGGAGCGGGTGCGGCGGCCGCGGCGGGAGTTCCCGAACCGAGAAGGCCGACAAGGATCATAGATGCAGCGGTGCAGGATGCAGCCGCGAACCGCATCGCATGGCGGCGGCTCATGTGCGGAACTCCGCGACATCCACTCGGCGGCGGCCGCGGCCCCCTCGCCGCCCGCGTCCCTCCCGTTGCTCCGCCCGCTCGCGTCCCTCCCGGTGCTCCGCTCGCTCGCGCGGCCAGAACACCCACGTGACCAAGGCCGCGACACCGAGAGTGAGCACGCCGATCAGCCACGGGCTGCCCAGCCACACCACCACCCGGGCGAGACCCGGCGCAGACCACAACACCTCCCGGACCGTCGCGACGTCATAGGGAGCCGGGTCGACCGTCGGGTTCGCGTCACCCTTGAGGACCAGGCGGGCACGCCCATCCTGAGCGGGCTCGACGGACACCACGCGGTGCGTCACCGGCAGCTGGCCCGGCCGGTCGACGGTCACCACATCCCCCACCCGCGCCTCGGCGGCCGGAACCTGGTGCACCAGGGCAAGCGACCCGGTCGGGATGGTCGGGGACATGGACCCGGTCTTGAACATGATGAGACTCAGATGGAACACCAGCGCGGCCGCGACCCACAGCAGGCACAGCACTCCTCCGACGGCGGCCACGTTCAGCAGGGCGCTGCGGAGCCACCGGCCCGCGCTGCGTCGCCGACGGCTCGGTGGGGCGACTCCGTCCGCGCTCAGTGCGAGGACGCTTGGAACTGCCATGTCGCGGTCCCGGCCTGCGACTGGGTGAGCCCGGCTCCCGCGGTCACGGCGAAGCACAGGTCGACGGCGGCGCCGGCGCTGGTCACCGGAGCGCCCGGCGCCAGCTCGAACGTCACGGTCCCCGGGACGCTCCCCACCGCAGTCGCCGCCGGCACGAGCACGGTGCCGGTCGTCGAGGACGTGCACCCGAAGCTGGAGGGCTGGATGAGCGTGTACGTCAGGTTCGTGACCGTGCCCGTCGTGGAGGGCGCGGTCACCGTCACGGTCGCCGGGCTCGTGGTGTTGGCCGCGAGCCGGACGGCGTAGGGCGCGTAGACGACGTCGCCCGGGGAGAGCGACGCAGCGTTCACGCTGAAGCCGAGCGCGGCACCGGGAGTGGTGGCATGGTCGCTGAACGCGGTCCCGTCGACGGAACCCTGAAGGTTGAACGTGCCGGCCTGGAAGGTGCCCGTCGCGAACTCGGAGTCGTTCCAGGCGGCGACGGTGACGGTCGCACCGACGCCGAGGACGAGGCCGCCCGCGAGCAGTGCCCGTACCCGACCGGAGACGCGTCGGCGCTTCCGTGGTTCGGACTGGTCGGCGTGTCGTGCCCGCGTGACGGGTTCGGGAGTCGCTGCGTGGTCATCCATCGGGGTCCAACCTTTCGTCAGGTTGGCTGCACGCTACCCCTCGGCCGAGGCGCCGCGACAGCGTTTTAACCCTGCAATCACCCTGATCAGGGGCTTAAACCCCCACCACTGGGTACACAGAACGGTCTCGTCGGTATGTGGCGACCCTCCCGCGCCGGCGCCGGATCAGTGCGACAGGGTCGTCTTCAGGATGATCACGACGACCCCGAACAGTCCCGTCACGACGGCTCCCGTCAGGCACACCCAGAGGGAGCGGCCGCGCACGAGGAAGACGAGGAAGCCGAGGAGCGCGAGCATCAGCACGCACAGCCAGAGTGCCAGGCCGACGCCCACCTCGGAGGGGACGATGCCGAGGGATCCGAGGAACAGGGGCACGCTCGGGATGGCGGCGGCCTCCAGCATCCCGCTCGATTCGCCCACCGCGTAGCGCAGCGAGTCGCGCATGCGGTCGCCGAGCCGGTCCGCATCCCCGTGGAAGCCCAGGGCGTCGGCGTAGACGTGGGCCAGCCAGAACACCACGATGCTGACCAGGCTGAAGACGAGGATCTCCACCGCCGAGCCGGCATCGTCGTTGCTGACGGAGGACGCGGCGATGACGCTGGCGTAGACGATCGTGCCGTAGATCCCGGCCGGGGTGCCCCAGTGGCGCCAGAGCCGGCGATGGATGCGGACGCCGGCGTCCTCGGCGGGTGTGCGGTCGATCGCTCCCATGGCCTCATTCTGGCCCCGGCCCCGGGATTTCGCGTGCGTGTCAAGCCCTGACCCGCGGAGCGAAGCAGTGGTTGTGTGAGGGATGCACGAACAGGAGGCACGCCGATGCTGGCCAGCTTCGAAGGGGTCCCGCTCGACCCCGCTCTCGAGATCATCCCGCTCACCGAAACCTCGTGGCGGATCTGCGACACCCGCGTCTCACCCACCGATCCCGGCGGACTGCTCGCCTACATCGAACAGGACAGCGGCGGTTTCGACGTCATCATGCTGCGTCCCGGCTTCACCGGAACCGCTTTCGCCGACTCCTTCGACGCGGCCTTGTCGCTCATCAACTCGCGGCGAGCGAGCGACATCGGCACCGACGCCTGACGATAGCGGGCGACCCGCGGAAACGGAGGAGTCATCGGCCCAACTCGGACTGAACTCCCTCCGTTTCCCGCCTACGCGCCGCATCATCCCGCTCCATTCCTCCCTTTTCTGCGGGCGCCAGTCCGCCGACGCCAGCGTCGGAAACGGAGGATGCGCGGCTCGACACGCCGCTGTCGGTAGGGAAACGGAGGAAGGTTGCGGCATCAATACGCGCAAAGTCCTCCGTTTCGAGCGAACGGCCGGCAGGGGAGGTGGCCGGGCCTGGTCGGCGCGGGGCCGCGGCGGTTACGGTGGCGGCATGAGTCCGTCGTCGAAGTCCGAGACCTTCCTCGAGGTGGAGGGGAACGAGGTGCGCATCTCGAACCCCGGCAAAGTCGTCTTCCCGGAGCCGGGACTGACGAAACTCGACCTCGCGCGCTACTACGTCGCGGTGGCCGACGGCGCCTTGCGCGGCGCGGGCGGCCGGCCGATGGTCCTCAAGCGGTTCGCGAAGGGACTCTCCCAGGAGCCGTTCTTCCAGAAGCGAGTCCCCGAGAACCACCCGCCCTACATCGACACCGCGACCCTCCACTACGCGAGCGGTACATCGGCCGAGGAGGCGGTCGTGCGGGATGCGGCGGGCCTCGCCTGGGTGTCGAACCTCGGCTGCCTCGACCTCAACCCGCATCCCGTCCGAGCCGAGGACCTCGACCATCCCGATGAGCTTCGCGTCGACCTCGACCCCATGCCGGGCGTCGACTGGCAGCAGATCGTGGACGTCGCCTTCGTCGCCCGGGAGGTGCTCGACGATCACGGCCTGGTCGGCTGGCCGAAGACGAGCGGCTCGCGCGGCCTCCACATCCTGGTCCGCATCGCTCCGCGGTGGGGTTTCGCCGATGTGCGGCTCGCCGCAGAGACGCTCGCCCGCGAAGTGGAGAACCGGGCGCCCGGCCTCGCGACCGCCCGCTGGTGGAAGGAGGAGCGCGGCGAGAGCGTCTTCGTCGACTTCAACCAGAACGCGAAGGACCGCACCGTCGCATCCGCCTACTCCATCCGCCCGCTGCCCGACGCGCGAGTCTCCACGCCTCTCGACTGGGACGAGGTCCGCTCGCGCCGCCCCGAGGAGTTCACCATGCCGACGGTTCTCCGCCGCTTCGCCGAGCGCGGCGACCCGCACGAGGGCATCGACGGCGCCGTGGGCTCGCTCGACGGTCTGCTCGCGCTCGCGAAGGAGCTCGGGCCGGCCGAGAAGCCGCCGCGGGCGGGAGACGGCGCCGGCCGGCGGGTGTCGCAGATGCCGCTCATCGAGGTGGCTCGCACCAAGACCACACCGGAGGCGACCGACGCCCTGGCACGCTGGCGCGACCTCCACCCGGAAGTCGCCGCGCACCTCCACCCCGCCGACGAGCTGATCGACGGCAT
>JBQCCO010000040.1:0-8933 GCA_051962155.1 Leifsonia sp. | reverse complement strand
CGTGCGAGTACGTCCCCGGCACGCCGACGTACTGGTCGCCCGTTTCGACGGCTTTGCTCGCTTGTGTTGCTCCGTTCACCTCGCCGGCGTCGTGGTCGCCCCGCACATCCAGCCCGAACTCCGCGACCAGCTGGGCGAGCGGGCGGGCGACGGGATGCTCGGGGCGCAGGGATGAGGGCGCCGGTCCTGTCACGGGGCTCACTTTCAGTAGACGGTTTTTCTCAGTAGTAGGGGGGATAGTCGGCCGGGCTCGACGTGGAGGGCTTCACCCGGTAGGTCTTCAGCACTTGACTCATGATCGTGTGGAACAGCGGAGCGGCAGCTGCCGACGAAGTAATGGTAGTCGGGTATCCGAGGTTGACCGAAACGACGTATTGCGGATCGTCCACCGGGGCGACGCCCATCACCGACACGTAGTACGAGGGCAGATAGCCGCCCTTCCCGTCCGGCTGCTGGGCCGTTCCGGTCTTCGCGGCGACGCGGTAACCGGGGATCTGCAGCTGCTTCTTGAGCTCGCCCGAGGTGACCACCGACTCCATCATCCCGAGGGTGGTGGCGGCCGCTTGAGGCGACACCACCTGGGTCGGCTTCGTGGTCGGGACGTCGGTCACACTGCCGTCCGGGTGCTGGCATCCCTCGACCATCGAGAGCGGGATGCGGGTGCCGCCGTTCGCGAGCGCCTGGTACGCGTCGACCATCTGCAGCTGGGTCGCCGACACGCCCTGACCGAACATCGTCGCGTACTTGGTCTGGTCGTCCCAGTCCTTGACCGGGTGCAGGATGCCGTCCGACTGGCCGGGGTAGGGCAGGCCGGTGGACTCGCCGATGCCGAACTTCTTCAGATAGTCGTACCGGGTCTGGTCGGCGAGGCGACTGCCCAGCTGGGACATGCCCGTGTTGGAGGACATCATGAGGACGCCCGTGAGCGTCAACCGGAGAGGATCGTGGTAACCGGAGTCGTGCAGGTCCGCTCCGTTGCCGGACTTCCACTCGTACGGTGCGAGAACCTGGGTCGCGGGCGTCGCCTTGCCCTGGTCGATGAGCATGGATGCTGTCAGCGCCTTGAAGGTCGATCCGGGCTCGTACGGGTCGCTGAACAGCTTGAGCCCCCAGTACGACGGATCGGTCCCGTTGATGTTGTTGGGATCGAGCGCGGGCCACTGCGCGATGGCCTTGATCTTGCCGGTCTTCGCCTCCGCGACGGTGACGAAGCCGAACTTCGAGCCGGTCGCGCCCACCTGCTGGGCCAGCGTCTGCTCGGCGAACCACTGCAGGTCGCTGTCGATGGTCAGCTTCAGCGTGCCGCCGTCCTTCGCCTCCTTCTGCACCACAGTGCTGCCCGGGATGGCGACGCCGTCCGCACCGCGCTGGTAGGTCTCCTCGCCGTTCTCGCCGGCCAGGCAGCCGTTCTCGCTGGCCTCCAGGCCCGCGTTGCCGCCGTCCGACAGGAAGCCGACGAGGTTGCCGGCGACCGCTCCGTCCGGATAGCTCCTCGCCTGCTTCTTCGTGAACGTCAGCCACGGGTACGGGAGCTTGTCGAGCTTGTCGAAGGTGCCGACATCCATCCCGGATTTGATCAGGACGTACTGGGACTTCGGGTTCTGCTTGAGCGCTCCGTCGATCAGGGCGACGACGGCGTCGCCGCCCTGGCCGGTGATCGCACCGATCGCCGCCCCCGCTTTCACCAGTTTGTCCCGCCCGCCGGCGATCGCGTCCTTCGGCGACGCCGCCGCCGCGTACGTGTAGACGGTGGTGGCAAGGATGGACCCGCTCGCGTCGACGATGTCCCCGCGGTTGCCCAGCAGCGAGGTCGAGACCTCCTTGGCCTTCATCGAGTCCGACTGCAGGGCGTCCGCCCGGATCACTTGGATGTCGACGAGCTTGGCCCCGAGGATGCCGACGGCCGCCGCTACGGCGAGGACCGTCGCGGCGGTCCGCCGCCGCAGCATCTTCTTGCCGACCATGCGCGCGCCCCGTCCGTCGTCAGTGCGTCACCGGGGTCGGCAACGCTCCTTGCAACGGTACGGGCGGAGTGGCGGCGGCCGGGGTAGCGGCACCCGGACCTGTGGAATTCACAGGCTGCCCGCCCTGGGCCGTCGCCGGTGTCTTCGGCTGCGTCACCAGGGGAACTCCCGCGAGAAGCGCGTTGGGCACCAGGTTGCCCTGGGTGCCCGTCACCGTGCCGGCCGCGCCGTCCGCCGGCAGCGGCGCGCCGAGCACGGCCCCGTCGGAGAGCCGCAGGTACGCGGGACTGCTGTTGCTGACCATCCCGAGGGCGTTGGCGTTGGCGGCCAGGTTCTGGGGGGACGATACGCGGTTGAGGTCTTCCGACACGGCCTGGTACGACCGCTGGAGCTGCGCCTGCTTCGACTGCAGGGTGTTCAGCTGGTAGGCGCCCTGCGAGATCCCGATGCTGAGCAGCAGCTGCGCCACCACGACGGTGAGCAGCATCCCGACCGCGACGGCCGCGTACAGGGCTCGCGGCCGGGCCCTCCGCTGGGAGCGGGTGGACACCACTTCGAGGTGGGTGCGCTTGGGCTCCTCCACCGGTGCCGGGAGGGCCCCGCCGTGCCACAGCGCCGCCGGACGCTTGCGCGTGGGCTGCGAGATCGCTTCTGCCAGGTTGGTGCTCACGAGCCCCTCCTCATCTCATCCGTGTCGTGGTGTCGGCGGTGTTCGCGGGTCGTACCCGCTCGGCGGCGCGCAACCGCACCGATGCCGCGCGGGGGTTGGCGGCCTTCTCGTCCTCGTCGGCCAGCTCCGCGCCGCGGATGAGCAGCTTCAGCTCCGGGCGGTGCTCCGGCAGCTCGACGGGGAGCCCGGCCGGGGCGCTCGAGACGGAGCGGGCCTGGAGTTCGCGCTTCACGATGCGGTCCTCCAGCGACTGGTAGGACTCGACGACGATGCGGCCGCCGACGGAGAGCGCGTCGATCGCCGCGGGGATCGCCCGCTGCAGCACGGACAGCTCCTGGTTGACCTCGATCCGCAGCGCCTGGAAGACCCGCTTCGCCGGGTGGCCCTGCCGCTGGACCGCCACCGGGGTGGCCTTGGTGATGAGGTCGACGAGTTGGCCCGACCGCTCCAGCGGCTGCTTCTCGCGGGCCTCCACGATGCGCGAGGCGTATCGCCCGGCCAGCCGCTCCTCCCCGTACTCGCGGAAGATCCGGCGGAGGTCGGCCTCGGAGTACTCGGCGAGCACGGTGGCCGCGGTCAGTTCGCTGGTGGAGTCCATCCGCATGTCGAGCGGGGCATCCTTCGAGTACGAGAACCCGCGCTCCACCCGGTCGAGCTGGAGGGAGGAGACGCCGAGGTCGAAGAGCACGCCGTCGATCTGGAGGAACCCCAGCCCCTCGATCGCCTCCCGGATGCCGTCGTAGACGGTGTGGACGAGGTGGACGCGGTCTCCGAAGCGCTGCAGGCGCTCCCCCGCGATCGCCAGCGCCTCGGGGTCGCGGTCGAGCCCGACCAGAGTGGCCTCCGGGAAGCGTTCGAGGACTCCGGCGGAGTGACCGCCCATCCCGAGGGTGGCGTCGACGAAGACAGCGCCCGGCTTCGCCAGAGCGGGGCCGAGCAGCTCGATGCAGCGCTCGAGGAGGACGGGTGTGTGGATGCGGTCGTTTCCGGTGGAGTCGGTCATGGCGGTTCGGGACGGTCGCTGTGCCCCTGATTCCGGATCCCCATCCATCCCGACCTGACACCGGGGAAGTGGCGTCAGGGCGTATGGCTGGGAGTCGGGCGTCAGGGACGCGCGGTCAGAAGAGTCCCGGGATCACCTCCTCCTCCGTGTTCGCGAATGCTGCCTCCTGCTCGGCCAGGTAGGTCTCCCAGGCCTGTGCGTCCCAGATCTCCGCGCGGCTTCCCGCGCCGATCACGACCAGGTCGCGATCGAGTCCTGCATACGAGCGCAGCGCCGACGGGATGGTCACCCGGTTCTGCTTGTCCGGGACCTCGGCGCTCGCCCCCGAGAGGAAGACGCGCAGGTAGTCGCGGGCCTGCTTGCTCGTCACCGGCGCCTGACGGATCTTCTCGTGCAGCGCTTCGAACTCACGCTGCGAGAAGACGTAGACGCAGTGCTCCTGGCCGCGGGTGAGGACGAGGCCGGACGCGAGCTCGTCCCGGAACTTGGCCGGAAGGATGATGCGCCCCTTCTCGTCGAGTTTTGGGGCGTGCGTACCGAGGAACATCGGCTGCCACCCCCACTCTCCCGGCCCAGGTTGCGGTGTGGCTCCACTTTACTCCACTTCCATCCACAAAGTCATGCACTGTGGCCGTATTGCCCCGAAATGGGGGCGTCAAGGCCCGGAATACTGCGGAAGTACGGGGTGGAGGAAAGTGGAGCCCCTGGGATGGAAAGAGGGCATGAAAAAAGGGCCGATCAGGAGAACTGCCCTTCGATGGAAGAACTGTGGAGCGGGGTGGAGGGGTTAGCCCTCTCCGCCGCCTTCGTTGCGCTTGTCCCAGCGGTCGTTCATGCGGTCCATGAAGCCGGCCTGAGCCCCGCGCGCCTTCGCGCCCTTCGGCTCCGCCGTGCCCGGCTCGACGGCCACGCGCTTACCCGGCGCGATGGCGACGAGGACCCCGGCGAACATCACCACGAAGCCCACGATGCCGACGACCGGCTGCTGGAAGTAGACGCCGGCGACCAGGACGGCCACACCGACGACGGCGAGCAGAATCCCGAGGACGATCGAACGGTAGGCAGGCCGAGCCCGCTTGCCCCCGACCTTTGCGACGAAATCTGCGTCATTCTGATAGAGACTGCGCTCCATCTCTTCGAGGAGGCGCTGCTCGTGTTCCGAAAGCGGCATCCGATTCCCCCTCTTTCTCGCGGGTTCGAGGCTTCAGTGAAGCCGATTGTAGCCTTGCGGGTCTGGCTAGGCTAGGCGTGTGTCTGAAAGCATCCGGTTCGTCGACCTCATCCAGTCAAGAATCGATGGATTCTTCGATACGCCTGCTTCTATTCTCGTCTCCATCGCCGATGAGCTCTCTCCCGTCGCGGCTTTCTCAAGGGATTTTCTCAGCGGCGGCAAGCGATTCCGGGCCCTTTTATGCTTCTGGGGCTGGCAGGCCGTCCGGACCGCGGGAAGCGGCGAGGACGACGGCGCCGACCCGGGGGCGATCACGGCCGGCGGAGCCCTGGATGCCGTGGTCTCGGTCGCCAGCGCGCGCGAACTGTTCCACGCTGCCGCACTGGTCCACGACGACCTGATCGACAACTCCGACACCCGCCGCGGAGCGCCGTCCGCGCACAAGCGGTTCGAGCGGCTCCACGACCGGGAGGGGTGGGGCGGATCGGGCGCGACCTTCGGCACCGGAGCCGCCACCCTGCTCGGCGACCTGCTCCTCATCCTCAGCGACGAACTGTTCGACGAGGGCCTCACCCAGCTCGTCAGCGCACCCGCCCGGCGCGCCGCGCGGGCCGAGTTCAACCGGATGCGGCTGGATGTGACCGCCGGCCAGTACCTCGACATCTTCGAGGAGATCGGCTGGGCCGGCCGCCCGGACGCCGACCAGCTGGCGCGCGCGGAGCGGGTGATCGTCTACAAGTCGGCCAAATACTCCATCGAGTCGCCGTTGCTCATCGGAGGGAGCCTCGCCGGAGCCACCGTCGGCCAGCACGAGGCACTGCGCGCCTTCGGGCTGCCGCTCGGCATCGCGTACCAGCTGCGGGACGACCTCCTCGGCGTCTTCGGCGATGCGGACGTGACCGGCAAGCCGAGCGGCGACGATCTCCGCGAGGGCAAGCGGACCGTGCTGATCGCGCTCACCCGGCAGGCCATCCCCTCAGGTGCGCGTGCCGCCCTCGACGAGCTGCTCGGCGACCCCGACCTCACGCCGGAGCAGATCCGGACCATGCAGCTGACCATCCGGGAGTCGGGCGCGGTGGAGACGGTCGAGAAGATGATCGCGGACAACGTCGCGCGCGCGATCGCCGCCCTCGATGCGGCGCCGCTCGGCGCGGCCGCCCGCGCGCAGCTCCGCGACCTCGCGGTCACGGTCACGCGGCGTACCGCCTGACCGCCTGCTCTCCTGAGTAGAGGAGCCTACGCGAGCGCCTGCGCGACCCGGCGGACCTCCGCCTTGCGGCCGGCACGCAGCGCCTCGATCGGCGAGGTGCCGAGGCTCTCCTCCTCGGCGAGAAGCCAGTCGACGGCCTCGTCGTCGCTGAAGCCGTCGTCCGCCAGGACGATCAGGGTGCCGTGCAGTTCGCTCAGCGGCTCGCCGTCCTTCAGGAAGGACGCCGGGACTTTCAGGATGCCGTCGACGCGCTTGGCGCCGAGGTGACGGTCCTCGATGAGCCGGCGGACCCGGCTCACGCTCAGGCCCAACTGCTCGACGAGGTCGGGGACGGTCAACCACTCGGTGGTCTGGACGTTCTCGCTCACCCCTCCAGCGTGCCACGAGATCGGGGTGAGCGAACGCCATCCCGATTGTTACGATCAGGTAAACTGCTGTCACATCAGCCACTTCCGTTGACTCCTCTTGCCTTCTGTGCCAGCGTGGGGTGTCGTCGTGTCACTCGAAAAGGGGGGTCACCATGGCTCTGGCGGATACCGGCAAGGTCCGCAGCATCCTGGGAACCGTCCCGATCGCGGTGGCGAGCTCACTTGCGGTCACCCTCAATCTCGTCACCCCGGCCCAGGCGGCGCCGCGCGAAGACCATGCGTCGGGCCACGACGGAGACACCGGCGAGGTCACGCCGCTCGAGCGGGCCACGGTGACCAGCACGATCGCCGTGCCGGCGCAGACCTCCGCGGCGAGTACCAGCGTCGCGTCCGCGACGTCCAGCTACCGCGTCCGGTCGGGCGACACGGTCTCGGGCATCGCCGCCCGGTTCGGCCTGTCGACCGCGGCCGTGCTCGCGCTCAACGGGCTCAGCTGGAAGAGCCTCATCTTCCCCGGGCAGGTGCTGGCCCTCGCCGGCCCCGCACACGCAGCGCCGGCTCCTGCTCCTGCAGCACCCGCTCCGGCAGCGCCCGCTCCGGCAGCCCCCGCGCCCGCAGCGACCACCACGTACACGGTCGTCCGCGGCGACACCGTCAGCAGGATCGCCGGCCGGTTCGGCGTCTCCACCCGCGCGGTCCTCGCCGCCAACGGCCTGAGCGCGTCCAGCCTGATCTTCCCCGGCCAGAAGGTCCGCATCCCGGGCATGACCACGGCCGCCCTCGACACCCCCGCAGTGACGCCCGTCGCCGCCGCACCCGTGGCCGCTCCGGCCCCCGTCGCGGCTCCCGCACCCCTGCCGATCGCCTCCGCCGGTCACGTCGTCGCCCTCACCGACGAGATGCGCGCCAACGCCCAGCTCATCATCCGCATCGGCCGCCAGCGGGGCGTCCCGGATTCGGGGATCGTGATCGCCCTCGCTGCGGCGGCCCAGGAATCCGGGCTCCGGAATGTCCGCTATGGTGACCGCGATTCGCTCGGCCTGTTCCAGCAGCGCCCGAGCACCGGATGGGGCACTCCCGAGCAGGTGCTCGACCCCACCCGCGCAACCCTGGCCTTCTACGGCGGCGCTGCGAACCCCAACAAGGGCAAGACCCGCGGGCTCCTCGACATCCCGGGATGGACGAGCATGAGCGTCACGCAGGCGGCCCAGGCCGTGCAGCTGTCCGCGTTCCCCGACGCGTACGCCAAGTGGGAGACCTCCGCCCGGGCGTGGCTCGCCCAGCTCGGCTGAGCGCAAATGTCACAGCCGGATCACAGGAGCGGCCTCCACCGGTGTTTTGCAGGGTTCGCGCATCCCTCGTTCCCTAGACTCGATCCGTGACCACGAGCCAGACCGACCCGATGATCGGACGTCTCATCGACGGCCGGTATCAGGTGCGCTCGCGGATCGCCCGCGGAGGCATGGCGACGGTCTACCTGGCCACCGACCTGCGCCTCGAGCGGCGGGTCGCGATCAAGATCATGCACGGCCACCTGGCCGACGACTCCACCTTCAAGAGCCGCTTCGTGCAGGAGGCCCGGTCCGCCGCGCGCCTGGCGCATCCCAACGTCGTCAATGTCTTCGACCAGGGCCAGGACTCCGACATGGCGTACCTCGTCATGGAGTACCTGCCCGGGATCACCCTGCGCGACCTGCTGAAGGACTACGGCAAGCTCACCCCCGAGCAGACGATCGACATCATGGAGGCGGTGCTCTCGGGCCTCGCCGCCGCGCACAAGGCGGGCATCGTCCACCGCGACCTCAAGCCCGAGAACGTGCTGCTCGCCGACGACGGCCGCATCAAGATCGGGGACTTCGGGCTCGCCCGCGCAGCAAGCGCCAACACCGCGACGGGGCAGGCGCTCCTCGGGACGATCGCGTACCTCTCCCCCGAGCTCGTCACCCGCGGCGTCGCGGATGCCCGCAGCGACATCTACGCGCTCGGGATCATGATGTACGAGATGCTGACCGGCCAGCAGCCGTTCCTCGGCGAGCAGCCGATGCAGATCGCCTACCAGCACGCCAACGACGCGGTCCCGGCGCCCAGCAGCAAGAATCCGGCGGTGCCGGCCGAACTCGACGAGCTCGTCCTGTGGGCGACCGAGAAGGATCCGGACCGCCGCCCGCGCGACGCGCGCGAGATGCTCGACCGGCTGCTCGAGGCCGAGAAGTCGCTGCGCGGCGAGGCCGTCCTGCAGCCGACGATGGTGCTGCCGCCCGCCCTCGACCTCGACGCGGGCGACACCCAGATCATCAACCCGGCCATCCGCCAGCAGGTCGCCTCCAGCACTCCCGCTGCGACCGCCACCCTGTCGGCGGCGGCCGAGAAGCGCCGTCGCAAGGGCTGGTGGCTGTTCGCCCTCGTGCTCCTGCTCGCGGGCGCGGCCGCCGGGACCGGCTGGTACTTCGGTGCAGGACCCGGGTCGCTCGTCACTGTCCCCGACGTCGTCAACTCCGCACCGGCCGCCGCGACGGCCCAGCTGCAGAATCTCGGCTTCAAGACGGC
>JBQCCO010000039.1:0-3599 GCA_051962155.1 Leifsonia sp. | reverse complement strand
GCTGCTCGCCCGCGGTCGGGTCCGACTCGTCGCCGGTCATGTCAGCCGCCGTTGGATCCCGCGTCGGTGGTCTCGCTCATGGTGCCCCTCTTCTCTGTGTCCGGTTCGAGATGGTTCGCTTCGAGAGCGGTGCGGAGCTGGACGCGGGTCAGGCGGGACGACCCGCCTCGGTGCTCGTGACGTCGGTGCGGTGGAAGTTGAGGTGCGACCGGGAGGCCGTCGGCCCGCGCTGCCCCTGGTACCGGGAGGCGTACTCGGCCGAGCCGTACGGACGCTCGGCGGCCGACGACAGGCGGAAGAAGCACATCTGGCCGATCTTCATGCCCGGCCACAGCTTGATCGGGAGCGTAGCCACATTGCTGAGCTCCAGCGTGACGTGGCCCGAGAACCCCGGGTCGATGAACCCGGCGGTGGAGTGGGTGAGCAGTCCCAGCCGGCCGAGCGAGCTCTTGCCCTCGAGACGCGCTGCCACGTCGTCCGGCAGGCTGACCATCTCGAACGTCGACCCGAGCACGAACTCGCCGGGGTGCAGGATGAACGGCTGGTCCGCATCCACCTCGACGAACCGGGTCAGTTCGGGCTGGTCCTCGGCCGGGTCGATGAAGGGGTACTTGTGGTTGTCGAACAGGCGGAAGAAGCGGTCCAGGCGCACGTCGATGCTCGACGGCTGGACCATCTCCGGCTCGTACGGCTCCAGGGCGATCCGCCCGGCACCCAGCTCGGCCTTGATGTCGCGATCGGAGAGAAGCACGAAGTCAGCCTACCGGTAGCGCTCCGGCACGCCACGTCCTCCCGTCTCCACCTGGCCGTCCTCGATCAGCCACTGCAGCGCCTCGGCCGCCGCCCGCAGGCTGGTGTACGCCGGCTCGTAGCCGAGCAGGCGCCGGGCCTTCTCGATGGAGGCGGACGGGCTCCGGGCGATGTGCTCCCACGTTGCCGCCGCGTGCTCCGGCTCGGTGAGCTGGGCGAAACGCTCGTACGGCTCGAACCGCAGGTCAGGTTCGGCGCCGAACCAGCCGGCGACGGCGGTGGCGAAGCCGCGCAGGGTGAGCGCGCGGTCGGAGACCACGTGGAATCCTTCGCCCACGGCGTCCGGGGCGGTCAGCGCCAGCTGGAACGCCTGGGCGACGTCATCGGCGTGGACGTGGTGCACGGTCTCGAGGCCGAAGTTGGGCAGGACGACCTCCTCGCCGGCGGCGAGCCGGCGCCAGACATCGAGGTCGAGATTCCCCGCCGGGTTGATCAGCTTCCAGCCTGGGCCACTGATGTGGCCGGGATGCAGCACCACGCACCGCAGGCCGCCGGGCCGCCGGGACTCCTCCAGCAGGAGCCGCTCGATCGCATCCTTGTTCACGCCGTACTCGCCGAACGGCTCGCGTGCCTCGTCCTCGGCCAGCGGCACGGCGGTGGCGGGGCCGTGGATCCAGATCGTCCCGCAGCTGACCAGCAGGCTCACGCGTCCGCGGAGCCCGTCGACGAGCTTCTGCGCGGACTCGGGCGTGAAGCAGACCAGGTCGATGACGGCGTCCGCGCCGAGGTCCGCGATGCGCCCGGCGAACGTGCCGTCGGCATCCCCCTGCTCGCGGTCGAGCCGGACGCGCTCCACCGCATCCCAGGCGGGGTCGGGATGGTAGGGCTCGCTCTGCCCGCGGCTCACGGCGACGACCTGGTGGCCCGCCTCGACCAGGCGCGGCACGAGGTAGCTGCCGACATGGCCGGTGGCTCCGATCACGACTGTACGCACGGCATCCACACTCTCATGTATCGCAGGCCAGCGGTTCGCTCGGGTGCCGCACACAAAGAAATCGGCCCACCAGGTTGAGGTCTGGTGGGCCGATTCGGGGCCGGAGAGCGAGGCGGGCTGGCGCCCCTGGGGGATGCCCTCCGGAGTGGGTCAGCCGTTCGCGCCGGCCGGCTTCGTGGTGACGGTGAAGCCCTCCAGCTTGTTGGCGGCTTCGGCGTACTTCTGGGTGAAGGTGCTGCTGATGGAGACCTTCGAGATGTCGGTCCCGATCGTCTTCTCCATGGTGGCGATCACCTTCGGTCCACCGGCGGGCATGATGCCGTCCGGCAGGAACTGCCCCTTGTCCGTAGTGAGCCCGTCGATGTACTGCTGCTTGCTGATCGTGGCGTTCTGCACGAAGTCCTGCGGCAGCTTGTCGGCGATCTGCGCGGCGCTGTGCGTGGAGATCCAGTGCATCGTCGCGACCAGGGCGTCCACGACCTTCTGCGCGGCGTCCTCATGGGCCTTCACCCAGTCGGCACGGGCCAGCACGCCGGCCGCGGGCCAGGCACCGCCGAGCGCCGCCGTGGCACCCTTCGTGGTGGCCAGGTCGACCGCAGTGGTGGCGAGGTGCTGGGACGTGAGGGCACCGACCGTCGGCTGGGTCGTCATGACGCAGTCGGCACTTCCGCGCTGGATGGCCGCGATCGCCGTCGAGCCGGCGTGCACCGCGATCGTGTTGTACTGCGTCTTGCTGATGCCGTGCTGAGCCGCGAGGAACTGCGTGAGCTCGTCGGTGCCGGAACCGAGGTCCGTCACGCCCATGTTCTTGCCCTTGAAGTCGGCGGCAGAGTGGACTCCGCTCTTCGGCGAGCACATCTCGCGCTCACCCGGTGCGCCCGAGAGCTGGACCAGGTCGATGACATCCTTGCCCTTGGACTGGAAGTCGAAGGTGTGGATGTACCAGGCACCGGCCAGGTCGACCTGGCCGGACGCCATGGCGTCCTCCGCGCCGACGCCGCCGTTCTGCTCCGTCGAGAGCTCCATGTTCACGCCGTACTTCTTGTAGAAGCCGAGGTTCTGCGCGAGCTGGTAGGGCAGGTAGATCTGCTTGTCGATCCCGCCGACCATCATCTTGACGGTCGGCATGGGTGCGGCGCTCGAGCTGCCTCCGGCCGAGCCTCCGCCCGAGCTGCAGGCTGCGAGGCTGAGGGCGACCATGCCCGCTGCGGCGAGGACACCGATGGTGCGTTTCTTCATGAGTGCTGTTCCTTTCGTGTCGCCGGCGGGGGGCCGGCGGTCTGCGTCATTGCAGGTCTGTGTTTTCGTGGCGTTCCGACGTCGCGTCGTGCGGGTCAGATCGCCTGCGCCTCGGAGCGGCTCGGCGGCCGCCACTTGAGCAGGGACTTCTCGAGGAGGGTGATGAGGTACTCGGCCACGAGCGTGACCACGGCGACGATCACCATGCAGGCGAAGACGGTGTCGGGGTCGAAGTTGCCCTGCGCCTGGCTGATGATCAGTCCGACGCCGTGCTGTGCGCCGAGCACCTCGGCGACGAGCGCACCGATGATCGCGAACCCGAACGCGGTGTGCAGGCTGGCGATGATCCACGTCATGGCAGACGGGATGGTCACGTGCCGGGCCACCTGCAACGGCGAGGCGCCGAGGACGCGGACGTTCGCGACCAGGCCAGGGTCGACCTCCCGGACGCCCTGGAAGGCGTTGAAGAAGACGACGAAGAACACGAGGACGGCCGCCAGGAGCACCTTGGGGAAGACTCCGAGCCCGAAGGCGACGATGAAGATCGACCCGAGCACGATACGGGGGATGGAGTTGAGGATCTTGATGTACGGGCCGAAGACCGAGGCGAGGTACC
>JBQCCO010000038.1:0-2139 GCA_051962155.1 Leifsonia sp. | reverse complement strand
ACGACGGCGTCCGCGATCTCCTCCGGCGGGCGCGGGACCGGCGCGGCGGCGCGCTCGGCCGGCGTCATCCGCTCGAGCTCGGCGAGCGCCCGCTCGGTCGCGATCCAGTCCGGGACGATGCAGTTGACGCGTACGTTCATTTGCTCGTGCAGGCCGGCCAGGGTCGACGTGAAGCGGATCAGCCCGGCCTTCGCCGCTCCGTACTCCGGGGAAACATATGGCGCGAGGCCCAAACCGGACGTCGAGGCGACGTTGAGGAGCGCGAGCTGCGTGGCGAGCATCGGGCCACGCAGCTTGAGATCGAGCGTGCTCTGCCAGTCGGCGGGCTCTGCGTCCTCGCGCGGCCGGTGCCCGCCGCCGCACCCGTGACGAGCGCGATGCTCCCGCTCACCCGCACGGCAGTGCCGCCTTGTAGCGGCGGGCCAGCACACTGAGGTGGTCCACGAGCTCGGGCGGCTCGGTGACATGGAAGTCGAGGCCCAGCATCCCGATCCAGACCGCCACCGTCTCGAGGCTGTCGGCCCCGGTGACGAGGACGCTGTGAGCGTCATCCACGGTCTCGACGACGCCGACCGTCGGGTTGATCCGCGACAGCACCTCCTCGGCGGGCGCGTCGACGAGGATCCGGGCGTGGACGTTCCAGCCCGTCGAGGCCACCTCGCGCAGGACGTACGACGCGTAGTCGCCGCCCGAGAGCGACCGCGGCCTGAACCGGGCCGCGCCCGGGAAGCGCAGCCGCATCCAGTCGACCCGGAAGACGGCCCACTCCAGGCCCGGATGTGCGCGGGCGACGAGGTACCAGCGCTGCTGCCAGCTCACGAGCCGGTACGGGTCAGCGGCCACCGCGTCGTCGGCGTCGCCGTAGGAGAACCGCAGCCCCTCGCGGGCGCTGATGGCGGACGCCACGCGCGCGAGCAGGTCGGCGTCGACCGCGGGCTCGGGCGCGTTGGTGCGGGTGTCGGCCGGGCCGACCTCCATGCTCGTGTGGACCGCTGCGACCCGGCGCCTCAGGCGATCGGGCAGGGTCCGCTCGAGCTTGGCCAACGCGGCCGCGGCGGCGTCCGCCAGGCCCGGGACGGCGCGGACCGTGCCCAGCGCCACCGCCACCGCGACGGCCTCGTCGTCGGCCAGCAGCAGCGGCGGCAGCCGCCCGTGGGTTCCCAGGCGGTAGCCGCCGCCCGGGCCCCGGGTCGCATCCACCGGATAGCCCAGGCTGCGCAGCCGGTCGATGTCCTTGCGCAGCGTGCGGTCGGTGACGCCGAGCCGGCCGACGAGCTCCTCGCCGGTCCAGACCGGCCGGCTCTGCAGATACCCGAGCAGCGTGAGCAGCCTGGTCGAGGTTTCGAGCGCCACGACGCCTCCAGACGATTCAGGAACGAAACGTACCGGAATTGCTCATACGGTGTCTGGCATGGACGACACGCTGACGATCACCCCCTTCGAGGTGCGCATCCCGGACGCCGACCTCGACGATCTGCGGGCCCGCCTGGCGCGGACCCGGTTCCCTGCCGAGACGCCCGGCACGGGCTGGGACCAGGGCACGCCCACGTCCTACCTGCGGGAGATGGTCGAGACCTGGCGCACCACCTTCGACTGGCGCGAGCACGAGGCGCGGATGAACGCCTACCCGCACTTCCGCACCGAGATCGACGGACAGACGATCCACTTCCTCCACGTCCGCTCACGGCGTGAGGACGCAATCCCGCTGCTGCTGACCCACACCTACCCCGGGTCGTTCGTGGATTTCTTGGACATGATCGATCCCCTGACCGAGGCGGGATTCCACCTCGTCATCCCCAGCCTCCCGGGCATGGGGTTCAGCACTCCACTCTCGTCGACCGAATGGACGATGGAGCGGACGGCGCGTGCCTTCGACACGCTGATGCGGGCCCTGGGCTACGAGCGGTACGGCGCCCACGGATCGGACGCCGGCGCGCTCGTATCCCGCGAGCTGGCGATCCTGAACCCCGAAGGGTTCCTGGGAGCGCACGTGCTGCAGCTCTTCTCCTTCCCCTCCGGGGACCCCGCCGAGTTCGCCGCCATGACCCCGGAGGACCACTCGGCGCTCGAGTTCGCGGGCTGGTTTCAGACCGTCAACGGCTACGCGGACATGAACGCCAAGCGCCCGCTCACGATCGC
>JBQCCO010000037.1:0-4733 GCA_051962155.1 Leifsonia sp. | reverse complement strand
CCACCATCGAGTCCACAAAGACTGCACGCTTCGACGGCGCGTTGCGTGCAGTCTTCGTGGACTCGATGGTGGGGCTCGGGTCAGGGGGAGGCGAACGTGAGGATGACGAGGGCGAGGTTGAGGGCGACGACGAGCGCGGCGACGCATCCGCCGAGGATGCGCACCCACAGCCGGTCGGCGGCGTCCCCCATCACCGAGCGCGAGCCGGTGAGGCGCAGCAGCGGGATCATGGCGAACGGGATGCCCAGGCTCAGGAACACCTGCGACAGCACCAGCGCCCAGGTCGGGTCGACGCCGAGCGCGAGGACGATGACCGCCGGGATGAGCGTCACGACCCGCCGGGTGAGCAGCGGGACGCGCAGCTTCAGCAGGCCGCCCATGATCGGGGCTCCTGCATAGCTGCCGACGGAGGCCGTGGCGAGACCGGAGGCGGGGAGCCCGACCGCGAAGACGACGCCGACCGCCGGACCGAGCTCCGCGGCGATCGCGTTGTGCGCTCCCTCGATGGTGTCCGTCCCGGCGACGCCGCGGAGCGACGAGGCGGCCACGAGGAGCATGGCGATGTTGACGGCACCCGCGATGACCAGGGCGAGCACCACATCCACCCGGGTGGCGCGGAGAAGCGTCCGGAGGCGGCCCGCGTTGCCCGCCACCCCGTGCCGGTCGCGCGCCAGCGCCGAGTGCAGATAGATCGCATGCGGCATCACGGTGGCCCCCAGCATGCTCGTCGCGAGCAGCACAGTCGGGGCGCCGTCGAAGCGCGGGACCACGCCCGCCGCCGCTGCGCGCCAGTCGACCGGGCTGACGAACAGCCCCGCGAGGAACCCCACCGCGATGACCGCCAGCAGGCCGACGATCACCGCCTCGAACGGACGCTGACCGCCCCGCGACTGGATGGCGAGGATGCCGATCGCGACGATCCCGACGATGACGCCGCCGGTCGGCAGCGGGAGGCCGAACAGCAGGTTGAGCGCGATCGCGCCGCCGATCACCTCCGCGATGTCGGTCGCCGCGGCCACCAGCTCCGCCTGCACCCAGTACGTGCGGCGGGCGCCCGTTCCCAGCCGCTCCCCCAGCAGTTCGGGGAGGCTGCGCCCGGTGACGATCCCGAGTTTCGCCGACTGGTACTGCACGAACACGGCGATGGCGTTGGCGGCGACGAGAACCCAGACCAGGAGGTAGCCGTAGCGCGCCCCGGCCGTCAGGTTCGCTGCGACGTTGCCCGGGTCGACGTAGGCGATGGCCGCGACGAAGGCCGGCCCGAGGAGCAGCACCAGCCGTGTCGGCGCGCGCCGGACGGTGCGCTGATCGACATCGACGCTCATACGCCCTCCCGCACCGAAAGTTAGCCCAGTCTAACTCTCACCCTCCCGAATGCGGGAGACCAGGAGACGAGCGGGCTCACTCCTCGAGCAGGGCGCTCTCGGTCTGCTCCCGGTAGAGCCGCGAGTACACCCCGCCCGCGTCGAGCAGCTCGCGGTGCGTGCCCCGCTCCACCACCTGCCCGTGGTCGATCACGAAGATGACGTCGGCCGAGACGATCGTCGAGAGCCTGTGGGCGATCGCGATGGTGGTGCGCCCGCTGGAGGCGGTGTCCAGCGCCTGCTGCACGACCCGCTCCGAGATGGTGTCGAGCGCACTCGTCGCCTCGTCGAGGATGAGCACCTCCGGGTCCTTGAGCAGCACCCGCGCGATCGCGATCCGCTGCTTCTCGCCGCCGGAGAGCCGGTAGCCGCGCTCCCCCACGATGGTCTCGTATCCGTCCGGGAAGCTGACGATCGTCTCGTGGATGTTCGCCCGCCTGGCCGCATCCTCCAGCTGCTGCTGGGTCGCATCGGGGCGCGCGTACCGGAGGTTCTCGGCGATGGTCGCGTGGAACAGGTACGTCTCCTGGCTGACCACGCCGATGTGCGACACGAGCGATTCCTGCTGCAGGTCGCGCAGGTCCGCGTCGCCGAACCGGATGCGGCCGCTCGTGACGTCGTAGAACCGCGGGATGAGGTATGAGACGGTCGTCTTCCCGGCGCCGCTGGGGCCGACGAACGCCGCGAACTCGCCGGCCCGGATGTCGAACGACACGTCGTCCAGGGTGTTGCGCTCCCCCGGCCGGGCGTCGGGATACTGGAAGACGACATGGTCGAACTCGATGCGCCCGAGGTGCCGGGACGGATCGACCGGCACGGCGTCAGGCCGGTCCGCGATGGCGGGCCGCAGGTCGAGGTACTCGAAGATCCGGGCGAACAGGGCGCTGGAGGTCTGCAGGTCCAGCGACACCCGCATGAGCGCGAGCAGGGGGAAGAGCAGCCGCGCCTGCACCGTCGTGAATGCGACGATCGTGCCGGCCGAGATGTCGTTCGCGCCGCCGAGGATGAGCCAGCCCGAGATCAGGTACACGATCGCCGGGATGGAGGACAGGAAGATGTTCACCATCGCGAAGAACCACTGCCCGCTCATCGCCTGCGACACCTGCAGCCGGATCTGGTTGCGATTCTCGTCGGAGTACCGCTCGACCTCCGCGGCCTGACGGTTGAAGCTCTTCGAGAGCAGGATGCCCGACACGCTCAGCGTCTCCTGCGTGATCGCGGTCATGTCCGACAGCGACTCCTGGGTCTTCGTCGCGATGCGGGCACGCACCTGCCCCACCCGGCGCTGCGCGATGACGAGGATGGGCATGAGCACGACCGCGACGATCGTCAGCTGCCAGTTCAGCAGCAGCATCGCCACCAACGCGGCGATCACCGTGACGGTGTTGCCCAGGATGCTGGACATCGTGTTGGTGAGGACGTTCGCGACACCGCCGACGTCGTTCTGGAGCCGCGACTGGATGATGCCGGTCTTGGTGCGCGTGAAGAAGCTGAGCTCCATCGACTGCAGATGCGAGAACAGGCGCACCCGCAGCGCTCCCATGACCTTGTTGCCGACCGAGGCGGTCAGGTAGGTCTGCCAGACGCCGAGAAGCGCTGAGGCGAGGAACACCACGAGCATCAGCACCACGATCTCGAGGAGCACCGGGAGGTCGGGCCTGCCGTTGCGCCCGAACAGCCCGTCGTCGAAGGCGCGCTGCGTCAGCAGCGGCGGGACCACGGTCAGCGCCGCACCCGCGAGCACCAGCACCATGGTGACGACGATGGCCATCCGGTGGGGCGCGAAGAGCTCCAGGATGCGCCCGAAGAGGTTCGGGATCCGCGGCGCCTCGGCGTTCAGCGCGCGCTGCGCGGCCCGGTCTCCTCCGCTGATGCGCCCGCGTCCGCCGCCGCCACCGGCCGCCGCCGCGCCGCGCATCCAACTCATGGACCCAGCGTAACCCTCGCCCGGGGGTCGACCGACGTGACGCAACCGTGATGCAAGCGCTTGACGTAAACGCTTGCAGAACGCGAGAGCCTGGGGGTACGGTGACCAGCGGGCGCACATCTGCGTCCGCACCAAGAGCTCAACGAGGAGTGAAATGAAAGCAGCACGTCTCTCCGTGATCGCAGGAGTCGCCCTCGCCGGCCTCGCACTTGCGGGATGCACCGGCGGCGGTTCAGGAGGCAGCGGGGGCGGAGACGCCAACGCCAACCTCGACAGCAAGGGCCCCATCACCTACGTGCAGGGCAAGGACAACTCCAACGTCGTCCGGCCGCTCATCGAGAAGTGGAACGCGGCCCACCCCAACGAGAAGGTCACCTTCAAGGAGCAGACCGACCAGGCCGACCAGCAGCACGACGACCTCGTGCAGCACTTCCAGGCCAAGGACTCGAACTACGACGTGGTCGACGTCGACGTCGTGTGGACCGGTGAGTTCGCCGCGAAGGGCTGGCTCCAGCCGCTGAAGGGCGACTTCAAGATGGACAACTCGGCGCTGCTGGCTCCGACCGTCAAGTCGGGCACCTACAACGGGACGCAGTACGCGGCCCCGCAGACCTCCGACGGCGGCATCCTGTACTACCGCAAGGACCTGGTCCCCACCCCGCCGAAGACGTGGGATGAGATGCTCAAGGACTGCGACATCGCCAAGGCGAAGGGCATCGGCTGCTACGCCGGTCAGTTCGCCCAGTACGAGGGCCTGACGGTGAACGTGGCCGAGGCCATCAACACCAACGGCGGCACCATCGTCGGCGACGACGGCAAGACCGTCACCGTCGACAGCTCGCAGGCCAACGCGGGTCTGACCCGCCTGGTGGACGGCTTCAAGAACGGCCAGATCCCGGCCGAGGCCATCACCTACCAGGAGGAGCAGGGCCGCCAGGCGTTCGAGGCAGGCAAGCTGATGTTCCTGCGCAACTGGCCGTACGTCTACAACCTGGCCAAGACCGACGGCTCGTCCACGGTCAAGAACACCTTCGGCATCGCGCCGCTGCCCGGCATCTCCGCCGACAAGCCCGGCGTCTCGAGCCTGGGCGGCCACAACGCGGCGATCAGCGTGTACTCCAAGTACAAGGCCACCGCGTTCGAGTTCCTGAAGTTCCTGCAGAGCGAGGAGACCCAGAAGTTCTTCGTGACGCAGGGCTCGCTGGCCCCTGTCCTCTCGTCGCTGTACGACGACGCGGGCCTCAACCAGCAGCTGCCGTACCTGTCCACTCTGAAGACGTCGATCGAGAACGCGGTCCCGCGTCCCGTCTCGCCGTTCTACCCGGCCATCACCAAGGCCGTTCAGGACAACTCCTACGCCGCCCTCAAGGGCGACAAGTCCGTGGACCAGGCACTGAAGGACATGGCGTCGGCCATCAAGACCGCCAGCTCCGGGCAGTAAC
>JBQCCO010000036.1:0-18688 GCA_051962155.1 Leifsonia sp. | reverse complement strand
GTCGCTTTTCCTCCGATGGCGGAGGACCTCCCTTGGACGGGAGGCGTACGAGCCGGGCAGAAACCGGAGTCAGCAATGAGGCGGAACACCGAGAATCGGCGGGGGCGCACGGGCGTCGCCCCGGGCCGGCCCACCAGCACGAAAAGACCGGCCGGGGGTCGCGCGCGGATGGCGGCGGGCATCACCGCCGTCGCGGCGCTCACCGCCGCGACGGCGATCGCGGGAGCCGGCACTGCCGTAGCCTCTCCCGGCGCTATCGCAGCAGGGGTGGGCGCGGGCGGCATCCACGTCGCGGAAAACGCCGCCGCGAAGACGGTGAGTCTGACCGACGGAGACCTGAGCATGGTGCTCTCGTACGCCGGCGGCGCGCGGGTCACCTCGCTGAAGGAAGCCGGCACCGAACTGCTGAACGCGGGCCTCTACAGCACCGCACAGCTCGACATCGACGGCTCCGCCCTCGACAGCCGGAGCGCGGGCGCAGACGGGGTGGTGACCATCACCGGCAACAAGGCCTCTGTCGCCTTCACCCTGGCCAACGCCGACGTTTCGATCGACGAGCGATGGACGTTCGGTCTCGGGCCCGACGGCATTCACCTGAGCTCCGCCCGCAGCTATCACTGGCTCGAGACGGCGAACACGAAGGTCCGACACAACGGCCAGCTGGAGACCGGCTGGGCGAGAGTGTGGGACGACATCCGCCGACCGGAGGACGGCGGGGACCTGCCGATCGGCAACCCCTACACAGGCACGAACAAGTTCTTCCTTTCGACACCCAAAGATCGTTATGGCGTCGAGGAGGGGCAGTTCGTCTTCCTGTCCAATGACCGTCAGCAGGGGCTCGCGGTGAGCGCGACGAGCCCGAGATCGGTCGCCACCGAGTTCTCCTACACCGGCGACGGCAACACCTACCAAGAGACACAGCTGCAGTCGGGCTCGACGTGGACCTACACCGCCGGCACGCCGGCTTCCGGGCTGGTCTACGGCGGCCACTCATCCAACCTCACGGACGCGGTCATCTACTCCCCCGTGGATATCGCGCAGGATCAGCAGGACACCGTGTCGTACCGGTTCGCCGGCGCCGACTACCAGGCCTACGCCTCGCTCGGCGGCCAAGTGAACGGCGTGCCGGACACCGCGGCGCTGTCGTCGCTGATCAACGAGTTCGGCCGGTCCGGCATCATCGACAAGGGGTTCGGGATGTCGACCGTCGGCCTGCGCTACCCGGGTGTCGGCCCGTACGACATGGTCTACGCCGACCGCACCGTGCTCGGCCTTTACGACCCGGCGACCACGGCCTCCCAGCAGAACCTGCTCACGTTCTTCAAAGACGACGCGCAACAGTCGAACGGGCACATGAGGGGCCGGTCGTTCCACCGCGACTACACCTGGACCGCGAACCAGCTGTTCGACGCCGACCCGTCGTACGCACTCGCCGTCTCGGACATGTACCAGTACGGCGGCGACACCGCCTGGCTGACCAGCATGCGCGGCTCGGTGGAGGCTGCGCTCGGCTACATGCTCGCCAACCAGTACGCGCCGGCCGACGGGATGTTCCACAACGACACGCTCGATTGCACCAAGCTGCACGGCGAACGCGAGTGGAACGACGCCTACTACGTCAAGTACGAGAGCGGGTACGTCAACGAGCTGATGTACGGCGCCCTGAACCAGTGGGCCGGCCTCGAACGCGACGTCTTCCACGACACGGACAAGGCGGACGCCTACGCGCAGACCGCGGCGCAACTCAAGGCAACCTTCAACCGGAGCACAGCCGACGGCGGCCTCTGGGATCAGACGACCGGGATGTTCGCTTACTGGCGCTGCCCGGACGGCACCGCCCAGGGCGCGACCTATCACACGCAGCTCAACCTGCAGGCGATCATCTATGGGCTGGTGGACCTTCCCCGCGCCCAGCAGATCCTGGCGGGTGTCGACACACTCGTGGCGAAGAACCACCTGGCGATGATCCCGCAGAATTTCGTACCGATGAAGGCGAACGTCGAGGACTGGACGGGCGACCACTTCCAGACCGGGCTCGAAGACGGCGTGATCTACCCGCTCATGACCGAGGAGTACATGCGCGCAGCAGCCCTGGTCGGCGAGCGCTCGCAGTCGCTCACTTATCTGAACAACACCCTGACCCGCTATACGAAGGACGGGTTCGATGGCTACAGCTTCCTCGACTGGCAGCTGAAGCCGCACACTGGCGAGGCCTGGTTCCCGTCCAACGCGAATGGCGCGACCGGACTCTTCTCCGATGTGCTCGGCATCCAGCCGACCCCGGACGGCGTCACCATCGCGCCGAACATCCCCGCCTCGATGAACGGCACATCGGTCACGCGCACCATCCACGCGGCGGACGCGCTCACCGTCACCTACCGGAACGAGCTGACGCAGGTCGTCGACTACAGGGCGAGCAGCCCGCAACGGGTCACCCTCCAGTGGTCGGGCCAGGCACCCGGCGCCGCGTACACGGTGCACGACGGCGATGTCACTTCGAGCACGACGGCCGACGCGATGGGTATCGTGCGCTATTCGTACGACGTGACCGGTGGTTCGCACCACACCGTCACGCTGAGCGGAGGCAACACCGACGGGTTCGTCTGGAAGAACGACGTTCTCACCGATCTCGCGCTCGGGAAGACGGCGACGGCGACGTCCAGCCAAGAGGACGCCAACTGGGGACTGGCGAAGGTCACCGACGGCGACGCCTTCAGCGCTGACGGAACGTGGGGCTGGTCGAGCAGCGCGGACTCCACGGAGAACCACACCGAGGCGATCACGATCGATCTGGGAGCGGTCCGGACCGTCGGGTCGGTCGAGCTGGATCAGCGCGACTACGACCTGAAGGATCCTGGAACGTGCTTCCCGATCGACTTCACGATCGAGACCTCGGCGGACGGGGTGACGTGGACGGCCGGCGTCGCGCAGACAGGTTTCGCGCAGCCGAAGACGGCGACGGCGCAGACGTTCACGATCGCGCCACGCGGTGCGCGCTACGTCCGCGTGACGGGCACCAACCTGCGCCAGGACTCAGGTGCGTACAAGATGCAATTCGCCGAGATCCAGGTGTTCGGCCGATAGTCCGTGACACCGACGGGCCGGGTCGCGCGCTGCGCGGCCCGGCCCTTTCGCGATTCGTGGGCAATCAGTCGAGCGCGGTCGACTCCCGCGGGACGAGCTGGCAGCCGACACGCTCGACGCCGGCACGGATGGGGCGCTCGACGGCGTCCAGGATGGCTTGCGCGGCCCGGCTCCCCACGTCATTCAGACTCATGTCGATAGTCGTCAGCGGGGGCCGGCTGGCCTCCACCATCACGTCCCAGTTGTCGAAGCCGGTCACGGCGACCTGCTGCGGGACGCGCACGTCCGCCTCCCGCAGCGCTTCGAGGACGCCGCGACCGATCTGATCGCTCCCGCAGACGATTCCGTCGAACTCCACTCCCGAGCGCAGCAGCTGCCCGACAGCCTGGCGCCCCCAGCGCTCCGACCACTGCCCGAAAAGCGGCTCATGGATGAGCTCGCCGCCCGCGTCCGCAAGTACGGACTCTGTGCTGGCGAGCCGGATGGTGGAGGCGGTGTCGCGCTGCGGGCCTGAGATGAACGCCAGCCGCGTACGTCCGGTGGAGACCAGGTGCCGCGCGGCCATGCGCGCTCCCTCGGCGTCGTCGACCGAGATCGAGGTGTCCCCCGGGGCGACCGACCATGACAGCGCGTAGACCACAGGGACGCCCGGTCCCCCGCGAAGGGGTTCGCGCGGGTAGACACCGGCGCCCACCACCAGAATGCCGTCGACGCCGCGCCGGGTGAACGACTCGACGTAGTGGGCCTCCCGGATCGGGTCGCCGCGACCGTCCACCAGAAGGAGGGCGGTGTCGCGCTCGGCGAAGAGCTCGATGACGCCCTGGAGCACCGGGACGGTGAGCCGGCCGAACTGATCCTCGATGATGACTCCGACGGCGCCGGTCGGCCCGTTCAGCAGGGCGGCGGCCGCGGAGTCGGTGTGCGGCGCCCGGTACCCGAGTTCTGCTGCAGCCTCGAGGATGCGCTGCCGGGTGTCGTGCCGCACTGCGCCTCGGCCCGAGAGCGCTTTGGAGACGGTGCTGATCGAGACCCCGGCGCGCTCGGCCACCTCGGTCGCGGTGATGCGACGGGAGGCTGAAGTCACGTTGTTTTCCACACGCTGACACTAGCAGAACGGAAAGTTTTCTACTAGATCAAAAAGTTTTGCTCTTTTCCGCAAACTTTGCCATACTGGCATTCCCGAAGCGGCGCATCTGCCGCACCTGACGACAATGGAGTTGAGGTAATGAAAAGCACGGTCAAGGTCCTGGCACTGGTGGCCACGGCATCCGTCGCCATCGCCCTCGCGGGCTGCAGCGGCGGAACCTCTGCCAGCACAGGTTCCGCCGACGTGACGGCGAAAGACGACGGCGCCAAGCTCACCCTCTGGGTGCGCCCCGGCAATGAGGCGGTCACCGACGCCGTGGTCAAGCAGTACAACGCATCCCACAAGAATCAGGTCGCGATCACGCACGTGCCCGCCGACCAGTACGTCACCAAGTACGCGCAGGCGTCACAGTCTGGCTCCCTCCCCGACATCCTCGCCGCGGACCTCGTCTTCATGCCGCAGATCGTCGCGAACGGCTCGGCGCTCGATCTCACCGGCCTCCTCAAGAAGTCGGGCGCCTACGGCCACCTCGCACCCGCCCATGAGCAGGCGGCGACCGCGAACGGCAAGGTCTACGGCGTACCCTACGTCACCGATACGTCCCTGTACCTCTACAACAAGGATCTGTTCGCGAAGGCCGGTCTCGACCCGGACAAGCCGCCGACGACCTGGGACGGCATCATCGCGGCGGCCGACGCCATCACCAAGCTCGGCGGCGGTATCCACGGCGCCTACATCTCCGGCGACGCCCCCGGCTCACTGGCCTACGACTTCACCCCCACGATCTGGGCGCAGGGCCAGCAGGTCGTGAGGAAGGACGGCTCGTTCGACTTCCAGAACGACGCCACAAAGAAGGCACTCGCCTTCATGCACACCCTCTACGCGAACGGCGACATCCCCGCGTCCTCCAAGACCGATACCGGCGACGGCTTATTCTCGGTCTTCGCCTCCGGCAAGATCGGCATCAACTTCAGCGGCGGCAACGGCGTCAACACCGCCACGCTTGGAAAGGACCCGTCGTTCCGGTTCGGCCTCGCGCCCATCCCCGGCCCGGAGGACGGCCAGACCGCCACTTTCTCCGGCGGCGACGCCGCTGCGATCTCGGCGCAGTCGTCGCACAAGAACGAGGCCTGGGACTTCATCGATTGGCTGACCTCCAAGTCGACCGCCTCCGACGTCTATCTCAAGCTGCCCGCGCTCGCGCCGCGCACCGATGTCGCGGTTCCGAGCAGCCTCGGGCCTCAGTTCCAGGTTCCGGCCGAGCTGATCAAGAAGGGCCAGACCTACGTGTCGACGCACTACAACGACGTGATCGCCAGCGCCCAGGGCCCGTGGCTGGAGATGTTCCAATCCGCGGTGTTCAACGGCGTCTCGCCCGACCAGGCGACCGCGAAGGCCCAGAAGGCCGCCGACGCCCTCACCAAGTAGAACTCCTCGCGTGACCGAAGGGACATCGACCATGGCTGACGCCGTCGCGACCGCTCCCGCCCTCCGGGCGGCCGCACGCCGCACGACCCGCAGAAGCGCCATCGCCCGTGGGGAGGCGACACTGGGCTGGCTGCTCGCTGCACCGAGTGCCGTGCTCATCGCGCTGTTCTTCCTGTTGCCGTTCGGGCTCACCCTCGTCATGTCGTTCTTCCAGTGGCCGACGTTCGGCATACCGGTGCCCGCCGGGATCGACAACTACAGCCACGTGCTCAGCGACCCGAAGTTCGGCCAGGCGGCGCTGTTCACCGTGCTGTACACGGTGGTGACCTCGGTGCTCGGCCTGGCTGTGTCTCTCGGTCTCGCGCTGCTCGTGCGGCCCCGGTTCCGGGGCCGCACGGCGGTGCGGGCGCTGCTCTTCGCGCCGGTCACGATCGGCTTCGCGCCGGCGGGCTTGCTGTGGCTCTCCATGTCGAATGTGCGCACAGGCGTCCTCCCGGCCATGGGCGCGGCGCTCGGGATCGTGCCGGCGGGCACCGACTGGTTCGCGAACACTGGCAGCACGCTCGCCATCGTCGTGGTGATGACGGTGTGGAAGACAGCCGGCCTTGCGATGCTGGTGCTGATCATCGGCATGGACTCGATCCCGCCGGAGATCTACGAGGCGGTACGGCTCGACGGAGCGCGATCGTGGACCACGCTCACGAAGATCACGCTGCCGCTGATCGCGAAACCGCTGTCGCTGGTGGTGCTGCTGAATCTGACCACTGCGTTCCTTGCCTTCGACCAGTTCTTCGCCATGACGAAGGGCGGCCCGGACAACTCCACCGTCACGGTCGTCTACTACCTCTACAACGCCGCGTTCGTGAGCCTGCAACGCGGGTACGCGGCAGCGGTGGCCGTCGTGGTCGTCCTCATCATGGCGGCGATCTCGTTCGTCCAGGTGCTCCTCCAGCGCGGAAAGGCCTGAATCCCGATGTCCGTCCTCACTTCGCGCCGCCCTGTGGCGCCCGCGTCCCCGGCCCTCCGAACGGTCCGTCGCCGCCGGGTCTCCTCCACCGACGACCGCTCCCGCAACCCGTTCCGGACGGGGCTGGCTGTCGTGCTCGCCTTACTGTTCGCATTCCCGATCGTGTGGACCACGATCGGCGCCTTCAAACCGACCCAGGAGGCCAACTCGTCGCCTCCGGTCTGGTGGCCCTCGCGCTTCTCGCTCGACAGCTTCGCCAAGCTCGACAGCTCCGGCTCCTCGCTGCTCGGCTACGTGCTCAATTCGACGGCGGTGACACTGATGACCGTCGCGATCACGACCGTCGCGGCCGTGTTCGCGGGCTACGCGTTCGCCCGTTTCCGGTTCCCGGGCAAGAAAGCGCTGTTCGGGCTGACAGTCGGGATGCTGCTGGTGCCGTATCCCGCCCTGCTGGTCTCGTTGTTCACGGTCATGACCTGGCTGCACCTGACCAACTCGCTGTTCGGCCTGGCACTCATCTACTCGACCTTCCAGCTTCCGTTCGCGGTGTACATGATGCGCAACTCGTTCGAGAGCGTGCCGGAGGAGATCATGGAGGCCGCCGAGCTCGACGGTTGCACCAAGTTCACCGCCCTCCCGCGCGTGGTGCTGCGGCTGGTGGCGCCCGGCGTCGTCACCGTGGCGCTGTTCGCCTTCCTCGCGGCATGGAACGAGTTCCTCGCCGCCCTCGTGCTGCTCAACGACAACCCCAGCTTCACTCTCCCCATCGCGCTGCTCAACGCGCAGAACGGACCGCTCAACACCATCGACTGGGGCGGCCTTCAGGCGGGGATCACGGTGACCATGCTGCCGTGCGTGGTCCTGTTCATCATCCTCCAGCGCTACTACGTGTCCGGCCTCGTCGCCGGCACGGGAAAGTGACCCCATGACGACGACCCACCTGGCGTTCACCCCCGAACGCATCGCCACCCCGGTTCGGGAGAATGAGCTCGCCGTGCGCCCGTCGCACCACCCGGGCACCTTCGACGCCCTCGCCGTGGACTGCCCGTTCGTCTTTTCCCTCGACGGCCGGCAGGGTATGACGTACGTCGGCTGGGACGGCATCGGCTACCAGAGCGCGCTCACCTGGAAGGGCGAGGATGGGTGGGGCGAAGGTCAGGTCGTGCTGCCTCGGGACCCCGCGAGCGAGCTGCGGAAGTACAACGCGGCCATGACCTCCATCGTGCGCGAGAACGACCTCTTCTCCCCGGGAGCACTGCGCACCTTCGACGGCTGGTACCTCTCGACCTACCACGCGTACCCCGCAGCCGGATACGAGGCCGGACCGGGATCCATCGGATTCCTACGCAGCCGCGACCTCGAGACCTGGGAGGAGACGGGCGACGTCCTGCGACCCCGGGACGGGGGTTCATGGGAGCAGGGCGGTCTCTACAAATCGTGGCTGCTCGAGCACGACGGCCTCTTCTACGTCTTCTACAACGCCAAGGACCACGACGAGTTCGGCTCCGTCGCCGTGCCGCCGTCGTGGACGGAGCAGACCGGGCTCGCCGTGTCCCGCGATCTGACGCACTGGCAACGCTTCTCCCAGAACCCGGTGCTCTTCACCGGCGAGCCCGGTTCGTTCGACGAGCGTTTCGCCTCCGACCCGTGCGTACTTCGCGACGGCGACTTCTGGATCATGTTCTACTTCGGCCTCGCCGCCGACGGCCACGCGCGCGAAGGCTACGCGACCTCCCGCGACCTGCTGACCTGGGAGAAGTCGCGCGAGATCCTGCTCGACATCGGCCCCGTCGGCTCGATCGACTCCATCCATACGCACAAGCCGGCTGTCATCTCCTGGAACGGGCGTCTGGAGCACTATTACACCGCCGTGAGTCCCCACGAGCCGCTCTCGCTCGACGGGCACGAGTACGCCGAGCTGCGCGGGATCGCGCGAGCGACGGGCCCCATGCCGCACGCGAGCTAGCCGGGCCGGCGTCGACCTCGGCCGGCGGTCGTCTTATCCCTGGCTCAGGAAAGCATCCACGCGGCGAGGTGCATAAGAGCGAGGCCGAGCAGCAACGAGGCGAAAACGAGCCGCCCCGTCGCCCTCGCCGAGGGAAAGCGCGATCCTGCCTCGAGATCGCGGGCGTAACCGGAACGGTCCGAGCCGGCTGTGATCCGGTTCATCGCCTCAGCTCGACGACCTCACGAGCGCCACATACTGCTGGACGCGCTCGAAAAGGGCTTCGTCGTACGGTCCCCAGACGGGTTGCGGGGTGTCCGGGCCGACGTAAGGCTCATCGTGGTAGTGCCGCTGGTACTCGGCCATCTTCGCTTCGAGCTGACGGCGGACGTCGGCGTAGCGGGGGTCGTCGGCGACATTGCGGACCTCGCTCGGATCGCTTTCGAGGTCGTACAGCTCCCATTCCGGCTGCATAATGCGGTCGGATGCGCCAGGAACCCCCATGCCCGCGCCGTAGTAGTAGATGAGTTTGAACCGGTCGGTGCGGATGCCGTAGTGCGCGGGAGCGGCGTGGATCGGGTCGTCGTGCTCCCAGTAGCGGTAGTACATGGCGTCCGGCCAGTCCGCGAGCTGCTCGCCGCGGAGGAGGGGGAGGAAGCTGCGTCCCTGTGAGGTGGAGAGTTCCGACGGGTCGATGCCGCAGGCGTCCAGGAACGTGGCGGCGAAGTCCACGTTGGTGATGATCGACTCGCACCGGCTTCCCGGTTCGATCCTGTGCGGCCAGCGCACGAGCATGGGCATCTGCAGCGACTGGTCGAACATGAGCCGCTTGTCGAACCAGCCGTGGTCGCCCAGGAAGAAACCCTGGTCGGAGGTGTAGACGATGAGCGTGTTCTCCGCCTGCCCGGTCTCTTCGAGGTGATCCAGCAGGCGGCCGACGTTGTCGTCGATGGACTGGATGCACTGGAGATAGTCGCGCATGTAGAGCTGGTACTTCCAGCTCATCCGGGCAGCGCGGTTCTCGGGTCCGCGGAGGTGCTCAGGGACCTCCATCTTCAGGTCGTCGGCGCCCATGTCGTCAGCGATCGTCATCCGGACGCCGCGTACCGCCTTGCTTCGCGTCGCGTAGTCGTCGAAGAATGTCGCCGGCTCGGGGATGCTCCCGTCTGCGTAGAGGTGCTTGTGCTTCTCGTCGGGGATCCAGGGGCGATGCGGGGCCTTGTGGTGCACCATCACGCAGAACGGCTCGTCCCGCTCGAGGCTGTCGATCCAGTCGATGGACAGGTCGGTGACGATGTCCGTCGCGTATCCCGGCACCGTGTGCGCACCATCCCGGTCGATCATCTCCGGGTCCACGTAGTCGCCCTGGCCGGGGAAGATCTTCCAGTCGTCGAAGCTCCTCGGCACGGAGTCGCCGTGCTCGCCGAGGTGCCACTTGCCGAACATCGCCGTCTTGTAGCCGTTGCGGTGCAGGACGTCGATGAACGTGGGTACGCGATAGTCGAGCTCGGTCCAGATCGACGAGACACCGTTGATGTGGCTGTACGTTCCGGTGAGGATCGTCGCCCGAGACGGGCTGCAGATCGAATTGGTGCAGTACACCGCATCCATCCGCATCCCCTCGTCGGCGATCCGGTCCAGGTTCGGCGTTCGGTTGACCCGGCTGCCGTACGCCGAGATGGCGTGCGCCGCGTGGTCGTCGGACATGATGAAGATGATGTTCGGTCGAGTCATCGAGATTCCTCTTGGGTTCGTGGATGCGGATGTCACAGGGCGACGGTGTGGGCCGGGGCGGCCTCGACCAGGAGTTCGGTGCTCGGCTCGTATCCGAGCCGCCACGCCTTGACGCGGACCGGCGCATCGACGGCTACCGGTCCGGAGTACGGGCGCCACCGCCGCGCGTCGGACGACGACGATCCGAAGTCCCTCGCGGGTCCCTCCACCGTTCGCTGCTCACGGGGAGCCTCCGTCGTCCAGCCGAGGATGGCTCCGGGCGTACTCGATCGGATCGTCAGGAGACCGTTCTCGATGGCGGCGGCCGGTTCTGGTGTGCGTCTGCGGCGGCCGTCCGGGCGCCACTGCTCCTCGAGCTGCTCCTCCGGCATGCGCCCGAGGTCGCCGAACCGGTCGATCCAGCCGGCGAGCGCCGCGCGCAGCCGGGCGAGATGGTCCGCGTAGGCCGGGTCGGTTGCGAGGTTGGTCGTCTCGTGGGGGTCGGCGAGGATGTCGTAGAGCTCCTCAGCAGGCTTCGACTGGGCGACGACCGAGCGTTGGAGTCGATCCAGCGCAGACGGGCGTTCGCCGCGTGCACGCTGCTGTGCTTCGGCCGCAGCGAGGAGACGGTACGCCTCCCAGGTCGGGAACCGGTCCGGGTAATCCGTATGGATCATGGCGGGCTTATCGGGGAAGTCGTTGCGGATGTACCGGAATCGGGCATCCCGGACCGTGCGCGAACGGTCCTCCGCTTCACCTTGTCGATCGCGGCCTCCGTAGGTGTACGCGTTCGGCTCCGCGACCACTGCGCCGTCCGGGGTGAGCAGCGGAACGCCGTGCATCCCTCCGGGGATCTCGATGCCGGCCAGGCCCAGCATCGTGGGCGCGAGGTCCATCGTGTGGACGAGACCGGTTGCTGCGACGCCCGCGGGCACCCGTCCGGGCCAGCTGACGATCAGGGGCTCACGCAGTCCCGACTCGTTCGGCCAGCGTTTGGCCCGGGGCATGCCTTTGCCGTGGTCGCTCCAGAACACGACGATCGTGTCCTCGAGCAGACCGTCCTCCTCGAGTTCGGCGAGGATGTCTCCGACCCACAGATCCATCGCGGTGATCAGATCCGAGTACCGCGCCCACGCCGTGCGGAAGACCTGCTCGTCCGGGTAGTAGGGAGGAAGGGGCGCCGCTGCCGGATCATGACGTGCGCTCTCGGGAACGCGACGCGTCGCCGCCGCGAAGGCCTCATCGTCCAGGTAGAGCTGCGACTCGTGCGTGGCCATCCCGTGGAACGCGGCGAAGAACGGTGTCGACTCGTCCGGTCTGTTCCTCCAGTGGGCGGTGGGGCTGCACTCATCGAACGCGATGTCGGGCAGCTCCAGCTGGAAATCGGTGAACCAGTTGTTCGTGCAGTAGTAGCCCTCCTGACGCAACACCTCCGGCAGAAGTCTCACGGTCTCCGGGGGCACGGCTTTGGATCGCATGTGCATCGTCCCGATCGCGGTGGGATAGCAGCCGGTGATGATCGCCGAACGCGACGGAGCGCAGATCGGCGCCGCGGCGAACGCGTTGTCGAACCGGACGCCCCGTGCCGCCAGTGCGTCCAGATGTGGCGTCACGGCGTACTCCGCCCCCGGCCACACGCCTGAATAGCAGCCGAGGTCCGGGTTGATGTCGTGGGTGCTGATCCAGACGATGTTCGGCCGGCCGACGTGGTCCCCGGTCACGAGACGGCGCTCGCTGCGGTGGCCTGCGCGAGCTCCTCCGCGATGGCGACCAGACTGGCCGCATCGACGGTGCCGGCTTTCGCCATGCCCAGGACGGTGGCCCACGGCGTGGAGGCGACGAGCTCGGTCGTTCCCAGCCACGGGAGGTGACGGTCCAGCACCGACCGGGTCGCGTCGTCGGCGAGGAGGGAGTGGACGGGTGTCCGGAGCAGCGGAAGAGCAGGAAGCGATGCCACGTCCGGGAGCGGGGCCGCGACAGCTCTGGCCCGGTCGGCGTCTCGTCGTGCCGACAGGTGGCGGGCGTCGGCCAGGCCCTCGACAGGCAGGCCGAGGCGCTCGAACACGCTCGCCGGGGCGTCGTTCTTCCGGAGGAGCTCGAGCAACAGGGCGATCATCCGCAGTTCGACGGCGTCGTCGACGATGGGCGTCGTCTGACCGGGATCGGTCTCCAGATCCCACAGCAGGGTGCCGTGCTGCCAGGAGTTGATGCGGAAGGTACCGATGGCGTCGATCCGCATCGTCCTCAGGCCCTTGGTGAAGTCGAACGGCGCTGCCGGCTCCCAGTCGAGCAGTTCGTCGACGCCGAACCTGCTGCGCATGTGCGTGGGCATGAGCGTGTAGTCCTCGATGGGGCCGTTCGCTGCATCCGCGCTCGCACGCATATAGACGTAACGGCCGTCGGTGACGTTCACATGACCGCCGTGGATGCCGAAGAGCGCACCACTCTTCCCCTCGGCCACCGCAAGATCCTGGCCCAGCATGTCGGGCGCGGGGTCGAGTCCGAAGAATTTCAGGACGGTCGGTGGGATGTCGATGGTCTGGGCCAGTTCGCCGCGACGCGTGTCCGCGTCCTGGAACCGGGGGTCCCACAGGAACATCGGCAGATGCACGAGCTCGTTGAACCAGGGCTGGACCGACTTGGCCCACCAACCGTGCTCGCCCAGCAGGAAGCCGTGGTCCGTGTTGACGATGAGCATCGTGTCCGCCCACATGTCGTGTTCGTCCATGTAGTCGAGCACCCGGCCGAGGGAGAAGTCGCACATCGAGACCAGCGCCGCGTATTGCGTGCGTGCGTGCTCGACCTGGTCCTCGGGTTCGACGACCTTCGCGTAATCGGGCCAGTCGAACTCCGGGCCCTCGTACGTGTCGGGATACAGCTCGCGATACTTCTGGTGGACGAAGAACGGCTCGTGCGGGTCGAAGAGCTCGATCTGCAGCAGCCAGCGATCCGCTCCGACGTTGGTCTCCAGGAACTCGATTCCGGCGTCCACGGTGCGGGTCTGGGTGTGCTCGGCCTCCGTCGTCATGTAGCGGCGGTTCACGGCGTCCTGTGTCCTCAGCGTGGCCGGGAATCGCACCCCGCGGAGGGCATCCGCATCGCCCTTCCAGTTGTCGCCCTCCTGGCCGCGGAAGAACTCCCACGTGTTGTAGCGGGTGTGGTACGTGCCGCCTCCGTCCTCCCAGTAATGCTGATGATCGGAGACGAGGTGGGTATGAACGCCCGCGTTCTTCAGCATCTCGGGCATCGAGTCGTCGAAGGGCTCGAGCGGGCCCCAGCTGCGGTGCAGGAAGTTGTGCCGGCCGGTGTGCAGTTCGCGGCGTGCGGGCATGCAGGGCATCGAACCCGCATAGAAGTTGTCGAACGTGGTCGCCCTGCGTGCCAGTCGCGCGAAGTTCGGCGCGTCGACGAAGGTGTCGGCGTACGGCGGCAGCATGTGCCGGTTCAGGCTGTCGAACATCAGGATGATGGCGCGCATGATGGAGTTCCTTGTCGAAAAGATCAGACGGCGGCGACGGCGACCGTACTGGTCGATTCGCGGTTCTGGTTGGCGAGAAGTTCGTGGCGTTCCGTTCGGCGCTTCGCCTGGAGCACGGGGTCGGGAACAGGTGCCGCGAGGAAGAGCCGCTGCGTGTACGGGTGTTCGGGGCGCGTCGTCACCTGTTCGGCGTCTCCCCACTCGACGATCTCGCCGTGGTACATCACCGCGACGCGGTGACTGAGATGCCGGACCACAGCGAGGTCGTGCGAGACGAACAGATACGCGACACCGGTCCGCTGCTGGATCTCCTTGAACAGCTCCAGCACTCGGGCCTGGGTGGAGAGGTCCAATGCGGAGACCGGCTCATCGCAGACGATCAGCTTGGGCTGGAGCGCCAGCGCCCGTGCGATCGCGACGCGTTGCCGCTGGCCGCCGCTGAACTCGCGGGGCAGCCGTTCGCCTGCGTTGCTCGGCAGCCTGACCTCGTCCAGGAGCCCGCGCACCCGAGCGCGCGCGTCTTTCACAGACAGGTTTCTGACTGTCAGCGGCTCCATGAGGATCTGCTCGATGGTCATGGACGGATTGAGCGACGTGTACGGGTCCTGGAAGACGACCTGGATCTCGTGGGCCAGCCCCCGCCGGGCCTTCTTCGACAGCGTGGCCAGGTCGCGGCCGTCGTAGGTGATGGAACCCCCGGTCACCGGCGCCAGGCCGAGGACGGCGCGGCCCAATGTGGTCTTCCCGGAGCCCGACTCGCCCACGAGGCCGACGGTCTCGCCGGCCGCGATGTCCAAGGACACGCCCTTCAGTGCCCGGAACGGCTTCTTCCCGAAGCCTTTCGCGGGATACTCCACGACGACATCCCGAATGTCGACAAGGGTCTCGCTCATCGCAGGGCTCCATTCGTGTCAGCGGTTTCGATGTCGGCAGCAACCGAGCCGGATCCCTCGCTCTCGTCGAGGACCGCATCGAACAAGGACTGCGTGTACGGGTGCTGGGGGCGTGCGAAGAGCTCGAGCACAGGGCCGGTCTCGACGATTCGGCCCGATCGCATCACGGACACGGTGTCGCAGAGGTCGGCGACGACCCCGAAGTTGTGCGTCACGAGGATCATCCCCATGTTCAGTTCGCTCTGCAGGCTGCGGAGAAGGTCGAGCACATCCGCCTGGACCGTCACATCGAGCGCGGTGGTCGGTTCGTCAGCGATCAGCAGATCCGGGTCGCAGGAGACCGCACCGGCGATCAGGACGCGCTGCGCCATACCGCCGGAGATCTCATGCGGATAAGCGTTGAAGGTGCGCTCCGGGTTGGGGATGCCGACTCGTCGGAGGAGTTCGAGCGCACGCGCCTTGGCGGCGGACTTGCTGAGCTTGAGCTTCACTCTCATCGGCTCGACCAGTTGGCTCCCCACAGTGAAGGACGCGTCGAGGTTCGACATCGGCTCCTGAGGGATGTACCCGATCTTGAGCCCGCGCAGGGCCCGCATCTGCGCTTCGGTCTTCCCAGCGAGATCCTGTCCCTCGAAGGTGATCGAGCCACCCACGATGCGGCCGCCGTCCGGAAGCAGCCGGAGCACCGACCAGGCGGTCTGCGTCTTGCCGGATCCGGATTCGCCGATCAGACCGTGCACCTCGCCGCGGCGGACGGTCAGCGAGACATCCTCCACCACGGTCGTGATCGAGCCGTCCCCTTGTCCGTATCCGACGGCGAGCCGGTCGACCGCGAGAAGCACCTCCGCACCGTCGAATCGGTGGTCGCCACCGTGGGAGACGATGGGCTCGCGTTCGATCGGGGGAATGGATGCCGGCTTGTCCCGGCGTGTGCGACGACGCTTTCGCCCACTCTGCTCGAGGGTGTCGCGGAGCGCGTTGGCGAGCAGGACGAGGGACACGCACGTGAGACCGATCGCGAGGCTCGGCCAGAGCATCAGCACGGGGTCCGTGTAGATGTTCGAGAAGCCTTCGTTGAGCATGGACCCCCACGTCGGGATCGACAGATCGCCGAGACCGAGGAAGTCGAGTCCGGCTTGGATCGAGATGGCGACGCCGGCGACGAAGGATGCCTGCACGAGCGCGGGCCCGCGGACGACCGTCAGGATATGGCGGGAGATGATGCGGCCATCCGTCAGCCCGGAGACGCGGGCGGCATCCACGTACAGTTCGTCTCTGACCGCCGTCACCGTCGAGTAGACGAGCCGGTAGAACGCCGGCGACAGGAGCACTCCGAAGATCGCCATGGACGTCCACAGCGACGGGCCGAGCACCGCACGCGCTGCAAGGAGGACGACGATCCCGGGGAGCGCCTGCAGGATCCCGACGACCCACGAGGACAGCCCCTCGAACCACCGGCCGTAGTACCCGGCGATGAGGCCGCCGGTCACTCCGATGAGGGCAGCCACGATCAGCGCCAGAGCCGCTCCGGCGATGCTGAAACGCGTCGCGAACAGCAGACGCGAGAGCACGTCCCGCCCGGCGCTGTCGGTGCCCAGTGGATGCGTGGCGCTGAGAGGCCCGAGCACGTCCGCCGCAGAGGCTGCGTTCGGGTCGTGCGGGGCGAGGTCGGGCCCGAACACGGCGATGAGCACGATGAAGAGGAGGAACGACAACGACGCCACGGCGATCGGCTTCTTCAGCAGACGGCGGAGCAGCGATCGCGACGACCGAGTCACTGCGGCCTGGATCTCGTCGGTGAGATCGCCGGCTAGAGGGTCGATCATGAGAGACGCACCTTCGGATTGAGCCAACCTTGGGCGAGGTCGACGACGAGATTGAGGAGGACGACCAGGATCGCCGTCGCGACCACCAGGCCCATCACCAGCGGAATGTCCCCCTGGGACGTCGCGGTCACCGCCACCTGGCCGATACCGGGAATGGCGAAGATCTGCTCGATGATGACGACTCCGCCGAGCAATCCGACGAAGTGGACGCCGAGGACTGCGAGACCGGGGCCCGCGGCATTCCGGAGGACATGCTTGAGCACGACGGAACGGCTGGACAGTCCGCGGCTCTTCAAGGTGCGCACGTAGTCCTGACGGAGCGAATCCAGCATGGACCCGCGAATCTGTTGCGTCACTCCCGCGATACCACCCAGGGAGAGCGCGATGACCGGGAGGATGATCGAGCTGATCCAGCCCTGCGGCGACGTGGTGAACTGCACGTATCCGGTCGGGGCGACCCAGCCCAGGTCGATGGCGAACACGACCACGAGACCGAGGGCGATGAGGAACCCGGGAATAGCGGTTCCCACGAGCGAGACCACTTGGACGACGGTGTCGACCCAGCCGCCTCGTGTTGCGGCGAGGACTCCGAGAACGACCGAGACGATCGCGATGAGGATGGTCGCTCCGAGCACCAGCGACAAGGTGACGGCCAGCCGGCTCACGATGGCGTCGCTGACCGGCTGACTGGTGAACCAGGATGCGCCGAAGTCGCCGTGGAAGACACCGGAGACCCAGGACCCGAACTGGGAGATGAGAGGCTGGTCGAGGCCGAGTTCGTGCGACTTCTGGGCGACGGTCTGCGCCGAGGCATCCTCCCCGAGGAGCCGTCGCGCGATGTTCCCGCCGCCCGCGTAGAGCAGGAGGAAGGCGATCACCGAGATCGCGACCACGAGGATGACGCCGGAGACGATTCGCCGGGCGATGAAACTGAGCATGGTGGGAGTCCTTCGAACGATCGGGGTGGGGAGTCACCCCCACCCCGAGAGCGTCACTTCTTCGGAACGAAGCTCCAGAGGTAGGGATATGCGTTGCCCGTCTGGGTCTGCACGGACGTCGTCGGGTCGGTCGCATAGGTCTGCTGGGGCCGGTACCAGGGAGCGAACCACGCCTGCTGGACGATGTACGTGTTCAGCTTCTTGGCCGCATCCGCCGCCTCGGCCTTCGTGCCGGACTGGATCGTCTTGGCCAGCGCGCTCACCGTGGCGTCTTTGGTGTGGAAGGGGTTCCAGCCGGCGGTCGGAAGCACGTCCAGAGTCAAGGTCTCCCAGGTCGTCGGCGCAGCCTTGAGCTGCATCACGGTGCTTCCGTACTTCGCCGCGAGCAGGTCGCCGAGGAAACTGGTCGGCGCCACGTTGACCTCGTTGACCTGGATCCCGATATCACCGAGGTACTGCTTCGTGAGCGCGTAGGTGGCCGGGGTGAAGCCGGATGACGTGGGCATGGTGAGGGTGATCTGACCGCCCGAGTAGCCGGCCTCTTTCAGCAGCGCCTTGGCCTTCTTCGGGTCGTACGGGTAGTAGCTGTCCATCGCCTTGTCGTAACCCGACGAGTCGGGCGAGAAGATCGACGACGTGACCGCGCCGTAGCCCTGCCCGACCGCCTTCAGCATGGCTTTCCGGTCGAACGCGTAGTTGATGGCCTGCCGGACCTTGACGTTCCCCAGCGCCGGTGCGATCGCCCCGCTCCGGTCGAAGAGCAGCAGCCCGAAGAAGTTCAACTGCTGGCCATTGGCGGTGAAACCCGCGCCCTTGATCTGCGGGATGGTGGAGTTGTCGGTGAGCGGGGCGCCATTGATCTGGTGACCCTTGACGGCATTCAGGATCGCTGTGGGAGTCGAGTACACGTTCATCACGAGCTTCGCGTAGTGCTGCTGCTGAGGCGCCCAGTACTTCGGGTTCTTCGTGAACACGTAGGTCGATCCCACGACGGTCGCCTTCTTGTCGAGCACGTACGGACCAGATCCGACCGGTGTCGTCTTCTCGCCGGGAGTGCCGAACGCAGCCGGGCTCTCCTCCAGCCCCGGGTTCTGGGTGAGGAACGACAGCAGCGACGGGTTCGGGGCGCTGAGCGTCAGCCGCAGCGTGGTCGGGTCGACCGCTGTCGCATCCGCCAGCGTCGCCAGGTACGCCTTCTGCGGCGAGGTGCCGTCCCGGAACCGAAGGAGGTTCTTCGCCGCTGCTGAAGCGTCGAACTTGGTGCCGTCTGTGAAGGTCACGTCACTGCGGAGCTTCATGGTGAGCACCGTGTTGTCGGCGTTGTAGGAC
>JBQCCO010000035.1:0-8606 GCA_051962155.1 Leifsonia sp. | reverse complement strand
CCGGAGCTGGGCACGGAAGGTGAGCGCGGCATCTTTGCCCGCTCGGAGGACTCGTCCTCGCTGTGATCCTGCTGGCAGCAGACGGCCGAACGCACGTCGTGAGCGGCTCATCCATGCGTTCATCCGCGCAAGTCTAGCCGGGAGGCCGGTGGGGCCGCCCCGCCTAGACTGGAAGGCGAGGAGGCGTCAGTGAGACTTGCCATGACCCTGATGGTGCGCGACGAGGCCGACATCGTCGGCGCGATGATCGATCACCATCTGGCCCAGGGCGTCGACACGCTCATCGTCACGGACAACGGCTCGGTCGACGGCACAGCCGAACTCCTCGAGGGCTATGCGGCCGATGGCCGGATCGTCCTCCATCAGGAGCCGGAGCACCGCAAGCAGCAGGCCGTCACCGTGACGCGCATGGCTCGCGAAGCGGCCACGGAGCACGGCGCGGACTGGGTGATCAATGCCGACGCCGACGAGTTCTGGCTTCCCCGTGCCGACGGTCTCACGCTGAAGGAGGCGTTCGGCGGGATCCCGAAGAGTATCCAGGCCTTCGATGTCCCGGTGCACGACATGATCGGCCCTGCCGCCCTCGCGGGCACCGGCCTCCAGCGCCTCGTCTACCGCGACCTCCGCACGGAAGCGGCGCTCCACCGGGTGGGCCTCAAGGCGCACGCCACGCACGATGCGGCGCACATCGGCGACCCGGGCATCGAGGTCGTGCAGGGAAACCACTTCGTGAGCCTGGAGAACCGCGGTCCCGTCCCCGACGGCTTCGAGGTCGAGGTGCTGCACTTCCCCTGGCGCTCGTGGGAGCAGTACAGCCGCAAGGTCCGCAACGCGGGATCCGCGTACGAGAACTCCGAGCTCACCCCGAGCCCGAATCATCACGGGATGCGGGACTACCGGCGCCTGCTGGCCGGTGTCCTCTATCCCCTCTACCTGTGCCGGCATCCCGACGCTGCGGAGCTGGAGGCCGGCCTCTCCACGGGCGAGTACGTCCTGGACAGACGCATCGCCGTGGCCGTCCACTCGCCGGTCGCCGATCGTCCGGTCGATACCGCCACCGAGCCCGTGGACCGCGCGGTCGGACTCGCGCTGGCCGACCTCGACCGCCGGCTCGCAGCCGCTCTCGACGATCGCGCGAGGGCCGCAGCGGAGCTGCACGCGGCGCGCGAGGAGAACCGTGCGCTCCACGAGCAGCTCGGGATGCTCCGCAGCCGCCGGGTGGTCCGGCTGGCCGACGGTGCCGCCCGCCTCCTGCGCGGCCGTCGCTGAGAATCCGCGCAGTCGACCTGGCCGGATCGCACACCGCGCTCCCCGGTACCGGTGATAGCCTTCCCCCCGGCTTTCGTGCTCGGCGCTTACCCGGATGCGGGCGAGAGGCCTCCCCCGCGACGTCGCCCTTCCAACGGTCTGGCCCGGACCCGCGGTGGAGCGGCCCGCTCGACGACGCAGAAGGAGCACCATGCCGACCACCGACCCCGCCACCGCCCAGAGGAGGCGGATCCTCGTCGTGACCCCCGACACGCTCGGGGTGCTCATGGCCGGCCCGGCGATCCGCGCGTGGGAGATCGCCAAGGCACTGAGTGCGGTCGGGGACGTCCGCCTCCTCTCCACGAACCGGGTGACCGACGATCTCTCGCACGACGACTTCCACGTCGCCTTCGCGGACGACCGCGGCCTCCGCGCCCACGTCGAATGGGCGGAGGTCCTCGTCTTCCAGGGACACATCCTGCGCAGCCACCCGTGGATCAAGACCACCGACACGATCGTCGTCGCCGACATCTACGACCCCATGCACCTGGAGCAGCTGGAGCAGGGCAAGGACCTGGACCCGGAAGACCGGCTGGCCGTCGCCATCGACACCGTCGAGGTGCTCAACGACCAGCTGGAGCGTGCCGACTTCCTGGTCTGCGCGTCTGAGAAGCAGCGCGACTTCTGGCTCGGGCAGCTGGCCGGGCTCGCCCGCATCAATCCCGCGACCTACGACCGCGACCCGGGCCTGCGCTCCCTGCTGGATGTCGCGCCCTTCGGCGTCCAGAACGAGCCTCCCGTGCAGAACCGCCACGGCATCAAGGGCACCGTCCCGGGCATCGGGCCGGACGACAAGGTGATCGTCTGGGGCGGAGGCATCTACAACTGGTTCGACCCGCTCACGCTCATCGAAGCGGTCGCCATCGCGCGGGAGGCGCATCCCGACCTCCGGCTGTTCTTCCTGGGGGCGGCCCACCCGAACCCGAACATCCCGACCATGCGGATGGCGGTGCAGGCCCGCGAGCGCGCCGACGCGCTCGGACTCACCGGCGAGACCGTCTTCTTCAACGAGTCGTGGGTCCCGTACGCGGAGCGCGCGGACTACCTCCTCGACGCCGACCTCGGCGTGAGCACGCACTACGAGCACCTGGAGACGGCGTTCAGCTTCCGGACGCGCATCCTCGACTACCTCTGGGCGTCCCTCCCCATCATCAGCACCGACGGCGACACGTTCGCCCACATCATCCGCGACCACGACCTCGGGCGCGTCGTCCCGCCGGAGGACGTGGACGCGCTGGCGAGGGCCATCGAGGAGTTGCTGTACGACACGGCGGCCCGCGCGCGCATCGCCGAGAACATCGCGGTCTACGCCCGGGAGCACACCTGGGAGAACACACTGCGTCCGCTCGTCGCGTTCTGCGCCGACCCGGCGCCCGCACCGGACCGCGTCGCCGGAATCGTGTCCGAGCGGAACCGCGTCGTGGACGACCTCACCACGCGGATCCGCGGCCTGGAGCAGAGCTCCTCCTGGAAGCTCACCCGCCCGCTCCGCGCGACCTCCGAATGGGTCGCCCGCAGGCGCCGCAAGCTATAATCAATCGATGCCCGAGAACAGAAACGACGACTGAATGACTGCACTGGATCGATACCGTTCGCTCTCCCAGGAGCGGATGGTGACGGTCGGCGGCGACGACAAGTCCGGAGGGTCCTGGGCAGCACTGCGGGACATCCTGCGGCACCGCGAGCTCCTCTCTCTGCTCATCCGCCGCGACCTCAAGTCCCGTTACAAGGACAGCGTGCTGGGCTTCATCTGGACGCTGGTGCGCCCGCTCACCCAGCTGCTCATCTACGCGGTCGTCATCGGCAAGGTCCTGGGCGCGGCGAAGGGCATCCCCGACTTCGCCATCTACGTGTTCTCCGGCCTGACCGTCTACGGGCTCTTCAGCGAGATCATCGGCGGGACGACCGCATCCATCGTGGGGAACGCCGGGCTGATCAAGAAGGTCTACCTCCCACGCGAGATCTTCCCGCTGGCGAGCGTGGGCTCTGCCGGGTTCAACTTCGTCATCCAGTTCGCGATCCTGCTGGTCGCGACGATCGTGGTCGGCAGGGCACCGCTGCATGCCGAGACCTGGTACCTCATCCCGTCCGTGCTGCTACTCCTGCTGTACGGCACGGCATTCGGACTGCTGCTGTCCGCCGTGAACGTCTATCTGCGCGATATCCAGTACCTGGTCGAGGTCGTGCTGCTGCTGCTCCTGTGGGCCTCGCCGATCGTCTACTCGTGGACCATGGTGCGGGATGCCCTCGGCCACGGCCTCGCGCTCGACATCTACACCGACAACCCGATCACGCTGGCCGTCCTCGGCTTCCAGAAGGCGATGTGGGTGGGCGGCCAGGGCGTAGCCCACTACCCGGACCAGCTGCTCCTGCGCATGGGCGTCGCCTTCGTCATCGGGATCGTCCTCCTCTTCGGCTTCCAGCGGGTCTTCGCGCGCCTGCAGGGCAACTTCGCGCAGGTGGTGTGAGCATGACGACGGACACGACAACAGCCACCGCGGCTGCGACCGAGGACGAGGCCCCGGAGATCGTCCGGGTGAGAGACGTCTCGAAGCGCTTCGTCATCCGCAAGGACAACTCCCTCAAGGAACGACTCGTCGCCTTCGGCCGCGGGCGTCAGCACCGCGAGGAGTTCTGGGCCCTCCGCCACGTCACCATCGACATCCGCGCCGGCCACACGGTCGCGCTGATCGGCCACAACGGCTCGGGCAAGAGCACTCTGCTGAAGGTCATCGGCGGCATCATCGACCCCACCAGCGGAAGCGTTGCGCGCCGCGGCCGGATCGCTGCCCTCCTGGAGCTGGGCGCCGGCTTCCACCCGGACCTGACGGGTCGCGAGAACGTCTACCTGAACGCGTCCATCCTCGGGCTCAGCCGCCAGGAGACGGAGGAGCGGTTCGACGAGATCCTCGGCTTCTCCGGCATCGGCGACTTCATCGACACGCAGGTGAAGTTCTACTCCTCCGGCATGTATGTGCGGCTGGCCTTCGCCGTCGCCGTGCACACCGATCCGGACCTGCTGCTGGTCGATGAGGTCCTCGCCGTCGGCGACGAGGCCTTCCAGCGCAAGTGCCTGGACAAGATCCGCTCGTTCCAGGACGAGGGACGGACCATCATCCTCGTCACCCACAACCTGGGTCAGGTCACGGAGCTGGCCGACCGGGCGATCCTGCTGAACAAGGGCGAGGTCGTCTACGACGGCGAGCCGGGCGGTGCCGTCACCGAGTTCCGCAAGGTCCTCGAGGGCCGCCGCGTGCTCGAGGCCGAAGCGGAGGCTGCCGTGCAGACCGCCAAGCACGGACCGGTGAGCGTGGAGCACGGCACGGTCGTGGAGGCGCGAGCGTGGGCGGACGGCCGGGCTGTCGGAGATCCGGTCCAGCCGGGCGACGACCTGCGCATCGAGATCACCCTGGAGCACGAAACGGGCATCGAGGACTGGAAGTGCGCGATCCAGATCGACAACACACTCGGGCAGCCGGTCTACGGCACGACGACGGAACGGATCGGCGCCGAGGTGTCACGGCTCAAAGAGCGGCAGACCGTCGCCTTCCTGCTGCGCGACGCCCGCTTCGGCGCCGGTAAGTACTTCGTGAACGCCTCTCTGATGGACCGGGCCGGCCGTCACCTGTCGGACAAGCCGCAGGCCTGCTCGTTCGACGTCCCGTACTATCCGCTCGCCATCGGGATGGTGCACTCCGTCCCCGAGGTCGTCGAGCCGTCGGCGTGACCGGCGAGGGGACGGATCCCGCCGCGCACGGTGTCCCGAGGGTGCTCGCGGTGACCGTGACGTACAACTCGAGCGACACCATCCAGCCGTTCCTCGCCTCGCTCGCGGACGCCGGACGCATCGACGAGGTCGTCGTCGCCGACAACGCGTCCGAGGAGGCAGCGGCGGTTCGGGCCGCCGTGACGGCGGCCGGCCATCGCTTCGTCGAGCTCGAGGTCAACGAGGGCTACGGCGGAGGCGTCCGGGCGGCCGTGGACGCCGCGACGGCGACACCGGACTACGTTCTCGTCGCGAACCCCGACGTCGTGTTCACGCCCGGAGCCGTGGATGCGCTCGTCGCCGCCGGCGAGCAGCTGCCGGACGCCGGCTCCCTCGGCCCGAAGATCCTCGACGCGGACGGCACCGTGTACCCCTCTGCGCGGCGGCTGCCCTCACTGCGTACGGGCGTGGCCCACGCGCTGTTCGGCCGGATGTGGCCCACGAACCCGTGGTCGGTGCGCTACCGCGCCGAGAGGGAGACCGAGAGCCGGCGGGACGCCGGCTGGCTGTCCGGCGCGTGCCTGCTCATCCGCGGTGACGCGTACCGCCAGATCGACGGGTTCGATCCGGGGTACTTCATGTACTTCGAGGACGTCGACCTCGGCGACCGGCTGGGCCGAGCGGGGTGGCGCAACGTCTACATCCCGGAGGCCGTCGTCACCCACACCGGCGCCCACTCCACCTCGCGCGAACGCAAACGCATGGAGAAGGCGCACCACGACAGCGCCTACCGGTACCTCTCGCACCGCTACGAGGCCTGGTACTTCGCCCCTGTGCGGCTCGCGGTCCGGCTCGGGCTGTGGGGACGACTGTGGTGGGTGTCGCGATGAGCGCAGCGACGTTCGGGCGGCGTGCGATCGCAGCCGTCCGCTGGCGGGTGGCGATGCGGTTGTACCGCGCGGGCCGGTTCCGGCTGCGTCCGCTGTACTCCGCGAACCCCGCGGGCGGACCCGGCGAGATCACCGTGATCATGTGCCTCTGGAACCGCCGGGAACGCATCGACGCGGTCCTCACGGAGCTCGACGCCCAGCAGGGACCGCGCGTGCGGCTCCTGCTGTGGAACAACCAGCCGGCCGATGACCGCTACTACCGGGAGCGGGTGGCGGCGTACCGCCCGCACGGTGCTCTCGCCGGTGTGTCCCTGTTCAGCAGCCCCGTCAACGTCGGCGGGCTCGGCCGGTTCTTCGTCGCCCGGAAGCTCTGGACCTCGGGCGCGCGCGGCGCCTTCGTCATGCTCGACGACGACCAGGACGTCAGCGACCACTTCCTCACGGATCTTCTGGAGGCATCCGGCCCGCACACCATCGCCGGGTACTGGGCGTGGACGATGGAGGGCGAGTACTGGGCGCGCACGCCGGCCGAGCCGGGCGACCGCGTCAGCTACGTCGGCACCGGCGGGTGCGCCTGCGACCTCGACATCGTCTCCGACCTGTCCTTCTTCACCGGATTGCCGCGCTACTTCGCGTTCGTCGAGGACATCTGGATGTGCGGCTACGCCCGCAAGCGCGGCTGGGTCCTGCGCAAGGTCGACACCCCGGTCGAGTTCGTCCTGGACGAGACGAACCAGCACCACACGCTCGCGGAGCGCAAGGCGGAGTTCTACCGCTACCTCCGGCTCGACGACAGCGCCTGAGCCCTCCGAGCCCCTGAGACCCTGAGCCCTCCGAGACCCTGAGCCCTCAGCAGGCGATGTAGCCGGTCACCGCGCCCGAGAGGGCCGACGGCCCGCCGATGAAGTAGACCTTCGACGTCTTCATCGAGACGATGTCGTTGCCGACCGAGCGCGGCAGGCACCAGCTGGGTGAGAGGAACAGCGGCGCTTTCGCGGCTCCCGCCCTCGCGGCCGCGGAGAGGGCGTCCGGGAAGTCGATGCCCGAGGCGATGTAGGCCGTGCCGGCCGTCTGGAACCTCTGGGCGTTCACCAGATGGCTGGTGTCGTAGCGATCGGCTCCTCCGATCCGGGCGACCGTGAGTCCCGCCGACTGGAGGGAGGTGTCGAACGACCCGGCGATGATCGCCGAGCCCCCGATCACGGTGGCCGAGGTGAGCTTGGCGCTGGTGACGTAGGCGCTGGTCGGCGCATCCACCGCTCCGTAACCGGTGACGAGCACGACCGGCTGGCCGCCGACGCTCGCCGCCGATGCCGCGGAGAGCGCGTCCGGGAAGTTCAGGCCGCTCGCGAAGTAGGCCCCGGTCGCGGCCGGGAAGGCGTACTTCGCCACCGCACGCGACGTCTCGAAGCGGTCCCCGCCGGCGATCCGCACGACATTCGGCTGGATGGTCGCCAGCTTCGCGAGAACCGCGTCGGCGATCACATTCGTCCCGCCGACCACGACGATCTTCGCCGGAGCGAGACGTTTGACCTCCGTCATCACGCTCGCAGGCACATCGCCGCCGGTCGTGAGCAGGAGTGGTCCCCGCTGCACCGCGGCTGCCGCACTCGCGGCGATGGCGTCGGCGTATCCCTGCCCCGAGGCGATGTAGACCACCGGCACTCCGGGTGTCGGATAGGACGTCTGCGAAACCGCGACCGACGTCGCATACCGGTCCGAGCCCTGCACCCGGTAGCCTGCGGGCGCTCCCCCGATCGCGCTCGAGTAGAACTGCGCCCTGCAGCCGAGATCGGTGGCGCCCGACGTGTTCCCGGCCGCCGGCAGAGCCGTGACGCAGGCCGTGTACTGGCCGTCTCCGGAGCGCGCGATGCTCGCGGTGAAGCCGTGCGCGGGACCTGCGGAAGGATACGCGTTCGCAACGTCCGGCCGGTTTCCGGAGGCCGTCACCGTGCTGGTGGTCGTGCCGGCCGGCGTCTTCCAGGTGATCTGGACGTTGATCGACGTCGCCGCCAGAGTCTGGTCGAGCGCCCATCCACCGATGCTGAACGTGGTAGCCAGGAGGTTCGCCGACTCGAAGTTGCCGATCGGGGGAACGCCGGAGGTCGAGGGGCCGAACCAGTCCGTGTAGAGCCGCCAGAAGTTGCGGTTGCCGTACGCCGAGCAGGCATCTCCGGTGCCGTACAGATTGGCGAGGGCTGCGGCGTTCGGCTGATACGGCGTGTAGTAGTAGAGCGCGGCGGTGGCGGCGTTGCGGACCAGCACATTGCTCGATCCGCACGCGGAGTTCGGGCTGTAGCGGATGGCACTCACCTGCCCGACGGGGATCCAGCTGAAGTAGTTCGAGGTCCCCGGCGGGTTGCCGTAGCGCTTGAACTGCCAGGCGGCCTTGTACACCTGGTTGTAGAAGCCCAGCGTCGAGGGATCGCACGGACCGGTGTCCGGGCAGGCGTAGCCGGTCGCCATCTGGTACTGACCGGCGGTGGGCCAGGTGTCGGTGACGAGGCTCTGCTCCTTCTCGAGCAGCACGAGGATCGCCTTCTGGCTGATGCCGCAGGCCGCTCCGACCTTGGCGATGATCGTGGAGGCGAGTTCGTTGGCCGCGCCGGTGTACGCGCCGCAGCGGCCGTCGACGGCCGCCCTGCTCGCCGTGGACTGCCGGTAGTCCTTGAGGCAGGTGTATCCGGACCGGCAGGTGGGCA
>JBQCCO010000034.1:0-6572 GCA_051962155.1 Leifsonia sp. | reverse complement strand
CGTTCGCAGCCCCGGTGTACGCCGCGCACATCGGGTCTGCGACGCGCGAGTAGGTGGTCTCCTGGTAGTCCTTGAGGCAGGTGTAGCCGGCCCGGCAGATCGGGACCTGGAGGTTCAGCCAGGCCTGGATGTTGCCGGCGTCGACCGCGCCGCCGTTGTAGAAGTTCGAATCGCTGATGATGAAGCCGGCCTGGAAGTCCGCTCCGTCGGCCGCCTCCGCGGGCGGCGCCGGCACGACGATCCCGCCGACCAGGAGGACGACGAGGGCGGTGCACACGGCGATGAGTGCGCGGAACGGGTGGCGAGGGGGCGTCACACGGGCGAGCCTAACGGGGCTGCGCGGCGATCCGCCGATGCCACACCCCTCCCGCCCGTTTTGGCGGCTGGGCGCCGGACGTCACTGCTGCTCGAGCAACGCCCTCAGGTAGGTGCCGTATCCGCTCTTCACCAGTGGAGCGGCCAGGGTCTTCAGCTGTGCGTCGTCGATCCAGCCCGCGCGCCACGCGATCTCCTCGATGCAGCCGACCTTGAACCCCTGCCGGTCCTCGATCACCCGCACGTACTCGGAGGCCTGCATCATCGACTCGAAGGTTCCGGTGTCGAGCCACGCGGTGCCGCGGTCGAGCACCTGGACCTGCAGCCGGCCGGCCTGCAGGTAGCGCTCGTTGACCGTGGAGATCTCGAGCTCGCCGCGCGCGCTCGGCTCGATGGTCTTCGCGATCTCGACGACCTGGTTGTCGTAGAAATAGAGGCCGGGCACGGCGAACCGCGATTTCGGGTTGGCCGGCTTCTCCTCGATCGAGATGGCCGTGAACGTGTCGTCGAACTCGACGACGCCGTAGGCCGTCGGGTCGCTCACCTGGTACGCGAAGATCAGCGCGCCGTCGATCGCGTTGTGGTTCCGCAGGGACGAGCCGAGGCCCGTGCCGTGGAAGATGTTGTCGCCGAGGACGAGCGCGACGGACTCGTCGCCGATGAACTCCTCGCCGATGATGAACGCCTGCGCCAGGCCGTCGGGAGACTCCTGCACCGCGTACTCGAGCCGGATGCCGAGCTGCGAGCCGTCGCCGAGCAGCGCCCGGAACTGGTCGTTGTACTCCGGAGTGGTGATGATGAGGATCTCATCGATTCCGGCCATCATCAGGGTCGACAGCGGGTAGTAGACCATCGGCTTGTCGTAGATCGGCATCAGCTGCTTCGAGATGCCCTTGGTGATGGGCCAGAGCCGGGTGCCGGAGCCCCCGGCGAGGATGATTCCGCGCATCGGTCAGTTGCCTCCGTGGTCGGTGGATGCGTCGAGCGACGCGTAGTAGGCGCGGGCGGCCTCCCAGGTCGGCAGCAGGCCGGACGCGGCGGCCTCGGCGAGGCTCGGCGCCTCGGTGTCCTTCGGGGACAGGAGCGGTTCGCCCGCCTCCGCCGGGAAGCGCAGGTCGATGTCGGGATCGAGGGGGTTGATCCCGTGCTCACGGCCCGGGTTGTACACGTCGGTCACCAGATAGCTGACCGTGGCATCGTCCGTCAGGGCGACGAAGCAGTGGCCGAGGCCTTCCGCCAGGTAGATCGCGCGGCGGTCGACGTCGTCGAGGAGGACGGAGTCCCACTGGCCGTAGGTCGGCGAGCCGACACGGATGTCGATCACGTAGTCGAGGACCGCCCCGCGCGGCGCCGTGACGTACTTGGCCTGGCTCGGCGGGATGTCCGCGAAATGGATGCCGCGCACCGATCCACGGCGGGAGACCGAGGTGTTGGCCTGACGGAGGTCGAGGCGGTGGCCGACGGTTTCCTCCAGACGGTCGAACCGGTACCACTCGAAGAACACGCCGCGGTCGTCGGCGTGCTGCTTCGGCGTGATCTCGTACGCGTCGGGGATGTTCAGTTCGCGGATCTGCACCCCGAGAGTCTACTGGCAGACCGCGAGAGCCCCCACCTGGTCGGCCAGGGCGTTCGCGCCTCCGAGGGTGACGAGCGTCTGCGCGCGGAGCGCCATCTCGGCCTCCGCCGTGTACACGCAGCCGGCCCGGGTCACGAGCAGCGGGCTGTGCGTCTTGCCCGCCCAGGCCGCGCCGGAGAGCGCGTCGGGGAACGTCGTACCCGACGCGAAGTACGTCGCGGAGGTCGCGCTGGGGAACGCGTCCTGGTTCACGACAACGCTGGTCCCGAAGCGGTCGGCGCCGGAGAGCCGCACGACCGTGAATCCGCTGCCGCCGAGGCTGGTCTCGAATCCGCTGGAGATGACGGAGGTGCCGCCGACGATCTTGACCGTGGTGACGTTCAGCGCGTGCAGAGCCGCGACCGTCGCGGAGTCAGCGGCGTCGAGGCCGCCGTTCACGAGGAGCACGGGTTGTCCCTGGGAGCCGGCCGCACCTCCCGCCGACAGTGCGTCGGGGAAGCCGAGTCCCGAGGCGAGGTACGCGGTGGCGCCCGTCACCGCCGACCCGAAGATCGTGCTCGCGATCTGCTGCGATGTGTCGAACCGCGAGCCGCCGTAGATGCGCTGCACCTGCGGCTGGACGGTGGCGAGCTGATCCAGGACCGGCTGGGCGATGACCGCGGGGCCTCCGGCCACGTAGATCTTCTGCGGCTTCAGCCGCTGCAGCTCCGTCATGATCACATCGGGGACCGCGCCGGGCATGACGAGCAGGAGTGGACCGCCCAGCTTCGCCGCGGCAGGTGCCGCGGTCAGGGCGTCCGGGAAGTCGAGGCCGTTCGCGATGAAGACGGCCGGGACGCCGGCGCCGGGGGTGGGGAACGCGGCCTGCGAGATCGCGGCCGACGTCGCGAAGCGGTCGCCTCCGGCGACGCGCTGGGTGGAGGGCACCGAGCCGGCGGTCGAGGAGCCGTACCAGGCGTTGAACAGCATCCAGAAGTTGCGGATGCCGTACGCCGAGCAATCGTCCCCTAGGCCCGGGTAGCTGTCGAGCGACGCCTGGTTCGGCGTGTACGGCGTGTAGTAGTAGAGCGCGGCGGTCGCCTTGTTCTGGATGGCGATCTGCTTGGTGCCGCACGAAGAGTCGAGGTTGTAGTGGACCGGGCTGACTGCGCCGACCGGGAACCAGTCGAAGTCACTGCCGACGCCGTACCGCTTGAACTGCCACGCGGCACCATAGACCTGATTGAAGAAGCCGGTGGTGTCGGCGGTGTTGGTGCTGCAGCCCTCGCTGGTGTCCGGGCAGTTCCAGCCGGTCGCGAAGTCGTAGGCGTCCTGCGACGGAGCCGTGGAGGTGACGAGCCCCTGCTCCTTCTGCAGCAGCACCACCAGCACGACCGGATTGATGCCGCAGGAGGTCGCCACGGTGGCGATGATGTGGGCCGAGGACTCCGATGCGGAGGCGGTGTAGCCGTTGCACATCGCGTCCGCAGGCTTGATGACGGTCGCCGTGGTGTACGACTTCAGGCAGTCCGGGGTGGTTCCCGTACAGGTGCCGACCTTCGAGTTCAGGAACGAGGCGATCTGCGTCTCATTCCAGGCCGAGCCGTTGAAGAAGACGGCGTCGCTCGCCAGATCGCCGTCGACGAACTTGGCGGGATCCGCGTCGGCCGCGGAGAGTGCCTGCACCTGGCCAGGCGACGCGACGGCTCCCAGCGCGGCAGCGACATTGGCGTTCTCCTGCGATTCCGATGGCACGCGGCCCTCGGTCGCCTTCGCGACGGCCGCGTAGTAGGCCTGCGCGTTCCCGGAATCGTCGGCCGCCGCGGGCGTCGTGACGGCGACGGCACCCCCGATCGCAGCGACAGTGAGCACAGCAGTGACCAGCGCGCGGGTCCGAGCCCGCATTCCCCCCATGAGCATGATCCGACCCTAGCGCGTGATATCAGCTGGAACGCAAGAGCTTCTGTGTCCGGAAATCGGCCCGCAGAGCGCCACCCGGTAGAATCGCCCGGGAAATCTCCGACTCTTACGAAGCAGGTCCCCTACTCCATGAAGATTCTCGTCACCGGCGGCGCCGGTTTCATCGGCTCCAATTTCGTTCGTCGCACTCTGCAGGACGCCTACCCGGGCCTGGAGGGCGCCGAGGTGGTCGTGCTCGACGCACTGACCTACTCCGGCAACCTGGCCAACCTGGCGCCCGTCGCCGACTCCCCGAGGTACACCTTCGTGAAGGGCGACATCCGCGACGGCGGCCTGCTGGACGAGCTCTTCCCGACGGTGGATGCGGTGGTCCACTTCGCCGCGGAGTCGCACGTCGACCGCTCGGTGCGGGACGCGTCCATCTTCGTCGAGACCAACGTGCTGGGCACGCAGCAGCTGCTCGACGCCGCTCTGCGCAGCAACCTGAAGCGCTTCGTCCACGTCTCCACCGACGAGGTCTACGGCTCGATCGCCGAGGGCTCCTGGGCGGAGGACCGGCCGCTCGAGCCGAACTCGCCGTACTCGGCCTCGAAGGCCGGCAGCGACCTCCTCGCACGCAGCTACTTCCGTACGCACGGCCTGAACGTGTCGATCACGCGCTGCTCGAACAACTACGGCCCGTACCACTTCCCCGAGAAGGTCATCCCGCTCTTCGTCACCAACCTGATCGACGACACGCACGTCCCGCTCTACGGCGAGGGCAACAACATCCGCGACTGGCTGCACGTCGACGACCACACCCGCGGCATCGCCATGGTGCTGGTGAACGGCCGCGCCGGCGAGATCTACAACATCGGCGGCGGCACCGAGCTGACCAACAAGGAGCTCACCCAGCTGCTCCTCGACGCGACCGGCAAGGACTGGTCCTACGTCGACCGCGTCGCCGATCGCCTCGGGCACGACCTGCGCTACTCGGTCGACATCTCCAAGATCCAGGCCGAGCTCGGCTACGAGCCGCTGGTGCCGTTCCAGCAGGGCCTCGCCGACGTGGTCCAGTGGTACCGCGACAACCGCGCCTGGTGGGAGCCGCTGAAGGCCCGCGCGGCGCTCGACAACTGATGCCGTCCTCGATGAACCGCATCCTCATCGCCGGTGCGGCCGGGATGCTCGGCCAGGACCTGCAGAAGGCCCTCGCCGGGCGGGACGTGACGGCCCTGTCGCGGGCCGGGCTCGATGTGACCGACCGGCATGCGGTGCTCGCGGCCGTCTCCGGCCACGATGCGGTCATCAACGCCTCCGCCTACACCAAGGTGGATGACGCGGAGACCCACGAGGACGCGGCGTACGCGATCAATGCCCTCGGCACCGAGAACCTCGCGATCGCCGCTGCCGAGCACGGCGCGCGTCTTGTCACCGTCTCGACCGACTACGTCTTCGACGGCCACGCCACACACCCGTACGGCGAGGACACGCCCCGCGACCCGATCAACGCCTACGGCCGCACCAAGGCCGCCGGCGAGGAGCTGGCGCTGGCCGCGCATCCCGACGGCACATTCGTCGTGCGGACCGCCTGGCTGTACGGCGCCGGCGGCCCGAACTTCGCCACGACCATGGTGAAGCTCGCCGCCAGCCATGAGACGGTGAGCGTCGTGGACGACCAGCTGGGCCAGCCGACCTGGACGGGCGACCTCGCCTCTCAGCTCGTCGCCCTGCTGGAGGCGGACGCACCGGCGGGGATCTATCACGGCACGAACTCGGGCGAGACAACCTGGTACGGATTCGCCCGCGCCGTCTTCGCCCGGGCCGGTCGCGACCCCGAGCGGGTGAAGCCGACGGACAGCTCGACCTTCGTCCGTCCGGCCGCGCGACCGTCGTACTCGGTCCTCGGTCACGATGCCTGGACGCGCGTGGGCCTGCAGCCGATGCGCCCCTGGGAGGACGCCCTGGCCGCGGCAACGGCCGAGGGACTCTTCGCTCAGCGATGAACCCGGCCGAACGGGGGACAGTGCCAATTCAGCACCATGCGTAATATGTTTGGTGCAACGTCATCCGCATGGGGGGTCGGTAAACGGGATCCTGCGCTCGTCTTCCGAGGATTCCTGTGAAACGCGCCCTCCCTCTCGCCCTGATCGCCGCCACCGCGGTGGTGATCGTCGGCGGAGTGCCTGCGTGGGCCGGCGGCACGACTCCCCCGCCGACGCCCGGTCCGGTCACCCCGGTGAGTCCCGAGACGGCGAAGGTCGACGCGGATGCGACTCCCCCGGCGCTGCCGCAGCTCCATCGGCGGACCGTGGACAGCTTCGCCGACCAGGCGAAGCACCTCGACCCCGGACTCACCGCGGCGGTGACACGCGACCTCCACATCTCGCCGGCGCAGTACCTCGCCGATGCAGCGGCCGCTCAGGATGCCGGCGCCCTGACCTCAGCGCTGCACACGGAGACCGGCGCCGCAGTGAGCGCGACGATCGATGGCCAGGCCGTCACGGTCTACACGGAGGATGCCCGCACGGCGGCGCTGGCACGCGCGGCGGGCGCTGCGGCCGTGGTCGGAGCAGCGCCACACCGCGCCGTGCCGGATGTTCCGGTCCGTCCCCTCTCGGACGTGTACGGAGGGCAGCCGTACTTCATCGGCGCTCTCGGCGCGACCTCGGGCGAACGCTGCTCGGCGGGCTTCCCGGGCTACGGGTTGAGCGACGGCTCCCCTCAGCTCGTCTCCGCCGGGCACTGCTACACGAGCGGAACGTCGACCTACGAGATCACCATGACCGCGCCGAGCGAGGCG
>JBQCCO010000033.1:0-17861 GCA_051962155.1 Leifsonia sp. | reverse complement strand
CGCCCATGTACTCCTCCGGTGTACGGACCTCGACCGCCATGAGCGGCTCGAGGAGCACCGGGTTCGCCTTCCGAGCAGCCTCCTTGTAGGCCATCGAGCCGGCGATCTTGAACGCCATCTCCGAGGAGTCGACGTCGTGCGCTGCACCGTCGACGAGCGTCGCCTTGACGCCCACCGTCGGGAAGCCGGCGAGCACGCCGACCTGCATCGCGTCCTGGATGCCCGCATCCACCGAGGGGATGTACTCGCGGGGCACGCGACCGCCGGTGACGGCGTTCACGAACTCGTACGAGGTCTCCGGGGTGACTTCGAGCGGCTCCAGGGTGATCTGCACCTTAGCGAACTGACCGGAACCACCGGTCTGCTTCTTGTGGGTGTAGTCGTGCTTCTCCACCGTGCGGCGGAGGGTCTCGCGGTAGGCCACCTGGGGCTTGCCGACGTTCGCCTCGACGTTGAACTCGCGCTTCATGCGGTCGACGAGGATGTCGAGGTGGAGCTCGCCCATGCCCTTGATGACGGTCTGGCCGGTCTCTTGGTTCTGCTCGGTGCGGAACGTCGGGTCCTCTTCGGCCAGCTTCTGGATCGCGGTGCCCAGCTTCTCCTGGTCGGCCTTGGTCTTCGGCTCGATGGCGACCTCGATCACCGGCTCCGGGAACGTCATCGACTCGAGCACGACCTGGTTGTCCGGGTCGCACAGCGTGTCACCGGTGGTCGTGTCCTTGAGGCCGATCACCGCGTAGATGTTGCCGGCGGTGACGAAGTCGACCGGGTTCTCCTTGTTGGCGTGCATCTGGAAGATCTTGCCGATGCGCTCCTTGCGGCCCTTGGTCGAGTTGATGACCTGGGCGCCGGAGTCGAGGCGGCCGGAGTAGACGCGCACATAGGTGAGGCGACCGAAGAACGGGTGCACCGCGACCTTGAACGCGAGAGCCGCGAAGGGCTCGGTCGCGTCCGGGTGGCGGAGGATGACCTTCTCTTCGTCGCGCGGGTCGTGGGCCTCGATGGAGGGCACGTCGAGCGGCGACGGGAGGTAGTCGATCACGGCGTCGAGCATCGGCTGAACGCCGCGGTTCTTGAACGCGGAACCGCAGAGGACCGGGTAGATCTCGCTGTTCACCGTCAGCTTGCGGATGGCGGCCTTGATCTCCGGGATGGTGATCTCTTCGCCGCCGAAGAACTTCTCGAGCAGCGCGTCGTCGGTCTCAGCGACGGTCTCGAGCAGCGTCTGACGGTACTCCTCGGCCTTCTCCTTGAGGTCGGCGGGGATCTCCTGGACCTCGTACTTGGCGCCCATGGTGACATCACCCTTGGAGTCGCCCGGCCAGACCAGCGCGCGCATCTCGATCAGGTCGACGACGCCGACGAAGTCGGACTCCGAGCCGATCGGGAGCTGCATGACCAGCGGCTTCGCGCCGAGGCGCTTCACGATGGTGTCGACGGTGAAGTAGAAGTCGGCGCCCAGCTTGTCCATCTTGTTGACGAAGCAGATGCGCGGGACGTTGTACTTGTCCGCCTGGCGCCAGACCGTCTCCGACTGGGGCTCGACGCCCTCCTTGCCGTCGAACACGGCGACGGCGCCGTCGAGGACGCGGAGCGAACGCTCCACCTCGACGGTGAAGTCGACGTGACCCGGCGTGTCGATGATGTTGATCTGGTTCTTGTTCCAGAAACAGGTGACGGCCGCGGACGTGATGGTGATGCCGCGCTCCTTCTCCTGCTCCATCCAGTCGGTGGTCGAGGCGCCGTCGTGGGTCTCGCCGATCTTGTGGTTGACGCCCGTGTAGAACAGGATGCGCTCGGTCGTGGTGGTCTTGCCGGCATCGATGTGCGCCATGATGCCGATGTTGCGGACCTTCTTCAGGTCAGTGAGCACGTCCTGTGCCACAGGGTTCCTCCTAAAAGTTGAAAGTGGAAGGTGTCGCGTCCGGGCGGCACCCAGTGGGGTGCAACCGCCCGGACGGACGCCATGTTCCTCAGCGGGCCGGCAGGACCGGCCCCGCCGTGGTTACCAGCGGTAGTGCGCGAAGGCCTTGTTCGACTCGGCCATCTTGTGCGTGTCCTCGCGGCGCTTGACCGCGGCGCCGAGACCGTTGGACGCGTCGAGGATCTCGTTGGTGAGACGCTCGGTCATCGTCTTCTCGCGACGGCCCTTGGCGTAGCTGGTGAGCCAGCGGAGCGCCAGAGTGTTCGCGCGGTGCGGCTTGACCTCGACCGGAACCTGGTAGGTCGAGCCACCGACGCGGCGGCTGCGGACCTCGAGGGTCGGACGGATGTTGTCCAGAGCCTTCTTGAGCGTGGTGACCGCATCCTGACCGGACTTGGTGCCGACGCCTTCGAGCGCGTCATAGACGATGCGCTCGGCGAGGCCCTTCTTGCCGTCGAGGAGGATCTTGTTGACGAGCTGGCTGACGACCGGCGAGCCGTACACCGGATCGGCGACGACGGGGCGCTTCGGAGCGGGACCCTTGCGAGGCATTACTTCTTCTCCATCTTCGCGCCGTAGCGGCTGCGAGCCTGCTTGCGGTTCTTCACGGCCTGGGTGTCCAGGGCGCCACGAACGATCTTGTAGCGGACACCGGGGAGGTCCTTCACACGACCGCCGCGGACGAGCACCATCGAGTGCTCCTGCAGGTTGTGGCCCTCACCGGGGATGTAGGCGGTGACCTCGGTCCCGTTGGACAGCTTCACGCGGGCGACCTTGCGGAGCGCGGAGTTCGGCTTCTTCGGGGTCGTGGTGTAGACGCGGGTGCACACGCCGCGCTGCTGGGGGTTGGCCTTCAGGGCGGGAGCCTTGGTCTTGGTGACCTTCGGCGTCCGTCCCTTGCGGACCAACTGCTGAATGGTTGGCACTGACTTCTCCTTGTATGGACTGCACGGTGACAGTTGTTGCATTTTCCCCATGAGCCACCCACCCGCATCGCGGGCGTCAGGCGTCTGGGGGAATCGGCTGACAGGCGTTGTCCGCCGGCCGATATGCCGTGGGGGCTGAGATCCCGTGCGGTCTCTCTGCCCATCGGATGAGTACGTGCCGGCCCGCTCATCCCCGGCCCGGAAATCCGGGCATGCGACGAGCGCGCGACAAAGCGCACACCCGATAAATACTATCCGCCGCGTCCCTGGCGGTCAAATGAGCGAGGGGCCGAGGGAGCGCTGTCCGCGCAGGGCGAAAGAAGGGTGGAGCGGCTCAGCCCTGAGCCGCGGGGCTGCCGGCCGACGGGCGGAAGACGGGGCCTCCCTCGCCGAAGGCCACCATGCCCGAAAAGCCGAACGGGATCTTCGGGGCGGAGAACGGCGCCGTGGCCCCGTCGGAAAGCCGCGTGAGGGTCGCGGCGGCGTCGACGAGCCCTCCCCCGGCGTCCACTCCGAATCCTCCATCGGCCCACTCCGTGTCGATGATGACCCGCGGGCGGGAGTCGAGAGTCCAGTGGAAGCCACTCACCTGCACTCCACCCACGGTCTCGTCCTGGGTCACGAACGGGCAATCGGCCGGGGCCGCATCCTGTGTCGCGAGGCATCCGTCCAGCCACGTGTCGACCGCCTTCTGCGCGTCGACGCGGCCCAGTTCGGAGAGTTGCGCAGCGAGGACGATTGGCGCGGACGCGTGACCCGGAGCGTGCGATACGGCCGTACCGGTCCGGAACGTGTACTCGGGCTCGGAGTTCGCGGTGACCGGGTAGGTCCCCGGGAGGGCGCGCAGCGACACCTTCGTGTCGGACGTGTGCGGTTCGAGGCCGGCGACGGACAACGTCGCGTCCCCCGGAGCATCCAACTCGAGCTCGACGGTGTCGGGAGCGACGGGTGCGAGCTTCCACACGGGGAGCCAGGGAAAGCCGCCGGCCTGTTGGACCCGGAACGTTCGATGCGAGTACTGGCCGCCCTGCACGACCGTCGCATCCACCGCCGTCACACCTCCGCGGCTGACGGGCTGGGCGAGAGTGAAGGACGTGATCTTGTCGGTCGCCTTGGCGTAGGCCCCGTCGCTCAGGAGGATGTCTTGGGATCGGGCCGTGATGTGGCCGAGTGCCATGGCCTCCCGCGCTGTGCCGTGGGTGAGCGCCGAGAGGTATTGGGCGACCAGCGTCCGCGGCATGTCCTGCGCCACAGCGATGGTCGCGACCGAGAAGACGGCTCCTGCAGCAGTGGCCAGGATCGCGCTGCCCGCCGCCACCCACCAATACCACCGCACGCGGACACGACGGACAGGCGTTGCTGGCTCGCTGCTCACCCCGGACTCCCCCCTCGACCTGGAGTCAGCTTAGGGGCAGCCGAGCGGGGAGGATCCCTGACACCCCTTCGGTGCGGTGTCACTCGTCGTCGTCGCGCTCCCAGGGCCAGCGCGGCCGTCCTCGCTGGCTGAACCGGCCGACGAGGACCAGCTGGTAGAGCAGCGTCACGACGAAGGCGGCGATGGCGGCCGTGATGGCCGGCCAGCCGCCGAGCTGCGCCAGGCCGAAGAGGACGTAATGCAGCGGGTCGCGCGGGTCGCCCACCACACCGGCGATCCCGCCCGCGACGGCGAAGACGACGTAGCAGGCGACACCGACACCCAGGGCAGCCCCCGGGGCGATCCGCTGGCGGTCGCCCGGGACGCGCGTCCCGAGGGCGATGAGGAACACGAGCAGGACGACCGTCGCAGCGCCCACCATCACCGGTCCGACCAGCGGACCGACCGCTGGATCGGAGACCGGGTCGGTGTCCGTCGCGAGGGAGATCAGCCCGAACGCGGCGACCAGCAGCGCCAGGTAGAGCCCCGCCGCGAAGAACGCGACGATCGTGGCGTAGGCGCGCTCGTCACGCATCCGTCATCCGCCGGTCAGTATCCCTGCTGGGCGTACGTCCCCTGCTGAGCGTACGCGGCGGCAGCCTGGTTCTGGGCGTCGGCCACCTGCTGCTCGTAGTCGGCCTGAGCCTCGGCGTTGCGCGCCTTGAGCCGTCGGCCGCGGCCGGCGAGCCAGGCGCCCGTCCAGACAGAGATCTCACGGGCGATCAGGCCGGCGAGCACCGCGAACGGGTTGACCCAGGCGCTGCGCAGCAGGATGACGAACTCGTTCGAGTTGCGCTTCCAGTACTCGGCGTCGATCAGGCTTGCACCGATGTAGACGAAGTAGACGAACACGGCGACGAAGAGGCCGCCGAGGATGTAGGCCCACCAGCGGGCGCGGTTCAGGAGCTGGATGAGCACGACCATCCCGATGAAGAACGCCACGACGGGCACCCATCCGCGCAGCCCGCCGGTGAAGAACTGGATCAGTGCCGGCAGGAACTCGTCGCTCGGCGTCAGCAGCGAGCCGACGATCAGCACGGCGGCCGCCCAGAGCACGGCGAAGGCGAGTGTGCCGATGAGGGCGATCAGAATGCCGACGCCGCGGTTGCTCTTCTTCTTCGGCGGCTCGGGACGCTGGAGGTAGAGCGGTGTGACGGTCTGCGGACCCGGGGCGGACGCGCCGGGTCCGGCGGCCGGTGCCGCGGTCGCCTCACCCGCGGTCGCCGGGGCGTAGGCGACGGTGGGTGCCTGGCCCGATTGCCGGAGGTTGGCCGCCTCCGCGGCCGCGATCACGGGCGTCGCCGACTCGACCGGGGATGCCGTGTCGAGGGTAGCGTCGCCTGCGGCTGTCGCGGAGGGCTGGGCGCCGGAGCGCGCAACAGCCGCAGCGACATCGTCCTCGCTCGCGACGACAGGCTCCGGCTCGGCGATGGCGGCGGGCCGTGCGGGCTCGGCCGGCGCCGCGGGTGCTGCGTGCGCTGGGCCTTGCTCCGCGCCTGCCTCCTCGGCCGGCCGGTTGAGGTGTCCGCGCGCCGAGACCGGGTCGGACGGCGGCTCGGCCACCTGGTGGTCGGCGTCCTGCGGCTCTGCTGCGGCCGACGCCGCCGGGGCGGTCGCGGGGGCGACCTGGTCGGCGTCGGGCGCGGGCTCGTAGGTCTCGCGCTTGGGCGCGGACTCCGGCGTGTCGCTCATCCTGGCTCCTCCATCGGCCCGGCGGGCCCGTTGCGCCCACTGTAGCAACGGGGCGCGTCGTGTCCAGGGAGGCGGGCCGTCAGTGCGATGGGGTCGGGGTGGGAGTCGGGGTTGAGCCTGCCGTCTGGCCGTCCGGTGTGACGACGTAGACGAGCCCGGAGATCGTGGCCTTCTGTGCGCCGGTCGGATTGGGAGCGGTGGTTCCTCCCTTGCCCGTCCCGGGCTCGGTCGTGATGCCGCTCACGAGGAAGAGCCGCTCACCTGACTGGATGCCATCGACGAACGAGAGGACCTGGTCATAGCTGCCGGCCACATCCAGAGTGATCGCAAGCGACGAGAAGTTCTTCGAGTCGAGCTCAGAACTCGTGATCGGCGGCATCCCGGCGACGGCAGTCGGGCTGGGAGTGGGCGTCGGCGTGGCAGCGGGGGACGAGGGCGACGGAGACGGCGTCCCCGTCGGTGTCGCCCCGCCGGACGCCGCGGGCGGCGCGACCGGCGCATAGGGCTTGGCGTCCGCGACGGAGACGCCCGTGACGGTGACACCGGTTGTCGCGGCCAGCGCATTCACCTCATCGACGAACGCGGACATGGCGGAGTCGGCGGGCACGGACCGGGACAGGTCGGCCAATTGACCTTTCAGCACACTGAGGTGCGCGAAGTCCCTTTTCAACTGGGCAAGCGTCGCCTGGTGCTGCGCGTTGAGCGTCTGCACCTGCGCCCGCTGAGCGTCGGCCGTCGCAACGGCCGCCAGTTGCGGTGCCACGCCGATGAACCATCCCAGTGCCAGCACGACCGCCATGAGAAGCACCGAGCCGATGATCCAGAGTCTGTTCTTGTCCATGATCACTTACCCGTCTTCTGTGCGAAACGGTGAGAGAAGGCCCTCGCATCGATGTGCATCGTGATCGTCACGGTGTAGATGCCCGAGGCGGAGTCGAGAGCGACGGAGCCGGGAAGGGCGTCGGTGTAACCCGGCAGGGTCTTCAGCGCATCCAGCCAGGACGGCACGACTGGAAGCGCCGGGCTCTTCGCGGTGAACACGATCGTCGCGACACGGGGGCCCTGAAGCGAGGCGGACGACTGCTGATACAGCTCGATGGGGGTGGAGGAGTCGATGTTGACGGTCGCGATGGTGACGCCGGCGGGGAGCGTCCCCTGCACCTTTTGCAGATAGGGCTTCCAGTCGATCTCGGTGGAAGCGCCGACTTCCTGTGCCGTCTTTATGAGATTCACCTGATTCTGAACCGCGCGGACCTTCACGAACTTCAGCTCCTGGGCGAGGAGCGACTGGGTCGTCGCCTGCGCGCCGGCGAGCTGCGCCTGCGCATTGGTCGACGCGGCACCGGCCCCCAGGACTCCCAGCGCGACCACGGCGACCACGGCGAGGACGGCGAAGACGAGCCGTCGGTGGAGGGCAGCAGCACGGCGATCCGCCTGCACTTCAGGCGGCAGCAGGTGTGCACATGGCGTTGCTCCCAGCACCAACTGCTCGTGGCGCCGGGCTCGGCCGGCGGGTGCCGGCCGAGTCCGGCCGTCGGCGGCACGGCGGCCCGAGCGCTCGGCCGTCGCCGAGGCGTCGGGTTCGACTGTCTGCGTCATGCTGCCGCTCCCATCGCCAGACCGAGTGCTGCCGAAAGAGCGAGACCGTCACGTCGTACGTCGTCCGCCGCAAGGCGCGGCGCGAGAGTGACCGCCGCCAACGGGTCGCCCGCCATCACGGGGATGCCGGTGAGCCGCGCGAGGCTTTCGGAGAAGCCGGGGAGCAGACCACCGCCGCCGGTCAGAACGATGCGACGGATCGCCTGCTCCGGGCGTGTGTTCGTGAAGAACGAAACCGTGTTCCTCAGGCTGTTGAGCAATTCGCCGGTCGGGCGCTGAATGAGTTCGAGCGCTGGGCGATCCTCCGCCGATTGCACCGGTCTCACGCCGATGCGCCGCTTGACCGCGTCCGCGGTGGGCGCGTCGAGTTCCAAGCCCTCCTGGACGGAACGCGTGACATCCACACCTCCGGCGGGGATGAGGCGCACGAACTGCGGCACACCGTCCTCGGTCATCACCACGCTGGTGGTGTTCGCGCCCACATCGATGAGGACGGCGCCTCCCGGCTCCGACGCCTCTGCCCGCGAGCCCGGCCGCGGAAGGAGGAGGCGGGTGAGGGCGAAGGGAAGCAAGTCCACATCCTCAACGGTGAGGCCGGCGAGCCGCGCGGCCGTCACGTTCGGGATGACCGCCTCCTTGATCACGGCGATCAACAGGCCACGCACGGCCGGCGCCCCCTCTCCGTGGACCTCCCCTATCGGGTAGAAGTCGAGCAGCGCATCGGAGACGGGGACAGGGAGCATGTCCTGAACGACGAACGGGAGGGACTCCCGGATGTTGACGAGTGGCGCCCGCGGAACGGTCAGCTCCCGTGCGAACACCTTCTGATTGCCGACACCCAGAACGACCCGGCGTGAGGTGAACCCGCCGGCCTTCCACACCCTTTTGAGCGTCTCGGCCACCGTGTTCTGCTCGACCACCTCGCCGCGGACCACCGCGCCGGGCGGAAGGGCCGCTTGGTGGTAGCGCACGAGCGTAGGTCGCGGCTTGAACGGGTCGGCCAGCTCGACAGCGCGCACCGAGTCGCTACCGATGTCGAGGCCGACGATCTTGGATGCCATCAGTCGACTCCTCTTCCTGTCCGCGAGAGTTCCATGGTGTCGCTCCTCATCGCCCGACTCCGATCAACGTCAGGTACGCCGAGGCGATGGAGCCGCCGGCGACCAGCCCGATCCAGGCGCCACCCAGCATCCACGGACCGAACGGAATGCCGCTGCGCCGGGTGGCCCGGCGCGCGATGAGCAAGCCGATGCTGAAGAGCCCGCCGAGGACGAATGCGGCGAACGCGCCGATTGCGAGCTCGCCCCACCCCGCGAAGCCGAGGAAGAGGCCGAGCGCACCGGCCAGCTTCACATCCCCGTAGCCCATGCCCCCGGGATACGCGAGGGCGAGCAGTGCGTAGACGGCCCAGAGGCCTGCCATGCCCAGTCCCATCCGCAGGAGCGCCGCCACGTCTCCCGTCAGCAGGGCACTGGAGCCCAGCAACAGGATTCCGGCCAGGTACAACGGCACGACGATCCTGTTGGGCAGCCGGTGGGTGTCCAGGTCGATGAGCGCCAGGGCGATGCTGGAGGCCACGAGGTAGAGGTAGCCGGAGAGCGCGAGTCCCACGGCCACGAATCCGCTCAGGGAGGTGGCCTCGGTCCCCCAGCGATCGAGCACCCAGAGGGCGACCGCCCCGAAGGCGAGTGCCGTGAAGAGCTCGACCAGGGGGTAACGCATCGAGATGCGGTCGCCGCAGTCGCGGCAACGTCCTCGAAGCAGCAGCCAGGAGATCACCGGAACGTTGTCATACGGCCGGATGCGCGCTCCGCACGAGCCGCAGGCACTGGGCGGCGCGACGATCGACCGTCCGGCGGGCACGCGGAAGATCACCACGTTCAGAAACGACCCGATCAGTGAGCCGAATACGCCGATCAATACGGGCATCTCAACCACCTGCCAAGTCCCGGTCGGAGATCAGCGTTCCCGGCTGGGGGCTGAGCAGCGGGGGGATCACGGCACCGGTGCTGAGGTCGTACCCGGCGATGCCCACTTGATCGTAGGTGTAGACGGGGTTGTTCACGATGGTGCTGTAGGAACCTGTGTAGATCTGCCCATTCCACGTCAGGTTGTTCTTGGTGATCAGCGCGCACGGCGTGTAGAGCATGGCTTGTACGGCGTTGGTCGTCGCGATCACGTCGGACGCCGTGAGGGTGTTCTTCACGTTGAAGTCGTCCTGGTATGCGGGGTCGGTGGACGCGGGCGCACGGTTGCAGGTCGGCTGGTGGTCGGCGACGTTGTCCGGCGTGATGAACCACAGGCGGTGCACCGCCGACGAGGACGAGGTGAACTGAAGGCCGTTGACGGTGGTGAAATTGAACTGGTTCGCGAAGATCACTACATCGCTCGTCAGGGCGACAGTCGTATTGTTCCCCGCGGACGGGCCACCGACGCAGCCGAGCATGTTGACGATGATCGGCGAGCCGGACGAGCCACCGAGGTTTCCGTTGACGAACGAGCAGGGCGTGTCCGTCGGAGCGACCTTCACGGCGAACTGAGCGCCGGTGGAGTCGCGCCAGTCGGACGGCGTGTAGGTCACATCCACCCACGGAGCGGTCGGGGGAGGAACCGAACCCGGCGTGTAGGTTCCGGTGACGTGGCTGCCGGGCGGGTTCGGGGACACCGCTCCGGCCGTCAGGTCGCCGTTGACCGTCCCGCTGCCGAGAGTCGCCGTGTTCTGGACGGCCACATCGCCGTTGACCGCGCACGTCGCACTGAACGTCAGGTTGCCGTTCGGGCTGTTGCCCGCCACCGTGACGTTTCCGTTGAAGACCGAGTTGTTCTTATTGCACAGCAGGTTCCCGTTCTGCACGACCAGGCCGCCGCTCTCGGAGAGGTCGAACGACGAGTTCGCCTCGACTTCACCGCCGCTGTAGAGGTTGACCGACGTCCCGGACGGCGTGGGGCCCGGTATGAGCCAGTTGTAGATGGCCTCGACCGTGCGGGTGCGCGGGGTCGTGGATCCTGCCATCGCCGGCGACTGCGGCGTTCCCGTCGAGAGGAGGCGTATCCGGCTGGTCGTCGAGGTGGGGCACCCGGCCTGCCAGCCGGAGCCTGCGTCGAACTGCACGGTGACGGTGTAGGTCAGGGTTCCGGTCGACGTGTAGGTTCCGGGGGACGGTTGCGCGGCGCAGTTGCCCGGCGTGTAGAGCCCGGCCCGGGCGGCGGCGATTCCTGCATCGGCCGCTGCGTGCGCTTGTACCCCGGACCTCGTCGATGCGCTGGTCCCGGCCGCCGAGACGACGGAGGTGGCGACCAGGGTCGTGAGGATCAGTCCGACCATCATGACTCCGAGCACCGCGATGAGTGCCGAGCCACCGTCGGGTCGAAGGCGGCCTCGGAGCGTTCGTACGATCAGTAGCATGCGGGACTCCCTGCTGAACCGGCTCGGCTGAGAACTGTGCTGGAAATGGAGACGGAGCCACCCGAGGACGACTGACCCGAGAACCCGATCGTGAGCTGGGGGCTGGTACCGCCGAACACCGCACCGCCGCTGAGCGGTGAGACGTTGCTCGCGAGCAGCGTCCAGGTCGCGAGCGCCGATGACGAGGGCGCAGCGATGGCGGAGGGCGATTGCGTGTACCGGATGCTCCCACCGTTCGCGGCGGAGAAGTACCACGCCGCGCACATCCACGTGAGAGTCGATCCACCCTGAGCGGTGCGCGCGACCAGCAGCTGGTCGGTCCCGCTGGGAGTGCTCAGCAGGAAGTCCGACGAGTTGCGGATGCCGCGCTCGATGGAATCGGCCGCGACCTGCGCCGAGCTCGATGTCGCGGACAGGGCATCCACTCGTCGTGAGGCCGTCTGGAGGCTGGCGAGCATCGCACCGACGATGGCGAGCACGACGACCAGAAGGAGCGAGGCGATGAGCAGCTCGATGAGCGTGAAGCCCTGGTCGTTGCCGGTCTCATCGGCCGGTGCGGGCGAGCGGGGCATGTCAGGGTCCTGTGACGAAGACGAGAGTGGAGGCTGTCGTCAACACGATGTTCGTATCCGTGCGCTTCACGCTGACGGAGACTTTCACGGTGATGGGATAGCCGGTGGCCGGGCAGGTCGTGCCGATCGTGCGGGTGGCCCGGAGCGGGACGTTCTGCATGGTGCTGGTCGTATCGGCCGAGGTGACGGCGCTGCAGGCGGTGAGGCCCCGCACCTGCTCCAGCTGCTGGTTCGCCAGCTGTGTCGCGCTGGCGACGGCGGCGTTGGAGAGGGAGGCCCGAAGGCCCTGGACGAGGATCGGGATGACGGCGACGGCGATCAGACCGAGGAGGAACATGGCGACCAAGACCTCGGCGATACCGAAGCCGTCGTCGTTGTCGCTGCGCGTGCGAGCGATCATGGCCCTCCTCCTTTCAACTTTCCGGCCGGGAAGAGAGGAAGGGTGGGCCCGCGCGAGGAGCCGGCCCACCCTTCACTCAACCCATGCTTACGGGCAGGTACCCGCAACCACGGAGGTGGAATCGGTGATCTTAAAGGTCTTGGTCGACTTGCTGGTGCCCTGGATGCAGAAGGTCGCCGGAGTCGTCGCGGTGGCAGCGGTCGTCGTGTACGTGACGCCCGTCGTAGCTTGGGTGTCGCCGATACCAGCGGCGCCGATGTTGGCCGGCAGAACGCCGTTGGCCGTGGTCTCGGCCGACACCACCGCGGTCTTCATGTTGGTGAGGTCGGACTGGGTCGCGCTGTCCTTGGCGTTGTCCTGAATGCCCAGGTACACCGGGATCGCGATGGCGGCGAGGATGCCGATGATGATCACGACGACGAGCAACTCGATGAGCGTGAAGCCCTTCTCGTTCTCTTCGAGGAGACCCTGGCGGCGGCGATTCAATTTGCCCATGAGTCGGAAATACATTGCAGTGTCCATTCGGTCGGGAATGTTTGGGATGCAGGCGGCCCGAGGATCCGTCCGTGTCTTGATAGTAGAAAGGACGACCCTGTCACCAGAATCCCTTGAGTGGGGGGTTTAACCCCTGGTCATGGCCCCAAAGCGAGGGTGATTCATGACCGCGTGTCCGCGTCTTGGTGGACAGACAGTTGCGTTTCCGCTATTTGATGAGGCTCGAGATCTGGAAGATCGGCATGTACAGAGCGATCACCATGCCGCCGATCACGACGCCCAGGAACGCGATCATCAACGGCTCGATCATCGCCGTGAGCTGTTCGGTGGCCGCCTGGACCTCGTCGTCGTAGAAGTCGGCGATCTTCTCCAGCATCACCTCGAGCGATCCCGCATCCTCCCCGACAGCGATCATCTGGGTCACCATCGACGGGAAGACGGGATGCTCGAGCAGCGGCCGCGAGATCGACTCGCCACTGCGCACGGACTCCGCCACGCCGATCAATGCACGCTCGATCACCCAGTTGCCGCTCGTCTCGCCGACGATGCGGATCGCCTGGAGGATGGGAACTCCCGCGCCGATCATGTTCGCGAAGTTACGGCTGAACCGCGCCACTGCGATCTTCTTCATCAGCGGGCCGAACACGGGCAGCTTCAACTTGATCGGGTCGACCTTCCGCCGCACCTTCTCGCTGTTCTTGTTCTTGGCCCACCACCACGCTCCGGCGATGATCAGCACGAGCAGCACAGGCGCCAGCCAGACCATCGAGTGCGAGAGGACGACGAGGATCTCGGTCGGCAGCGGCAACTGGCCACCGAGGCTTTTGAACATGTTGTCGAAGACGGGGACGATGAACAGCAGCATGCCGATGACCGACACCAGCGACATGATCAAGACGATCACCGGATAGGTCAGCGCCGACTTGATGGTGCCGCGGAGCTTGACCTCCTTCTCGAAGTTCGTCGCGATGGACTCCAGTGCGCTGTCGAGGAAGCCGCCTGTCTCTCCTGCACGCACCATGTTGACCATGAGAGGAGGAAAGACGTCGCCCTGCTTCCGGAACGCATCGGACAGCGCCGATCCGGCCTCCACCTGGGTGCTCACTTCGGTCAGGATCTTCGCGAGCCGCTTGTTGGCCGTCTGCTCGCCGAGGACGTTCAACGTCTTGAGCAGCGAGAGTCCTGCGCCGATCATCGTGCTCATCTGCCGGCTCATGACGGCGAGATCCTTGAGCTTGACGCCGGAGCCGAACCGGATATCGATCTCGCGATTGAGTCCGGTCGCATTGGCCTCTGTGATCGCGATCGGCGAGACCCCGAGCGTGCGGAGCCGGGAGGCGACCGCGGCTTCGCTCGACGCATCGACGCGCCCCTTCACCAAGCGCCCTCCTGCGTCGCGTCCTCGGTACGCGTAAGCCTGTACGACGGCCATCAGCGGGTACCCCCGGAGTAGGAGTCGCCATAGTCGGGACCGCTCGCCGCGAAAGCGCGCGTGGCGCTGTCGCCGGGCGTTTCGACACGCTGGATGAGCCGGGTGAGGCCGTCCGGGTCGTGGGCCTTCTCCAGCGCGACGGTGCGGGTGATCGTGCCGCTGTCCACGAGCTCGGCGAGATGCTGATCCATCGTGTGCATCCCGGAGCCCTTGCCGGCCTGCATCATCGACCCGATCTGGTACGTCTTGCCCTCGCGGATGAGGTTCGCGATCGCCGGCGTGGTCAGCATCACCTCCGTGGCCACCGCGCGCCCGGTGCCGCTCGCCCGTTTGACGAGGGTCTGACAGATGACCCCCTGGAGCGTCGCAGCGAGCTGTGCCCGGATCTGCTGCTGCTGGTGAGGGGGGAACACGTCGATCACGCGATCGATCGTCTGCGGGGCGTCCTGGGTGTGCAGGGTCGCGAAGACGAGGTGGCCGGTCTCGGCCGCGGTCAGGGCCACAGAGATGGTCTCCAGGTCGCGGAGCTCGCCGATCAGGATCACGTCCGGGTCCTGGCGCAGCACGTGTTTGAGCGCATTGTTGAAGCTGTGGGTGTCGTGTCCGACCTCGCGCTGGTTGACGATCGACCGCTTGTGGACGTGCATGAACTCGATAGGGTCCTCGACCGTCACGATGTGGTCCGCGCGCGTGGAGTTCACCAGGTCGATCAGAGCAGCGAGGGTGGTCGACTTGCCCGACCCGGTCGGTCCGGTGACAAGGACGAGGCCTCTGGGCAGCTGCGAGAGATGCGCCACGCTCTCGGGGACGCCGAGATCGCGGAGATTCTTGATCTCCGTCGGGATGAGTCGGAACGCAGCTCCCACCGAGCCGCGCTGCTGGTAGATGTTGACGCGGAAGCGGGAATTGGCCGACACGGTGAAGGCGAAGTCGAGCTCCAGTTCACGCTCGAACTGCTGCTTCTGCCGATCGTCGAGAAGGCTGTAGAGGGCCTGGCGCGTCCGCTCGCTCGACCAGGGCTGGGTGGATCCGGCTGGCGTGAGCGCTCCATCGACACGGATCATCGGGGCAGCACCGACGGTGATATGCAGGTCGGAGGCTCGGGCTGCCACCACGGAGCGTAGCGATGCCACCAATTCGGCGTCTGCTCGGGCAAGCGTTTCCCGCTCCTCCTCGGTGAGCGTGGAGGTGTCGTACTCGGACATCGGCGTAGAAGCCGGGGGTGCCAGCGCTGGCCCCGTGGGAGTCACGCCGAGCACCGCCTCCGTCGGGGGCGGGAATGTGCGAGCAGGCTCCGCCGGCACCAGTGCAGGCTCCGCGGGCGCGTAAGCCGGTTGCACCGGCGCGGAAACGGGCTGCGCGATTGGGACCACAGGCGGTCCGACCGGAATCGGTTGTTGCCCGAGAGCATCCCCTTCATCCGATGGGAGATCGACCGGCCAGAGGTGGCCCGCATCCGGACGGGTCACCGGGATCTCATAGATCGGTCGCCCCTCGGGGAGACGCCAGTCATCATTCGTACCGTCCGTTGTCATCGGCCCTCCTAGGCAACCACTCGTAGAATCTCGTCGACCGACGTGATGCCGAGGGCGGCTTTCTGCCAGCCGTCCTCACGCAGAGTCAACATGCCCTGCTCACGCGCCACTCGCGCAATGTCGGCACTGGAGGCGCGAGCGACGGTGAGCCGCTCGATCTCCTCCGTGACGGCCATGACCTCGTGGAGCGCGAGCCGACCCCGGTATCCGGTGTTCGAGCAGGCGGTGCACCCCGTCGGCCCGAACAGCTGAGGAAGCTCACTGTCGAGGTCGAGAGGGATCCGCATGGCCTGGAGCGCGTCCCGTTCGTAGGTGATCGGTGCCTTGCACCGCTCGCACAGCCGACGAGCCAGCCGCTGGGCGACGACACAGTCCAGGGCCGAACCGACCAGGAACGGCTCGATGTTCATCTCGGTCAGCCGGGTGACGGCGCTGGGAGCGTCGTTCGTGTGCAGTGTGGAGAGGACGAGGTGGCCCGTCAGGGACGCCTCGATCGCGATCTGAGCCGTCTCGTGGTCGCGGATCTCCCCCAGCAGGACCACATCCGGGTCACTGCGCAGGATGCTGCGGAGCGCGCTTGCGAACGTGAGCCCGGCTTTCGGGTTCACCTGCACCTGGTTGACACCTGCCATGCGGTACTCAACCGGATCCTCGACGGTGATCACGTTGATCTCCGGGCGGGACACCGCGTTGAGCGTCGTGTAGAGCGTCGTCGATTTCCCAGAGCCAGTCGGACCGGTTACGAGGATCATCCCGTACGGCTTCGAGTACGCGTTCTGGAACGTCTGGAAGTTGCGCTCGAGAAGGTTGAGATCGCGCAGCGTCATGCTCGTGTTCGTGTTGTCCAGGATCCGCATGACGACCTTCTCGCCCCACACCGTGGGGAGGGTCGCAACGCGCAGGTCGACCTGTCGTCCGCCATGGACGATCGACATCCGGCCGTCCTGCGGCCGGCGGCGCTCTGCGATGTCGATGTCGCTCATGATCTTGAGACGCGAGATCACGCCGTTCTGGACAGAGCGTGGCGCGTTCTGCATCTCGTGGAGCACGCCGTCGATCCGGTAGCGGACCCGCAGGCTGTGCTCCCCCGGCTCGAGGTGGATGTCGGATGCCCGATCCTGGATCGCCTGGCTCACGATGAGATTCACGAACCGGACGATCGGCGCTTCGTCCTCGGTCGTCTCATCGTTCAGCCCCGCCGGCGAGCCGTCGTCCCCGGCCGTCTCATCCTCGAGGGTGCTGGACAGGTCGTTGAGCTCTTCGTCCGCACGGATGTAGCGGTCGATGGCGGCGGCGAGGTCGTCCGGCTCGGCCACGGCGGGCACCACCGGCATATGCGCGGCTGCACGTACGTCGTCGATGGCGAAGACATCCCCGGGATCGGACATCGCGAGGATCAGGCTGTCACCGGCGAAGCCGATGGGGAGGACGCCGTGACGTTTGCAGATCGCACCGCTCACGAGGGCGACGGCGGTGCGGTCCACCGGGTGGTCGACGAGCTCGAGGAATGGTGCACCGACCTGCGCGGCACGCGCTCGCGCCAGTTGCGCGGGGGTGATGGCGCCGCGCGCGATGAGGTCGTGCGCGATGCTCTCATCGTTCCCGCCGGAGTCGAGATATTCGATGGGCAAATGGCCGTGGAGGATGAGGATTTCGGTCATGGACGCCACGGGGGACCCCCTCTGGATCGCGGCTGCCGACGGTTCGGGTGAACGGCAGACCCGTCCGTCAGGGGCGAGATCTCCCCGGACGGATGGGCGTAGTCCACCTAATCAGTGGGCGGGTCAGGACAACAGACCCGCGAGAGGGTGCCACGCTGGTGGGTGGCACCCGTGTGCGGGGCGCCCACCCGGCGTCAGTGCAGCTTGCCGCGACGGCTCGCCAGGTAGACGAGGACGCCAGCGACGACGGCGCAACCCATGGTGGTCATCCAGAACGGGAGGGTGCCTGCTGCCCGGCCGGTGAACGCCTGGGCGATGCCGATGAGGAAGCTGGCGACAGCGACGGCCAGCAGCGCGGCCGCAACTCCCAGCATCGCGCGTCCTGCCGTGTCGGTGTACTGGAGGAGCTGGCGCCACATGCGTCCATCCTCCCAGACGCCGGGGACGACGAAGGCCCCCGGCGCATGCCGGGGGCCTTCGTGACGGGGAACCTTAGTTGTAGGTGCCCGGGGTGTAGTCGTCCGAGCTGAAGCTGTCGAAGTCGACGAAGCTCAGGTCGCTCTCGTTGAACGAGGAGTCGTCGGCGAAGATGCGGTTGGGGTACCGCTCCGCCTTGGCCTCCTCCGTCGCCTCGACGGTGACGTTCCGGTAGCGCTGCAGGCCGGTGCCGGCCGGGATGAGCTTACCGATGATGACGTTCTCCTTGAGACCGATCAGCGGGTCGGACTTGCCCTCCATGGCCGCCTGCGTCAGGACGCGGGTGGTCTCCTGGAAGGACGCGGCCGACAGCCACGACTCGGTCGCC
>JBQCCO010000032.1:0-2787 GCA_051962155.1 Leifsonia sp. | reverse complement strand
GTGGGGGGCCGGGCTCAAGTTTTTGGTGGGGGGGGGTTGTTGGTTTTTTTTTTTTTTTGGGGTGTTCTTTTTTTTTCTGGGGGGGGTCCCGGGGGGGGGGGGGCCCCCCCCCCCCCCCCCCCCCCCCCGGTTCGGTCACTTGCCGAGTTGCGCCTGCTGGTCGCCGGGCATCTCCGCGGAGAGGTAGACGTCACCCGGGAGGTCGGACCGGCACTGCACCGGCTTCGACGGATCGGTCGAGTCCTCGAACACCGGTCCCTTGAAGGAGTCGGCGGTGGGGATCTTGCCGCCGGTCGCCTTCGCCACCGCGTAGTCGACGGCGAGGCGCACGTTGTCGTTCCCCGTGGCGACGGTCTCGAGCTTGAACGGGTGCGCGGCCTGCTGCGACTTCCAGAAGCACGCGAGTGAGTTGCCGTCGGACGTGGCGAGCGCGGGGATCTGGCGGCCGCTCTTCGTGAACAGCGGCAGCGAGCTGACGAGCGTCGGGCCGAAGTCGGAGACGATCACGTCGATCTTCGGGTACTTCGCGATCGCCGCGGACAGCAGGGTCTGGGTGAGCGTCGGGTCCCAGTTCGTGGGCACGAACGGCGTCTGGTCGATGAACGTGTACTGCGAGCCGAGGTTGGCCTTCAGCGCGTTGTACTCCGTGACGCTCTGGCTGTTCCCGGCCGGGCCGCCCATGAACAGGATGTTGCCGCCGTTCGGGACGACCTTCTTGATCCAGGCCGCCCAGTTGTTGCCGTCGTTGGCGAAGTCGTCGCCGATCCACTTGTCGTAGTTGACGCCGGCCTTGCCACCGGGGTCGACCCGGTAGGGCACCGTCACGACGCCGGCCTTGTAGGCGGCGGTCAGGGCGGGGAGCACGGCCTTGCCGGCGTCCGGGAACACGACCATCGCGTTGACGCCGCGGGAGGCCATGCCCTTGATGTCCGAGATCGCCTTCGAGGTGTTGCCCTGGCCGTCGGCGTAGAGGAACTTCGTGACGCTCGGGCACTTCGCGGCCTCGGCCTTGCCCGACGCGGTCGTGACGAGGCGCCAGCTGTTGCCGCCGAAGCCGTCGAGCAGGGCGAAGGTGATCTTCTTCGTGCCGCACCACGACGGCGCGCCGGACACGTGGGTGACCTTGTCGCTCCCCGAACCACCGGCGTTCGATGCGCCGCTGCAGCCGGAGAGGACGAGCGACATCGCCGCGAGTGCTGCAGCGGCGAGGCCGTACTTGGTGCGAGGTCTCATGGCATGTGTTCCTTCTGTCGGTTCGCGACGCCTCTGTCGCGCTTTCCGCCGCTCGCGCGGCTGGGAAGTCCTGGTGGTGGTCAGGCCGGTACCGGGGCCGTCCGTCGTCTGCGGCCGGTGATCCGGCGCCAGATCGCGGCCCAGTCGACGGTGTAGAGGGAGACGCCCAGCGCCAGCGCAGCGGCCTGGACGATGGTCTGGATCGCCGTCGAGACCCCGAGCGCGAGCACGAACTGCACGAGCTGCTCGAGGAAGACGGCGGCGATCACGGTGGCGAGCGGGTACCCCCTCCCGCCGAGGAGCGACGTGCCGCCGAGCACGACGACCGCGACGGAGATGAGCAGGAAGCTGTCACCGCTGTATGCGCTCGGCTGCGCGGTGATCCCGGCGATCATCACACCGGCGAGGCAGTAGAGCAGCTGCGCCCACACGTAGGCCGAGGTCTGGTGCAATCGCGTCCGCAGCCCGATGGCCCGCGCCGCCCTCGGGTTCGCGCCGATGAACTCGAAGCGGCGCCCCGGCACGGTGCGCCGCACGAGGACGGTGACGAGGATCAGCGCACCGACCGCGAACAGCACCGAGAACGGGATGCCGGCGACGGAGCCGGTCATGATGTCCTGCAGTGCGGACGTCGTGATCCTGGGACGCCCACCGGAGATGCCGAGGTTCACGCCGTAGAGCAGCGCGTTCGTGCCGAGCGTGGCGATGATCGGGTTCAGACCGAGACCCCCGACGAGGAGTCCGTTGACGACTCCGGCTACCACCGCGAACGCGAGGGCGAGGAGGACGGCGGGCAGCAGCAACGAGTCGTTCTGGTCGGGGATGTGCGTCACCGTGACGACGGCCAGCGACATGGCGCCCGCGACGGAGAGGTCGATGCCGCCCTGCTGCACCACGAGCATCTGGCCGAGTCCGGCCACCGCGAGCACTGCGGCGATCGGCAGCATGCCCTCGAGCGAGGTGGGCGAGACGCTCGACTGCGCGAAGACGGCACACACGGCGAACAGCAGCACCGTGGCTGCGAGGATCGTGACGAGCCCCTTCGAGACGGCGAAGCGGGCGCTGGACAGTCGGGGCGTGTCCTGGTCCGTCGGCGTCGACATCTGCATTCTCTCCGCGCTCATCCGTACCGCTGTGTAGCGGATGTGTTGAGTGTCACTGTACAAAGAACGGAGCGCTCTGCACAACCGGCACGGCGAGTCGTGCGCATGTTCACCGCTCCGGTGCCGGCCGGTCCGAGTCATGGAGGCGAGTACCACGGACGAGGCGACCCAGGACTACTTCGAAGGCGGATCCGGCGAGGAGATCACGCTCGCGGAGAACGAGGCGGCGTGGCGTCGCCTCCGCTTCCGGCCACGGGTCCTGACGGATGTGGGGTCCGTCTCGACGACGACGACGCTGCTCGGCGCGGAGCTGGCGACGCCGATCCTCGTCGGTCCGACGGCGCTGCACGGTCTCGCCCATCCGGAGGGCGAGCCGGCCACCGCCCGTGGCACCGCGGCGGCGGGCAGCCTGTTCGTCCTGTCGACCCGCTCCTCCGTTCCGCTCGAGCAG
>JBQCCO010000031.1:0-2075 GCA_051962155.1 Leifsonia sp. | reverse complement strand
CCGAAGCGCTCGACGACGCCTCCGATGACCCGGATCAGGTGCGGCGCTTCGCACTGCGGCTGTCGGAGGAGGCGCAGCGTCTCGCGCGCATCACGCAGGACATCATCGAGCTCAGCAGGCTGCAGGCGACGGATGCCCTGGGCACCGCCGTGGAGCTCTCCGCCAGCAAGGTGGTGCGGGCCGCGATCGACCAGAACAGGGTGGCCGCCGAGACCCGGAACATCGAGATCGCCATGCGCGGCGACAAGCAGGCCCAGGTGCTCGGGAACGAGGCTCTCCTGGTGACCGCCGTGCACAACCTGATCTCGAACGCGATCCAGTACTCGCCGGACGACTCGCGGATCGGCATCGGCGTCCGCAATTCCGGCGGCGTCGTCGAGATCGCCGTGACCGATCAGGGCGAGGGAATCCCGGAGGAGGACCTGGACCGTGTGTTCGAGCGTTTCTTCCGTGTCGACCAGGCGCGCTCGCGCAACACCGGGGGCACCGGGCTCGGACTCTCCATCGTGAAGCACGCCGTGCAGAACCACGGCGGCGAAGTGCGCGTGTGGTCGCAGCCAGGACGCGGCTCGACGTTCACGATCCGGCTGCCCGAAGCCTCCACCGTCAGGCCCCCGATAGGAGACAACCAGTGACATCCATCCTGCTCGTCGAGGATGAAGCGGCGCTCAGCGAGCCGCTCGCGTACCTGCTCAGACGCGAGGGGTACGAGATCCAGGTGGCGGAGGACGGACCGGGCGCGATCGCCGCGTTCGACCGTGACGGCGCCGACCTGATCCTGCTCGACCTGATGCTGCCGGGCATTCCGGGCACCGAGGTGTGCCGGGAGATCCGCACCCGTTCGAACGTTCCGATCATCATGCTGACGGCGAAGGACTCCGAAGTGGACATCGTGGTCGGGCTCGAGCTCGGCGCCGACGACTACGTGACGAAGCCTTACTCGTCCCGCGAGCTGCTCGCCCGCATCCGTGCGGTTCTCCGCCGACGCGTGGAGGAAGAGGAGCTGCAGGATGACGGCGTGCTGGAGGCGGGCACCGTCCGGATGGATGTGGATCGCCACACCGTCGCCGTCAACGGCCAGGAGATCTCCATGCCGCTGAAGGAATTCGAGCTGCTCGAGCTGCTCCTCCGCAACGCCGGCCGCGTTCTCACGCGCGGACAGCTGATCGACCGGGTGTGGGGGAGCGACTACTTCGGCGACACGAAGACGCTGGATGTGCACATCAAGCGCATCCGCTCACGGATCGAGGAGAGCCCGTCCGAGCCGCAGATGCTGGTGACCGTCCGCGGGCTCGGCTACCGCTTCAACGCCTAGCGGGCGGCCGGCAGGATCGTCGGCGGCACCAGGTTCGAGTACTCGGGGAGCCGACCGTCGAGGACCGGAACCGTGAGGTTCACGCCGGTCTGGTCGCCGTACTGGAAGTACACCTTGTACAGGCCGCCGGGCTTGGTGCTGAACTCCGGAATGAGAACGTTGTGCCGCCCCCCGTCCTCGGGGTTCTGGCCGAGCTGTGTGATCTGACCGGGGCCGACCGTCACGTGGGCGGCGCTGGAGCTGCCGTCGCCGGCGCTGATCGCGACCTGCTCGCTCGTCGAGCCCGTGTTGACGAGCGTGAGGACGAGGTTGCCGACCGTGCCGTTCTTCGCGTCGGTGATGATCATCGCGTCGCGGATGTCGATCGATCCGACACTTCCGCCGACGCCGTCGCTCGCGTCGTAGTGCTTGGTGGTGGCCTGCGGGGCGATGAAACCGCATCCCGCGGTGCCGAACGCGACGGCCAGGGCGAGGGCGACGGACGTCGCGACTCGAGCTTTCACGGATGACCCTCCCGGTGGTTTTTCCCTGCAACTCTATCGTATGGATAGGGGGCGTCCGGGCCTGCTGGAAGCGTGAGGGCGAACCTTAGCATGTGCCTCGTGTGGTATCCTATTCATTGCTGAAGGGACAACAAATCTATGCTTTTCGAGGTTGGCGAGACCGTCGTCTATCCGCACCACGGTGCCGCAACGATCACCGAAGTCAAGAAGAGAATCATCAAGGGTGAAGAGAAGCTGTACCTCAAGCTCAACGTGAC
>JBQCCO010000030.1:0-11062 GCA_051962155.1 Leifsonia sp. | reverse complement strand
CGACACCCGATCTCCTTCGAAAGGAGAGGAGGCTCAGCCGACCCCGCGGAGGACGCAGAGCAGTTTGCCGCCCGTGGTGAACTCCTTCGCGGCGGTCCACTTCCCGCTGGCGCCCGCATCCAGCGAGACCGTCGTCTGGGCCGAGTCGACGACCGTGGCCGTCGGCGTCGTGAAGAACACCGTGATGCGGTAGTCCTTCTTCGTGTCCGTCGTGTTCGTGATGGTGCCGACGGCCTTCCACTGCGTGCCGCTGCCCGTGCAGGTGCTGAGCTGCACCTGCTTCCTGGCCTCGACCGTGTTGGGCACAGCGGTCGGGATCGCCGCGGGATGGACGCCGGCGGGCAGCCCGTTGATCGCCGCGGCGGTGGACGACGCCACCGGCTTCGGGGTGCGCGTCGGCGCCGGAGCCGCCGTGCAGCCGGTGAGCAGCACGGCGACTCCGGTCAGCGCGGCGGCGATGGTCAGCCGGGCGGTGAGGCGGGTCATGGTGTCTCTCCTGTTCAGGCCCGGCGCCGCCGACGACGTGCGACGAGCAGGGCCCCGAGGCCGAGCAGCAGCAGGGTCGGTGCACCGAAGACCATCCAACCGCTGATCAGCTGCCCGGTGGAAGCCAGCCCAGGAGCGGGTGGGACGGCCGGTGTGGTGATGGCCACCACCGACGGGTCGGACACGATCGCCGGTCCCGTGGGCGGCACTCCGGTCGCCGTCGCGGTGTTCGAGAGCTTCTTCCCGGCCGCGACGTCGGCCGCGGTGACCGTGTACTCGGCGGTGCAGGTGACGTTCGCGCCCGGGATCAGGGACCCCGCTGCCGCCGGGCAGCTCACCGCGGAGAGTGCGCCCGAGCCGGTGAACGTCCCCTCGATCGGCTTGACGGCGGTCAGGGTCACGTTTCCGGTGTTGGTCACCAGGAAGGTGTACGTGATCACCTGTCCGGCGCGGCTGGCCGTCTCCGTGTCGGCGGTCTTCAGGATGGTGAGCGCCGGCGAGGGGATCTCCGGAATGCTGACCGTCGACGGCGTCGACTCCGCTTCCGCCCCGGTCGGGGGCGTCCCGTTGGCCGTCGCCGTGTTGGTGATGCTGCCCGCATCCACATCGGTCTGGGTGAGCGTGTAGGTGGCGGTGCAGGTGACGCTGTCCCCCGGCGCGAGGCTGGCGGCGCCCGCCGGGCACGTCACGGCCGAGAGCGGCCCGGAGCCGGTGAATGACTCCTCCTCCACATTCACGTCCGCCAGAGTGGTGTTGCCGGTGTTGGTCACCAGGAACGAGTAGGTGATCTGCTGGCCCACCGTGTAGTGCGCCTCGTCCGAGGGCGACGCCGACTTCACGAGCGTCACCGCAGAGGTCGGCGGGATGGTGACCACCGCGGTCGACGGCGGCGAGTCCACCGTCGGGCCAGAGGGCGGCGTTCCGGTCGCGGTCGCCGTGTTGCTGATCGTGCCCGCATCCACATCGGCCTGCGTCGCGATATAGGTCGCGGTGCAGGTGATGCTGGCGCCCGGCGCCAGGGAGGCGGCGCCGCTCGGGCAGGTGGGCGCCGGAGCAGTGCCGGTCCCGGTGAATGCGGTCTCGGTCACGATCGCGTCCTTGAGGGTCACATTCCCGGTGTTCGTGAGAACGAACGAGTAGGTGACCGTCTGTCCGGCCGTGGCGATCGTGGACGGGGTCGCGGACTTCACCAGGGCGAGCGACGGGGTGCTCGGAGCGGGGATCGTCACCTCCGAGGGCGGCGACACCGGCTTCCGACCGGTCGGCGGGGTACCGGTGGCGGTCGCGTCGTTCGTGATGCTGCCCGCATCCACGTCTGGCTGGGTGAGCGTGTAGGTGGCGGTGCATGTGACCTGCGCGGCAGGCGCCAGGGAGGCCGCGCCGGCCGGGCAGCTCACCGCCGACATGGTGCCGGAGCCCGTGAAGGCGCCCTCGGTCGCGGTCACGTCCGCCAGCGTGGTGTTGCCGGTGTTGGTGATCAGGAAGGAATAGGTGATGACCTGGCCGACGGTGTAGTGGTCGGGGTCCGACGGAGACGCCGACTTGACGACGGTGATCGCCGGGGCCGGAGTCGCGGTGACCGTCGCGGACGATGTCGGCGACTGCACGGTCGAGCCGGACGGCGAGGTGCCGGAGGCGATCGCCGTGTTGCTGATCGAGCCCGCATCCACGTCCGCCTGGGTCGCCGTATAGGTGGCGGTGCAGGTGACGAACGCGCCCGGCACCAGGGAGGCGGCGCCGGCCGGGCAAGTCGCCACGGGGGTGGTACCGGTTCCGCTGAACGCGGTCTCGGCGACGCCGGCGTCGGTCAGGGTGACGTTACCGGTGTTCGTGACCACGAAGGAGTAGGTCACGGTCTGCCCTGCGGCGGTGATCGTGGTGGGCGTCGCGGACTTCACCACGGTCAGCGCAGGATCCTGCGGAGCCGGGATGGTGACGGTCGACGGCGGGGAGACCGGGGTGGGACCGGTCGGCGGGGTCCCGGTGGCGGTCGCGTCGTTCGTGATGCTTCCCGCATCCACATCGGCCTGGGTGACCGTATAGGTCGCCGTGCAGGTCACCTGCGCACCCGGTGCGAGCGACGCAGCGCCGGCCGGGCAGCTCGCCGGGGACAGGGTGCCGGAGCCGCTGAACGCGCCCTCGGTGAGGGTCACATCCTTCAGGGTCGTGTTGCCGGTGTTGGTCACCACGAACGAGTAGGTGATCAGCTGCCCGACCGTGAAGTGCGCCTGATCCGACGGGGAGGCGGACTTCACCAGTGTCAGAGCCGAAGCCGGCGGGATGGGCACCACGACCGTCGACGGCGGCGACACAGGAGGCGGCCCCGACGGCGGCGTGGCGGTCGCGGTGGCCGTGTTGGTCACCTTCCCGGCATCCACATCCGCCTGGGTCAGCGTGTACGACGCGGTGCAGGTCACGCTGGCGCCCGGTGCGAGCGACGCGGCGGCCGGCGGGCAGGACAGCGGCGACAGGGTCCCTGTGCCGGTGAAGCTGCTTTCGTCGACGGTGACCTTCGTGAGCGTGGTGTTGCCCGTGTTGGTCACCAGGAACGAGTAGGCGATCTGGTCGCCGACCTTTCCGGCCGTGGTCGGGGTCGCCGACTTCGTCAGGGTGATCCCGGGAGCAGCCGGGATGGTCACGGTCACCGTCGAGGGCGGCGACACGGGAGGCGGACCCGACGGCGGCGTGCCGGTCGCGGTGGCGGTGTTGGTCACCTTCCCGGCATCCACATCCGCCTGCGTCAGCGTGTAGGACGCCGTGCAGGTCACGCTGGTATTGGGCGCGAGCGACGCGGCGCCGGCCGGGCAGGTCACCGCGGAGAGCGTGCCGGTCCCGCTGAAGGCGCCCTCGTTCACGGTCACGTCCGCGAGGGTCGTATTGCCGGTGTTGGTGACCACGAACGAGTAGGCGATCGGATCGCCCACCGCGCCTGCGGTCGTCGGAGTCGCCGACTTCACCAGAGAGACGCTCGAGGCGGGCGGGATGGTCACGGTCGCCGTCGACGGCTGCGTGGTCACGTTCTGCCCCGTGGGCGGCGTGCCTGTCGCTGTGGCTGTGTTGGTCACCGTTCCGGCATCCACATCCGCCTGGGTCAGCGTGTAGGACGCCGTGCAGGTGACGCTGGCATTCGGCGCGAGCGACGCGGCGCCCGCCGGGCAGGTCACCGCGGACAAGGTACCGGTGCCGCTGAAGGCGCCCTCGTCCACGGTCACGCTCGTCAGCGTCGTGTTGCCGGTGTTGGTGAGCACGAACGAGTAGGCGATCGGGTCACCCACCGCGCCTGCCGTCGTCGGGGAGGCCGACTTGTCCAGTTTCAGGGCCGGCGCCGGGGTCGCGGTGACGATCGCGGTCGAGGGGCCCGAAGTCACGGGCAATCCGGACGGAGGCGTTCCCGTCGCGGTCGCCGTGTTGGTGATCGACCCGGCGTCAACGTCCGCCTGCGTCGCCACGTACGTTGCGGTGCAGGTCACGCTCGCGCCTGGTACCAGCGTCGCCGGCGGGCAGGCCGGGATCGGCGCGGTGCCGCTCCCCGTGAATGCGCTCTCAGCCACAGTGGGGTTCGTCAGGGTCAGGTTGCCCGAGTTGGTGACCACGAACGAGTACGTCACCGTCTGACCGGCGGCCGTGATGGTCGCCGGGGTCGCGGACTTCACGAGCGTCACGGCCGGAGTCTGCGGGGCGGGAATCGTCACCGTGGACGGCGGCGAGACCGGGTCCGGGCCGGAGGGCGGCGTACCGGTGGCGGTCACAGCGTTCGTGATGCTTCCCGCATCCACATCCGCTTGGGTCACCGTGTAGGTCGCGGTGCAGGCCACCTGAGCACCCGGTGCCATGGAGGCCGCCTCTGCAGGACAGGCCGGCGCGGACATCGTGCCGGATCCGCTGAAGGCGCCTTCGACCGGGTGCACATCCGTCAGGGTCGAGCCGCCGGTGTTCGTGATGAGGAACGTGTAGGTCACGACCTGGCCGACGGTGAAGTTCCCGGCGTCGCTCGGGCTCGCGGACTTGACGACCGTGAGGTCGGAGATCGGAACGATCGCGGTGCAGCGGGGGTCGGTCGAGCCGGCCGCACAGTTCGACGGCTGCGTGCTGACGACCGTGTTCGCCAGGCTGTGCGGACCCGTGTCGGGGGTGTTCACCGTGGCCGAGTACGTGATCGTGGCGGTCGCGCCGGCCGCGAGCGGGCCGGACCAGGACAGCGTGGGTGCCGCGTAGCTCACCGTACCGGCCGAAGCAGACGCGTCATTGCCGTACACCGCGTCGGTGAGGACGTTCGCGAGGCTGTCGCTGAACGTGGCGGGCGAACCGGCGGTATAGGCGAGAGTGCCCGAGTTGGTGACCGCTATCGTGTACGTCACCCTGTCGCCGGGGAGGCCCGACTGTTCCGATGGGGTCTTGGTCAGCGTGAGCGTGCACTGGGCCGCGGTCGGCGTGACCGTGAACCGGGTCGGTGCGGTCGAATTGCCCGCCGGGGCGTCGGTGGAAGCGCCGGCGGTCGTGATCGCCGTGAACACGTTGGAGATCGACGAGGACGTCGTGCAGACGACCGGGTTCACCGTCGTCGAGTAGCACATCTGCGAGTAGGTGTCGCCGGTGCGCGTGAGGGAGATCGTGGAGGCGGCGACCGCTGCCTGGTTGGTGACGCCCGAGAGGTTCACGCTCACGGTCAGGCTGGCCGTCGACCCCGTCGCCGGGATCGACGAGATGTAGATGGTCGTCTGGTTGGGCGCCAGCGTCAGGCCGTTGAAGCCGGCGACCGGGCCGGCCGTTCCCGAAACAGTGACGGACGCGCCTCCCGAGTACTCCGAGCCGGACAGCCCGTTGAACTTCACGACGCCCCAGGTCAGGGAGTGCGCCTGTCCGTCGCACCAGCTCGGAGCCTGCACGGACACCGACGTGGTCGCCGTCACACAGGGACCGCCGGTCGCACCGTTGAAGACGACGATCTGGGCGCCGTTGCCGTTGTCCGCCAGACAGCCCGGCAGGTTCGCCAGTGGACGCACCGTGTAGCTCTGCGAGTCGGCGGGGCCGGTGAACCCGGTGCAGGCGGGCACCTGACCGGTGCCGACGCGCAGCGCGAAGTCGAAGCACAGCGTCGAGGAGCTGGCGTAGGTGATGTAGTACTTGGTGCCGATCATCACGCCGGTGCCGAATCCAAGCGTGCCGGGGCTGAAGGAGTACTGGCTCAGCGCATACGGGTTGGCGATCTGCTGGTTCGTGATGCTGAAGCATCCGGTGTTCGTGGCGGCGTGGAAGACCGAGCACGCGCCCAGCACGGCGCCAGTGCTGGACAGCACGGGAAGCACCTCGCTCGGGGAACCCGACTGAGTGGACCCGACGAAGGCGCCGGTCACTGCGGTCGGGGTGGCCGAGGCGACGTTGTACCCGAAGAGGTAGTTGTCGTTGTTGCCTGTCGTGTAGCTGAAGTAGAGATAGTTCCCGTACGTGCCCACCTCGGCGAAGTAGGCGACCGGCACCGACACGGCGCCGATTCCTCCGTTGGTCACACCGCAGCTGGTGGAGGTCGCCGGGTTGAAGCACAGGAGGTTGCCGTTGGTGTCGACGTAGTAGTAGCGACCGTTGGCCGCCTGGATGCCGTCGCCGGCGATCTGCCCGTACACCGCGGAGACGGGCGCGATCGACACCGTGTCCAGCTGGGTGAACCCGCAGCTGAGGAGGGTGGTCAGATTCAGGCACTGCAGTCCGACGGGGTAGACACCGTTGGTGGGAGCGAGAGCCTCCACGGGCCAGTAGAGCGAGCCGTTGCTGATGAAGGAGCCATTGACGCCGCCGGTCGTGTACAGGATGGGACCGGTGCCGAGCGGCGTTCCGGCGGCCGGCGAGACGTATGACGCGTGTGCGGTCCAGCCCGGGCAGATGGCGTTGCCCAAGGTGGAGCAGAAGACGGTCGAGGTGCTCGAGTCGTGGTGGTAGACGGTGTAGATGTTCCCGCCGAAGCCTTCGACGCTGTAGCCGTCGCCGCCCGGAGTGTTGAAGCTCGCGACGGAGTTCGAGAACGTCGTCGAGGTCTTCGAGGCGGCGGGATCGGTGGTCCCGGTCGCGCCGACGCCCGTCGCACCCGCTGCCGGTGCGCCGGCGGTGTACGAGGCTCCGCCGTTCGTGGAGGACTGCGGTGCCATACCCGGCGGCAGCTGAAGGGACCCGGCAACGTACGACTGCCCCGCCGTGATCGGGTCCTTCCACTGGACCTGAGCCGCCGACGACGTCGTGTTCGTGTAGTCGGTGACCCACTGGATGGTGTCGCCCGGGTTCGCGGTGCCGGCGGCACCTCCCGAGATGGCTGTCGAGTTGGTGGCGGTGTCCGTCCCGGACTTCGACACGGTCGACAGGGCGTTGGACGACTGGCTGGCCGCAGGCGGCTGGGCCGCTCCGGCGACCGGCTGCGGAAGCGCGGACAGCGACGCCGCAGCGATGAGGAGGGCGGCCCCGCCGGCCATCGCGCGGAACAGGACCGTCGGCTCCCCGGAATGCCAGAACGGCGCCCGAAGTGCGGCCAATGCTCCGATGGGTGCCCGGTGGCGCCCGAGCGGGCGCGACCTCTCGCTGTGACGACTCATCCCAGTCCCTCTGCTGAATGCGGGCCGAGAATGATCGGACCCTGGCTCAAGCTACTGGAACGGAAACGGCCGCCAGCCGGTTTTCACCCCGAGTTCACCCTGGCCGCCAGCCGCACCAGGTTCCGCGCGGCCATGGCGATCGTGAGCGGTCCGACGCGCGGGACGAACACGCTCGCGCGCTCCATCACCGAGGCGTCGAAGTTGGTGAACTCGGCGACATCGACGCAGATCGCGCCTTCGCGGATCTCGTCGCCGCGGATCAGCTCGAAGTCCCGTGAGGGCACGGCGGAGATGACGACGTCCGCGGAGGCGAGCGCAGCCGCACGGTCGATTCCCGAGTCGCGGACGTCGTGGGTGTGGCGGCCGATCGCCGGCTCGAATGTGACCGACCCGGCGAGGTCGAGCGAGTGGACCAGGGCGCCGTCGTTGGACAGCATCGCGGCGAGCGGACGCCCCACGAGCTCACTCCGGTTGATCACGCAGGCGGTGACCCCGGCGAGGGGCGCGCTCCCGCCCGACCCGCGCATCCCGGCCCGCTCGAGGAGCTTCAGGATCGCGAGCGGTGTGCACGGCAGGATGGCGCGGACGGTGTGATCCGGGTCGATGAACCGCTGGTTCTCGTAGAGCAGCCGGCTCCAGAAGGAGTGCATCCCCTCGACGTCCTTGCGCGGGTCGACCAGTTCGCGCAGCCAGCGGTCCCCCGTTCGGTCGGTGAGCGGGTAGTAGAGGAACAGTCCGTCGACCTCCGGGTCGATGTTCGCTGCGGCGACCGCGGACTCGACCTCCTCCGGCGCGACGTGCCGCAGGTCGAACTGGATGCCGACGTCGTCGAAGCCGCGTCGCGCGAACCGCGCGTACGTCGCCGCCGGGCCGCTCTCCTGACCGAGCAGGCCGACCACCCGCAGCGGACGTCCTTCGGAGGCCAGTCGTGCGACGTCACCGCGGACCTCCTCGCGGAAGGCGGCCGCGACGGGCGACGGATCGAGCACGGTCGCGGTCATGCGGCAGCCTCCAGACGACGGACGAGTTCATCCCGGCGCTCCTGCAGTTCGGAGGCCCGGGCGGACGAGGACCGGTCGAGCTGCTCCAGGTTGATGTCGGCGGTGCGGACGGCCGCGCGAGCGGAGCCCGCGATCAGGTCCCGGCCGGCCAGAACGTCGCTGACAACACCGGGCTTCACGGCCGGCTCGAGGTCGTGCGACAGCTCGATCGCCTGGATGAGCGCGCCGACGAGGGCGAGCGGGCCTTCCGTCGCTCCGACGGACGCGTCCTCGATGGCGGCGCTCCGGGCATCCCGCTGCGCATCATCTTCGCGGGGCAGGCGGTAGGCGGCCATCAGCGCCTCGAAGTCGCGCACATCGGCGTCGGCCGCCCGGACGATCCTCGTCTGAAGCGCCGCGAGCAGGGCATCGAGCGGAGCGAGTGACGCCTCGGCGGTCACGGCGACGGCCATCCGCAGAAGACCCACGCCGAGGCCTCCAGAGATCGCGGAGATCGACCCGCCGCCGGGCGTCGGATCGGATGACGCGGTCCTCGACAGCAACTCCGACACGGGCATGGCCCACAGACTCTCGCTCATCCCGTCCAGCCTACTGATGCCGGGACGCCGCTCGCCGCGGCGTTCTCGGCCAGGACCAGCGGTGCGAGTGCGGTGCTTTGGAACGTATGCGGGTGCTCGCGCGCCGGCAGACGTTACAAAAAGGCGCACTCACGCAGTCAGGCCGGCCGGCGAGGGCGCGGCTGCTAGGAGGGTGCGATCCAGTAGCAGTAGTGGGATGCGCGCTCGAAGCCGAGCGACCGGTACAGCGCGGCGGCGGCGGCGTTCTCCGCCAGGACCTGCAGCCACAGCCGGCGGACGCCGCGCGACGCACCGGCGGCGGCCAGCGCGAGGATGAGCCGTCTCGCACGGCCGCTGCGTCGCGCGGCCGGGCGGGTCGCCACGGCGAAGAGGCCGCCCCACTCCCCCACGAGGGCTAACCGTGCCACGGCGGCCGGCGATCCGGCGTCGCCGTCGCCGTCGCCGTCGGCGGCGTAGAGCGCCGGACCGCCGAGGAGGATGCGCTCCACGATCGAGCGCTCCGCATCGCCGCCGCGGCCGTCCACGGACCACCAGGTGTCCAGCCAGCCGGGGCGTGGTGCGTCCTCGAGCGTCACGCCGTCACGGGTAGGGCCGTCCACGCGTGGCTCATCGAACGCGGCGACCGTGTTCGCCTCCGCGACGAGGATGTCCGTCTGCGAGTGGGGTCGATAGCCCCTGGCACGCAGCTCGTCCGCCAGGGCTGCGGGCGACGCCGGGCTCACCTGGAACACGGCGGGGAGGTCTCGCGACCCGTACCAGTCCTCAGCGGCGCGGACTGCACGGCCGACATCGGCGACCGGTCCGGCCGTCAGCACCGAGTTCGCCCGGTTCGTCACACCGGAGGAGGCGCGCAGCGTCCATCCCTCCAGCTCCTGGCGTTCCAGGGCCGGCCAGCCCCGATCCGCGAGACGGTCGAGGACGGAAGGCTCGGGCAGCTCCATGGATCGACGCTACCGCGCCTCGACGCGCGCCGCGGCGACTACTGCGGTTGGGAACGTATGCGGGTGCTCGCGCGCCCGCACACGTTACAAACAGGCGCACTCGCACTCGGGCCGGCCTGAAAGGGAGGCGCCGCGCTCAGTCGATCGTCGCCGCCGCCGTTCCCGCCACCGCCCCCGCACCCGGCGCCGACACCGCGGTGCGGCCGCCGGCCGCATCCCGCAGTGTGAAGGGATGCGTGTCCGGCCCGCTCGCGGTGAGCGAGCCTCCGCGGCGCGTCACCGTGTACTCCGCGACTGCACCGTCGGGCGTGGTCACCGTCACCGTCCGTTCTCCGTCCGGCCCCGGGTACGCCACGAGCGTCAGGCCGTCGCGGTAGTCGTAGTCCGGCCGGTCGTCGCGGCCGCCCAACGGAAGCACCGCACCCTCGCGCACATACAAGGGGAGGCTGTCGAAGCCGTGCGTCTCGCGCATCCACCGGCCGCCCTCGACCTGGCGTCCCGAGAAGTACTCGGTCCAGGTGCCGGAAGGCAGGTAGAACTCCACCTCCGAGGCCGAGAAAACGGGTGCCACCAGCAGGTCCGGCCCGAGCAGGTACTGCCGGTCGAGGAACTCGACGGCGCGGTCGCCGGGGAACTCCAGCTGCAGCGGACGCATCACCGGGATGCCGCGCGTGTGCGCCTCCTGTCCGGCCGCGAAGAGGTACGGCATCAGCCGCAGCTTCAGCTTGGTGAAGATGCGGGTCACCTCCACCGCCTCCTCGTCGAACGCCCACGGCACACGGTACGAGTCGCTGCCGTGCAGCCGGGAGTGGCTGGAGAGGAGCCCGAACGCGGTCCAGCGCTTGAAGACGCCCGGATCCGGCGTGCCTTCGAACCCGCCGATGTCGTGGCTCCAGAAGCCGAACCCGCTCAGCGCGAGCGAGAGGCCGCCGCGCAAGGTCTCGGCCATCGACTCGTAGCTGGAGGTGTTGTCCCCGCCCCAGTGCACGGGCAGCTGCTGCCCACCGGCGGTCGCCGACCGGGCGAAGAGCACGGCCTCCCCTTCGCCCTTCGCCTCCTGCAGCACCTGGAACACGGCCTCGTTGTACAGCTGGGTGTAGAGGTTGTGCATGCGCTCCGGCGAGGAGCCGTCGAAGTACTCCACCTCGAGCGGGATGCGCTCCCCGAAGTCGGTCTTGAAGCAGTCGACGCCCTGCGCGATCAGGGTGCGGAGCTTGTCCTGGTACCAGCGGGTCGCGTCGGGGTTCGTGAAGTCGACCAGGCCCATCCCGGCCTGCCACAGGTCCCACTGCCAGACGTCGCCGTTCGGCCGCTTCACCAGGTAACCGGCGGCCGCGGCCTCCGCGAACAGCGGCGAGCGCTGACCGATGTAGGGATTGAGCCACACGCAGACGCGGAGGTCCTTGTCGTGCAGGCGGCCGAGCATCCCCTCCGGGTCCGGGAAGGTGCGCGGGTCCCACTCGAAGTCGCACCAGTTG
>JBQCCO010000029.1:0-2508 GCA_051962155.1 Leifsonia sp. | reverse complement strand
GTCGTATCGCCAGCTCTATGCCGCGGACGACAAGCTCGCGCCGACGGAAGCCAGCAAGAAGTCAGATCTGGGCTAGGTGCCGGTAAAGCTGCGCACGAGCGAGCCGGCGACGAGGTGCCAGCCGTCGACGAGCACGAAGAGCAGGAACTTGAACGGCAGCGAGATCATCACCGGCGGCAGCATCATCATGCCCATCGACATGAGCGCGGCCGAGACCACCATGTCGATGACGAGGAACGGCACGAAGACGACGAACCCGATGATGAAGGCCGCCCTCAGCTCGGAGATCATGAACGCCGGGATGAGCGTGAGGATGGGGACGTCCTTCATGCTCGCCGGGTTCGCCCGCCCGGCGGCCCGGGTCATCAACGCGATGTCCTCCTCGCGGGTGTGCGCCGCCATGAAGCCGCGCAGCGGGGCCTCCGCGAGATGGATCGCCGTGGTGAAGTCCAGGTGGCCGGCGAGGTAGGGCTGCACGGCAGAGTTGTTGATGTCCACGAGCACCGGGCTCATGATGAACAGGCTGAGGAACAGCGAGAGGCCCGCGAGCACCTGGTTCGGCGGGATGGACGGGAGTGCGAGCGCGTTCCGGGTGATCGCGAGCACGACGAAGATCTTCGTGAACGACGACATCATCAGCAGCAGCGCGGGCGCCACGGACAGCAGGGTGATGCCGAGGAGCGTCAGGATGGCGGCGCTCGGCGTGCCGTTGGGGCCGTTAATGTCGAGGGTGATGCCGCCGCTACCGGTGGGAGCGGCGGGATTCGCGGGGCCGGGCGGACCGGTCGGCGACGGTACCGGCGTGGGGACCGCGTGCGCCGCGTTCGCGCCGAGCAGCACGATCGCGACGACGATGAGCGCGACCAGAAGGCCGGCCAGCGCGAGGCGGGGCGCCCTCCCGGCGCGCGCCGTCACCTCTTCTGCCGCACCGCCGAACTCGCCTGCCGCCACGTTGCCGGGGACAGGATCGAGCCTTTGAGTGCCTCGTCGAAGAGCGAGGCGCGTCCGTGCGCCGTGAGGAAGTCGGCATCCTGCCTGGGGGTGGGGTTGGTGCTGCTGGTGCTGCTGGTTGCGCTGCGTCGCCTGCCGGTCGCGTGGTCCGTGCCCGTGCGGGCCTCCGGCTCGCGGACCGGGACCAGGTGGGCGACCTCCGCCTCCTGCGGGCGATCGCCGGTGTGGAGGACGGAGACCTCCCGCTCGGTGACGCCGAGCACGAATCGCCGGCCGTCCACATCCACGACGACGACCGAGGCCTTCGGGCCGACGCCCTGCCGGCCGACGAGGGTGACAGCGTCACCGCGGCGACGCCGCCCTCGACGGGAGGCGCGCCCCCGGGTGACGCGGCGCTGGACGAACCACAGCAGCGCCACGATCACGCCCAGCACGACGAGCACGCGCAGGGCGATGAACAGGGTCTCCACGCCCCGCACTATCGGCCGCTCCGTGCGTCCCGTTAGCGGCGCTGGGCGTCACGTCCGCGACACGCTAGCGTCTTCTCCTGGGGGAGCTGCGCGCTGGGATGCGGCGGGATCCGCACCAGACGACCACGAACCGGGGGGATCAGCAGTGACCGACGCGGAGACGACCGGGCAGGCACCGGAAGCGCAGCCACCGGCAGACCAGGCATTGGAAGAGCAGGCACAGCCCGCGCAGCCCGCACCTCGCAAGCGCCGATGGCGTCTTTGGGTGACGATCACCGCATCCCTGCTGCTGTCAGCTGGCGCGGTGACCGGCGCGGGATACGCGTGGCAGGCGATCGCGACCGTGCAGTCCATGTCCGCCTACCGGGAGGTGGTCGCCGCCTCGAAGGCACTGACCGACGTGACGGACGCGCGCGGCATAGCGCTGGACAAGGCACGCGCGTCCCTGTTCTCGATCGCCGTGTTCACCGATCATGCCCGCCCGGACTACCTCGCAGTGGCGACGGCGAAGGCCCTCTCCGATGCCGCGGCGGGCCTCGAGGCGAAGAGCCGCAAGCTCAGCTACGCGTCGTTCGAGCCGCCGAAGGTCACGTCGACCGCCGCGGATCTGCTGCCGTGGACCGTCATCGGCGATGTGCAGCACAAGGCGCAGCTCGCCCACGACGAGCACGCCCTCACGCGGACCCGGGGCGCCGAGCTGAAGGCTCTGGATGCGGCGCAGGCGGTCTTCTCGACCACCGCCCACGATGTGTACCGCGAACTCGCCGCCCACGGCGAGCAGGTTCTGACGGCGGACGATTCGGCGACCTACGCGAGCAAGGTCGACCTGCGGCACGCCATCGATGCCGGCGTCCACGGCGTGGTCACTGGGGGGTTCGGCGGTGCGGGACTCGTGAACCTCATCGACGCGACGGACGGAGTGACCGCGTCCCAGGCGGTAGGCGAGGCGGAGAAGCAGGACCCCGCGTATCCCATCCGGGCGCAGATCGAGGCGTACGCGCGCTCGATCGCGCACGGGGTCACGCTCGACTTCGAATGGCACGCCGAGGTCAGGGGCCAGGGCGAGGGCTGGTACTCCGGCACCACG
>JBQCCO010000028.1:0-10887 GCA_051962155.1 Leifsonia sp. | reverse complement strand
AGCGCCTGCGCGTCCGTGTTGATGGCGATGAACTCGACGCCGCGGAGGCCGAGCTCGATCATGCGGTTGACGGCGTTGACGCCGCCTCCGCCGATGCCGACGACCTTGATCACGGCGAGGTAGTTCTGTTGTGCTGTCACGTCCGGCCTCCACGGGAACCTTCGACCTCAAGTTGAGGCTTAAAGTCTTGCTCAGTATGCAATTCTCGATCCGACGTTAGGTGCGCCGTGGCCCCGCCCGGGTAACCCGGCAGGCGTGTCGGAAAAGTGCCGTCCATCTCGGCGCTACCCTGTCGTCACGCTGTGCGGCGACGAGACATCGTAACGGGATGCGTCGGCCGCGCTTTTCAGCAGAGCAGCGAGGTCCGCGGCCTTCAGCGAGGAGTCCTCTGCGCTCCCCCAGACCACGGTCGCATGCCTGCCCCGCAGGGTGAAGCTGACGTCGTCCTTCGTCTTTGCGGCGATCGTGTCGACCTGCGCCAGGACGCCGGGAGGCAGGGCGCTCAGCACGCTCGCGGCCGCGGCGAAGCCCGAGTCCGCATCCACATCCGCGGCTCCGCCGCTGGCCGCGATGAGCGGGAAGCCGTCCGGCCGCTTCTCGCTGCTCGCGATGGGGACCTTGGCCGCATCCACCAGGGTGTAGGCGCCGCCCTGCTGGATGACGCCGACCGGCTGCCGCTCCACGACCCGGACGACGATCGAGTCCGGCGGGTGGCTCTCGACCGTGTAGCTGCGGATCAGCGGGAAGGCGGCGAGGTCGCTGGAGATCCCCGCCTGGTTGAGCAACGGCAGCGGCGTGCCCCGCTGATCCGAGAGCTTCTTCTCGATGGCGGTCGCATCCAGCCGGGAGGTCCCCGTCACCTGGATGTGCTTGAGCGCGAGCAGCGGAGAATACGCGACGATCGCGACGGCGAGCACGAGGGCGGCCACGACTCCCGCCGCGGCCAGCCAGGCGAGGCGGCGTCGCCGTGACCGTTTGGTGACGCGACGGACCTCCCCGCGCTCGACGCGCTTGCGCTCGCGACGGGCCGTGCGCAGCGCCTTGTCGATCTCGCGGTTCGTGGGCAGCCGCGAGTAGGGCGAGCTCTCCGTGCGGGACGTGGGAGCGGGAAGCGGCGACCGGACGGGATCCCGCTGCTCCGGCTTCACCACGGGGATGGGCTCGGTCACGGTTCCGACGGTCCGCGGCGCGGCCTCGTCCCGGCCTCGCCCGCCGCGCCCGCCGCGCTCCTCTGCGTTTCCACGCGGCGCGGCGGACGCCGCGGCCGGCGCCTCCTGCCGGTCGAAACCCTGAGGACGCTTCACGGGACGCCTACTCCGCCGAGACGGCGTCCGGGTGCTCCCGGCGCAGCGAGTCCAGCAGCTGGGGGACGATGCGGTACACGTCGCCGCAGCCGAGCGTGATCACGAAGTCGCCCTCGCGCGCGATCTGCGCGGTGTGGTCGGCGGCCTGCTGCCCGTCCGCGATGAAGGCGACGTGCTCGGGATGAGCGAAACGATCGGCGACGAGCGCTCCGGTGACGCCGGGCTCCGGGTCTTCGCGAGCGCCGTAGACGTCCAGCACCACGGTCTCGTCGGCGTACTGCTCGAGCGTCTCGGCGAACTCCCGCGCGAACAGACGCGTGCGGCTGTAGAGGTGCGGCTGGTGGACGGCGATGATCCGGCCGTCGCCGACCACGGTGCGGGCGGCCGAGAGGGCCGCGGCGACCTCGGTCGGGTGGTGCGCGTAGTCGTCGTAGACGCTGACGCCGCCGACGGTCCCGTGCAGCTCGAAGCGGCGCTCCGTGCCGCCGAACTCGGCGATGGCCGCGAGTGCTGCGGCCGGGTCGAAGCCGAGGCCGGTGAGGACGGCGAAGGCTCCCCCGGCGTTGATCGCGTTGTGGCGGCCGGGAACGCGCAGGCGGGCCGCGTACTCCTCGCCGCGGTAGCGGAGCACGAAGGACACCGGACCGTCGGTGACGATGGAGTGCACGCGGACTTCTGCATCCTCGGCCTCGCCGAAGGTGACGATGCGCTTGTCCGGCGCCTCCTCGCGCAGGCGGCGCGTGACATGGACGGCGCCAGGGTCGTCGGAGGACACGACGACGAACTCGTCGGCCTCGCGCGCGAACGTGACGAACGCATCCTCGAACGCCTCCAGCGAGCCGTAGTGGTCGAGGTGGTCCGGGTCGACGTTGGTGATCAGGGCGACGGCCGTGTCGTACAGCAGGAACGAGCCGTCGGACTCGTCCGCCTCCACCACGAACAGCTCGCCGGTGCCCGTCTGAGAGCTCTTTCCGAGGGAAGCGATCACGCCGCCGTTGACGAAGCTCGGGTCCTCGCCGAGGCCGAGCAGCCCGGTGATGATCATGCCGGTGGAGGTGGTCTTCCCGTGGGCGCCGGCGACGGCGACCAGGCGGGACCGCTTGATCAGCCAGGCGAGCGCCTGCGAGCGGTGCAGCACCGGAAGGCCCTTCGCCAGCGCCGGCTGGTACTCCGGGTTGTCCTGCCACAGGGCACCCGTGACGACGAGCGTGTCGGCGTCGCCGACGTTGGCCGCGTCGTGGCCGACGGTGATCGTCGCCCCGAGGCCGCGCAGGGTGTCGATGTTGGCGGAATGCCGCACATCCGATCCCGTCACCGTGTAGCCGGCTTCGAGGAACAGGCGGGCGATGCCGCTCATCCCCGAGCCGCCGATGCCGACGAAGTGCAGCTTTCCGAGTTCGTCGGGCAGGGTGAGATTCGGGTCTGGCTTGATCGTCACCCATGCAGCTTACGCGGCGAACCTCCATAACCCTTCGAGGCGCCGCCGACGCCGGCGGTTCCGGGTCAGAGCGATTTATGGATGAGGGCGACCATGCGGTCGGAGCCGTCGCGGACGCCCGAGGAGGCGGCTCGAGCGGCCATCCCGGCGACGCGGGTCGTGTCGGCGAGCAGGGGCAGGAGGTGCGCATCCACCCAGGCGGGAAGGAACTCGGCGTCGTCGATGAGGAGCCCTCCCCCGGCCTGGACGACGCCGGCCGCGTTGAAGCGCTGCTCGCCGTTGCCGATCGGGAAGGGCACATAGACGGCGGGGATGCCGAGGGCGGCGAACTCGCACACGGTCGCAGCGCCCGCGCGTGCCACGGCGAAGTCGGTGAGCGCGAAGGCCAGGTCCATCCGGTCGCAGTAGTCGAGCAGGCGGTAGTGCTCCACGCCGGGGTCGGTCAGCTCGCCGCGTCCGCCCTGGATGTGCAGTACCTGCCAGCCGGCAGCGGTCAGCTCCCGGGCGCGGGCGACGATCGTCTCGTTGAGGCGCCGCGCGCCGAGCGAACCACCCGTGACGAGCAGGGTGGGGCGATCGGCGGACAGCCCGAACTCCGCCGCCGCTGGCGTGCGGGCGGCGGCACGGTCGAGCTCCTCGATCTCGACGCGCAGCGGCATGCCGACGAAGGTGGGATGCGGAAGCGGCGTCCCCTCGAAGGCCACGCCGACCCACGGCGTGTACCGCGCCCCCAGCCGGTTCGCGAGGCCCGGCCGGGCGTTCGCCTCGTGCAGCACGAGCGGAACCCGCTCGCGACGCGCGGCGGAGTAGGCCGGGGCGGCGGCATAGCCGCCGAACCCCACCACGACGTCGATCCCCCGGGAACGGATCAGCTCGCGCACCGTCCGGATCGAGCGCCGGTACTCCCCCGGGAAACGCAGGGCCGCGGCATTCGGGCGGCGCGGGAAGGGCAGCTTCGGGATGGTCGCCAGCTCGTAGCCGCGCTGGGGCACGAGCCGCGCCTCCAGACCCTCCGCCGTGCCGAGGACCAGCACCTCGGCGGCGGGGTCGTCGCGCCGCAGGCGGTCGGCGACGGCGAGCAGGGGGTTCACATGGCCGGCGGTGCCCCCGCCGGCGAGAAGATAGCGCGTCATGCGCGCAGGCCCTCCGCATCCCGGCGCTGAGCGGCGAGGGAGTCACGGTGGGACTGGCGCGCGAACGACAGCACGATTCCGATGGCGGTCATGGAACTGATCATCGCAGTCCCACCTGCGGAGATCAGTGGGAGGGGGACGCCGAGAACCGGGATGACGCCGAGCACCACCGCGATGTTGACGAACGCCTGACCGATCAGCCAGACCATGATGGCCGCCGTCGTGACCCGGGCGAACGGATCCGTGGACGAGTGGATGATGCGTAGGAAGACGATCGCGAGCATCACGAAGAGCAGCAGCACCACGACGGCCCCGATCAGGCCCAGCTCCTCGCCGATGATGGCGAAGATGAAGTCCGTGTCGGCGGCGGGGAGCCAGGACCACTTCGAGTGCGAATTGCCGAGACCCACGCCGAAGACGCCGCCGGACGCCAGCGCATAGAAGCCGTTGTTGATCTGCCAGTCGACATCCGGGTTGGCCGCGCTGGTCCCGCCGAACGCCGCGGCGATGCGGCCCAGACGGCTCGCGCTCGAGATCGCGACGAAGAAGGCCACGACGCCGACGGCCACCACCCCGGTGAACAGGTAGCGCATCCGGACACCCGCGAAGAACAGTCCGCCGAGGACCAGCGCCGCCATGATCATGGTCGTTCCGAGGTCGCCGCCCAGCGTCACCAGGGCGATCGCGCCGCCCGCGACCGGGACGACCGGGATGGCGACGTGCTTCCACTGGCCGAGCACCTCGCGCTTCCGTGCCAGCACGATCCCCAGCCAGACGACCAGCGCGAGCTTGATCGCCTCCGACGGCTGCACGGTCAGCGAGCCGATCTTGAGCCAGTTGCGGTTGCCGCCGATCTCCATCCCGAGCGGAGTGAGCAGGACGAGCACCTGCAGGAAGCAGGCCGCAGCGAGGAAGAACCAGATCGATCTCCGCCAGAACGCCCGCGGAAGCCGCGACACCACGAACATCAGCGGGAGGCCGACGAGCGCGTACGCGCCCTGCGACCAGAAGCGCGCGAAGAAGTTGTTGCTGTCGTTGTGCGACTCGACTGCCGACGACGACAGCACCATGACGAGACCGAACACCACCATGAAGAGTGTGATGCCGAGCAGGAGGAAGTAGTTGGCCGACTCGGAGGTCATCGCCCGGCCGAGCTGGATGCGCGTGGTCAGGGCACCGAGACGGCCGGCGCGGGACTCGGCCTCCTCAGCCCTGATGCGGGTCGGGACGCGAGGCGGACTCGTCATCTGCCTCACCTCCCAAGTACTCGTTGACCGCCGTCTGGAAGCGACGGCCGCGCTCCGCATAGTCGGCGAACTGGTCCATCGACGCCGCCGCCGGGGCGAGCAGCACCGTGTCGCCCTCGCGGGCGAGACCGCCGGCCAGCCGCACCGCCGTCGGCATGACCTCCTCAGTCTCGCGGGCCTCGACCTCCAGCACGGGAAGCTCCGGCGCGTGTCGCCGGAATGCAGCCATCAGGGGCTCGCGGTCCGCTCCGATGAGCACCGCGCCACGGAGGCGACTCACGTGGGCGGCGACCAGCGCATCCACCTCGACGCCCTTCAGCAGGCCGCCCACCAGCCACACCACGGACGGGTAGGCGCGCAGCGATGCGTCCGCCGCGTGGGGGTTCGTCGCCTTGGAGTCGTCGACCCAGCTGACGCCGGCTTCGATCCGGACCAGCTCGATGCGGTGCGCATCCAGCCGGAACGCGGTCAGGACATCGCGGATCGTCTGCGGGGTGACCCCGTAGGAGCGCGCGAGGGCGCTGGCGGCGAGGATGTTCGCGACCACGTGCGGCGCATCCAGACCCGCCTCGTGGAGCTCGTCCAGGGTGGTCAGCTCGATGGCGGCGTTCGCGCGGTCCTCCAGGAACGCGCGATCGCACAGGATGCCGTCCACGATCCCGAAGTCGCTCGGGCCGGGAACATCCAGTCCGAAGCCGATGGCGCGCGCGCCCTCGACGACCTCCGCCTCCTCCACCATCCGCAGCGTGTTCGCGTCGGCCCGGTTGTAGACGCAGGCGACCTGCGTGTTGTCGTACACCTTGGCCTTCGCGGCGATGTACGCCGCAAGCGACCCGTGCCAGTCCAGGTGATCCTCGGCGATGTTGAGGCACGCGGCCGAGAACGGCGAGAGCTCGCCGCCGGCGTTGCGGTTCACCCAGTGCAGCTGGTAGCTGGAGAGCTCGACGACGAGCACGTCGAAGCCCTCCGGGTCGCGGATGGCGTCGAGCACCGGGACGCCGATGTTGCCGCACGGCGCGACCCGGTTGCCGCCCGCGAGGATCATCGTCGCGGTCAGCTGCACCGTCGTCGTCTTGCCGTTGGTGCCCGTGACGCAGATCCAGTCGGCCGGGCCGTCGGCGCCATCCGGGCGGGCGACCTTGTCGCGCAGGCGCCAGGCGAGCTCGATGTCCCCCCAGACCGCGGTGCCGCGGCTCTGCGCCCAGACGAGCAGCGGGTGGTCCCAGTGGAATCCGGGGGACGCGATGACGAGCTCCGGGTCGAACGCGACCAGTCGCTCGGGCGCAGCACCCAAGTCGTCCTGCTCCACGAGTTCGGCGCCGATGACCTCGAGCAGCATCCGCCGCTCCTCGTCCGCCTTCGCCGCAACGACGAGCACGTCGGCACCCAGTTCGGCGAGCGTGTCGGCGACGGAGAATCCCGTGACGCCGAGTCCGTAGACGGCCACGCGCAGCCCGGTCCAGTCGGCGTGCCAGCTGGTCAGTCCCGCGAGCCGCTCGGCGGTCCGGTCTGCCGGGGGCGTGCCGGGGTCCCGCGAGTCGGTCATGTCGCCAGCCACTCCAGGTAGAAGGAGCCGACACCCGCGGCCACCAGCAGCCCGCCGATGATCCAGAACCGCACAACGACCGTCACCTCGGCCCATCCCTTCAGCTCGAAGTGGTGGTGGATGGGACTCATCAGGAAGATGCGTCTGCCGTGCGTCAGCTTGAAGTACGCGCGCTGCACGATCACCGAGCCCGCCTCGATGACGAACAGTCCGCCGATGAGGATGAGCAGGAGCTCCGTGCGGCTCAGGATCGCGAGGGCCGCGACGGCGCCGCCGAGGGCCAGGGAGCCGGTGTCGCCGAGGAAGATCTGGGCGGGCGACGTGTTCCACCACAGGAACCCGACGACGGCTCCGACGATGGCCGTCGCGACGACGGCCAGGTCGAACGGGTCGCGCACGTCGTAGCACTTGGCGACGTTCTCGGGATTGAGGGTCACGCTCGTGCACGACTGGATCGACTGCCAGAAGCCGATGATGATGTACGCGCCGACGGCGAGGATCGACGCGCCGGAGGCGAGCCCGTCCAGTCCGTCGGTCACGTTGACGCCGTTCGAGGTCGCCGCCACGATGAAGTTGATCCAGATCAGGTACAGGCCGTAGCCGACGAGGACCCCGATGACGCCGAACTTCGTGATCGAGCCGAAGTCGAGGACCGGGATGTCGCGGATGACCGAGACGCTCATCGACGCCGGCGTGTAGTCGTGGCCGTTCGGGAACCGGATGGCGAGGAACGCCCAGACGCTCGCCACGATCACCTGACCGGCGACCTTCGCCCAGCCGGTGAGGCCGAGGCTCCGCTCGCGCCGGGTCTTGAGGAAGTCGTCGACGAAGCCGACCACGCCGAGCCCCACCATCAGCAGGAGCACCAGCAGGGCCGAGACGCTGGTCTCGTCCCCGGTGAGCAGAAGCGCGGTGAAGTAGCCGAACAGCGTGCCGAGGATGACGACGATGCCGCCCATCGTCGCGGTTCCGCGCTTGGCGTGATGACTCTGCGGGCCGTCGTCCCGGATGAACTGCCCCCACTGCAGGCGGCGGAACAGCCGGATGAAGAGCGGCGTCAGGAACAACGTGAACGCCATCGACAGCGCACCGGAGGTCAGCAGGGCTTTCACGAGAAGAATTCTCCCAGTCGGTCGCCGAGGAACCGGAGTCCCGCCGAGTTCGACGACTTCACGAGCACCGTGTCCCCGGCGCGCAGCGCGCCCGTCAGGTGCTCGAAGGCGGCGTCCTGCGAGTCGAAGAAGATCGACTCGCCGTCCCACGAGCCCTCTTTGATCGCGGAGATGTGCATCCGCCGGGCGCCGGGCCCCACGACGACCAGCTGGTCGATGCCGAGGCGGACGGCGAGCAGACCGACGCGGTCGTGCTCCTCGCCCGAGAACTCACCCAGCTCGCTCATCTCGCCGAGCACCGCGACCGTCCGGCCGGGCGGCTCCGAGATCTGGGCGAGCGTCCTGAGGGCGGCGGACATCGAATCCGGGCTGGCGTTGTAGGCGTCGTTGATGACGGTCACCGCGCTTCCGCCCAGCACCTCCATCCGCCAGCGCTCCGCCGTCTTGACGGACTGCAGCGCCGCGACGATGAGATCGATGCCGACGTCGAGGACGTGCGCAGAGGCCGCGGCGGCCAGCGCGTTCATCACGTGGTGCTCGCCGAGCACCTGGAACCGGACCGGCCGCGACGACCCGTCCGGCAGGTGGAGGGTGAACGAGGTGCCGCGGCGGTCGGAGACCACATCGGTCGCGCGCACATCGGCCCGCTCGTCCAGTCCGAACCACAGTACGCGGGCGACGGTCTTGTCCGCCATCGTCCGCACGCGCGCATCGTCGATGTTGAGCACCGCGACGTCCGACTCCAAGAGGTCGGTCACCATCTCGGACTTCGCGAGCAGGGTCTTCTCGATGCCGCCGAACTCGCCGGCGTGCGCCAGCCCGACCTTGAGCACCACGCCGACGTCCGGGCGCGCCATCCGCACCAGGCGGGCGATCTCTCCGATGCCGCTCGCGCCCATCTCGGCGACGAGGAACTGCGTCTCCTCGTCCACCTGCAGCATGGTCACCGGGGCGCCGACCTCGTTGTTGAACGAGGCGCGCGGCGCGATGGTCGGCCCGACCTGCTCCAGGACAGCGCGCAGCAGGTTCTTGGTGGTGGTCTTCCCGTTGGAGCCGGTGATCCCGACGATCTTCAGCCGCCCGAGCGAGCGCACGCGGGCGATCACCTCGGTGGCGAGGTCGCCGAGGGCCGCGACCGTGTCCTCGACCAGCAGCTGCGGGACCGGCAGGTCGAGTGGATGGTCCACCACGACGAGCGCGGCGCCCGCCTCCGCCGCCTGCGGGGCGAACAAGTGGCCGTCCGTGAACTCGCCCGGCTTGGCGAAGAACAGCGAGCCGGGGACGACCTCGCGCGAGTCCGTCGTCGACTCGCCGGCGACCTGGGTCGCGGGTGTCGCGTCCGTCCCGTCGAGCAGCAGCGTGCCGCGGGTGGCCGCGGCGATCTCGGCCAGCGTGAGAGCGATCATCTACAGCCACCCCGCCTCTCGCAGCGCGAGGCGGACGTCCTCGCGTGCGGAGTAGGGCAGCCGCTGTCCGGCGACCTCCTGGTAGTCCTCGTGGCCGGGGCCGGCGTACAGCACGACGTCTCCTTCTCCGGCCAGCGAGAGCGCGGTGCGGAAGGCCGCGCGCGGGTCCGGGATCTCGTACAGCTCGAGGTCGGGCACGGCCGAGCGCGCCCCCTCGAGCAGGGCGGTGCGGATGCTCGCCGGGTCCTCGAAGCGGGGGTGGAAGTCGGTGATGACGACCGCATCCGATCCGCGGGCAGCGATCGCGCCCATGTCCGTCCGCTTGGTGGTGTCGCGGTCGCCGTCGGCTCCGAACACCATGACGACGCGTCCCTCCGTCACCTTGCGCAGCGCGCTCAGCGTCGAGAGGAAGGCGTCCGGGCTGTGGCCGTAGTCGATGAAGACCACGGGACCGCGCTCGCCCGAGAGGCGCTCGGCGCGACCCGGGATGTACGCGTCGATGCCGCCGTCGCGCTCCAGTGCTGCGCCGATCGCGTCGAGGTCGTAGCCGGACTCCACCAGCATGACGATCGCCAGGCCGGCGTTCGCCGCGTTGTAGGCGCCGAGAAGCGGGATGCGCGTCTCGAGCCGGCGGCCGTCCGGGCCTTCCAGCGCGAAGGCCGTGTGGGTGATGGTCTCCTCGAGCACGGTGAGCATCCACTCGGCATCCGACCCGGGCGAGGTCGAGAGGGTGGCGACCGGGATGCGCGACTGCTCCACGAGCCGGCGTCCCCAGTCGGAGTCGACGGTGACGACGCCGCGACGGGCGCGGTCGGGCTGGAAGAGCTCCAGCTTGGCGGCGAAGTAGTCGTCCATCGCCGTGTAGTCGTCGAGGTGATCGTGGCTCAGGTTGGTGAACCCGACGACGTCGAAGACGATCCCGTCGACGCGATGACGGCTCAGCGCCTGCGCCGAGACCTCGACGGCGACGGCGCGGACGCCCTCCTCGCGCATCCGGGCCAGCAGGGCGTGCAGCTCGCTCGCCTCCGGGGTGGTCAGCTTGCTCGTGATGGCGGTGTCGCCGATGCGCCGCTCGGCGGTCGAGCTGAGGCCGGAGACCACGCCGAGCTGGCCGAGGATGGCGTTCAGCAGATACACGACGCTGGTCTTGCCGTTGGTGCCGGTGACGCCGAAGAGGGTCGCCGAGTTCTCCTCGGTGCGGTAGATCCAGGCGGAGACGGCGCCGAGCGCCGCGCGGGGGTCTGGCGTGACGATGACCGGCAGTCCGGAGTCGGCGGCGAGTTCCGCGCCCTCCTCGTCGGTGAGGACGGCGACCGCTCCCGCCTCGGCCGCGGAGGCCGCGTACGTGGCGCCGTGCGCGTTGCGTCCCGGCACCCCGATGTAGAGGTCGCCCGGTTCGACGACGGAGCTCGCGAGGGCAGCACCGGTCACCTCGACACCGTCGAGGTCGCCGCGGGCGTCGAGCCCGAACTCAGCGACCAGCTGGGCGAGCGGGCGGGCGACGGGATGCTCGGGGCGCAGGGACGAGGGCGCCGGTCCTGTCACGAGGCTCACTTTCCGTAGACGGTGTCTTCAGTAGTAGGGGGGATAGTCGGCCGGGCTGGACGTGGAGGGCTTCACCCGGTAGGTCTTCAGCACCTGACTCATGATCGTGTGGAACAGCGGAGCGGCGGCTGCCGACGAAGTAATGGTAGTCGGGAA
>JBQCCO010000027.1:0-28167 GCA_051962155.1 Leifsonia sp. | reverse complement strand
CCCTCATCGACGCGAGGGACGGAGTGACCGCGTCCCAGGCGGTTGGCGTGGGGGACATGCCGGACCCCGCTTATCCACTCCGGGCGCATTTCGAGGCGTACGGGCCCTGGATCGCGCACGGCGTCACCCTCGACTTCCAATGGCACGCCGAGGTCAGGGGCCTGGGCGAGGGCTGGTACTCCGGCACCACGCAGTACCACGAGGGAGACGGCGGCTGGGCCACGATCGACCTGAACTTCCCCATCCAGGACGGCTGGGCCCGCGGGGATGTGAATGCGAAAGCCCTGATCACGCACGAGGTCGGTCACTCCCAGGTGGTGCGGACGGCGTGCAAGGCCCTCTTCGACGGCCCGGCGTTCCGCGACGACGACGAGATGTGGGCCACCGCCTGGGCCATCTCGATGGGCTTCGACGTGGGAGGCTCGGGCATCGAGGCGTACGGCCGGCCGAGCGACGAGCAGATCGCGGTCGCCGGTCAGTGCCGCTGAGCCGAGCGGCCCGGCGGGAAGGCGACCGCGTCAGCGCGGGTCGTTCACCGGGGAGTCCGGCACACCCGTCTGGAGCGTGGTGACGGCGTTCTGTGCCTGGATGCGCACGTACTCGACCTCGGTGCGGCGCGAGAAGTAGGCGATGTGCGGCGTCAGGACGACGTCGTCGCGTCCGAGGAGCGGATGCCCAGCGCTCGGCGGCTCCTCGTCCAGCACGTCGAGTGCCGCACCGGCGAGCCGGCCGGCATTGAGCGCGGAGACCAGCGCTGCGTTGTCGATCAGTCCGCCGCGCGAGACGTTCACGAGGAACGATCCGGCCGGCATCTCGGCGAGGAACTCGGCGTCCACCATCCCTTCGGTCTCGTCCGTCATCGGCACGTGCAGCGAGAGGGCGTGAGAGCTGCGCCTGACCTCCTCCAGAGTTGCCCGCTCGACTCCGAGCGACACAAGCGCGGCGGCGGTCGAGGATGTGTCCGGCAGCATCGGGTCGTACCCGAGCACGCGGTGGAACAGCGGTCCGGCGAGGCGAGCGAACTCGCGCCCGATCCTGCCGAGTCCGACGACGCCGAGGGTGAGTTCGCTCAGGCGGGGAGGCGCGGCGGACGCGCGTTCGTTCCACCGCTCCGGAGTGGCCGACGCCGTGTAGAAGGGCAGCTGCCGGGTGCTCGCCAGCAACAGGGCGAGCGCGTGGGTGGCGACCTCTTCCGTCGCTGCGCCGGGGACGTTGGTGACCCAGACGCCGTGTTCCGTTGCCGCGCCGAGGTCGACATAGTCGAATCCCATCGACATGAGGGCGATGACCTCCAGCTGTGGAAGGGATTCGATCACCTCACGGGTTATGGCGGCGTACCCGGGCAGCAGCGCCGTCGCGTCGCCGGAGCCCGCGATGATCTCCCGGGGGTCGCGGGTCCCCAGCACGCGGACCTCGAAACCGGCGGCCTCCAGCAGTGCGATCCCGGGGGCCGGGTCGGTGTCCTCCACGTCGGTGTAGACAGCGACGGGCCGGGGTGAGGCGTCTCCGATCACCTCTGGTCCGATCGGCCGCGCGGGTACGCGCTGCTCTCGCGCACGATGACCTGCGCCATCGCCGTCATCAGCTCGTAGGCGACGTGTGCGGCCGCGATCCCCGTCATCTGGGCGTGATCGTAGGCGGGCGCCACCTCGACGACGTCGGCTCCGACGATGTTCAGGTCGGTCAGTCCACGCAGCAGCCGCAGCAGTTCGCGGCTGGTCAGGCCGCCCGCCTCGGGCGTGCCTGTTCCCGGCGCGTGGGCCGGGTCGAGCACGTCGATGTCGACAGAGATGTACAGCGGCTTGTCGCCGATGCGCCGCCGGACGCGCTCCAGGGCCGACGGGATCCCGTTCTCCTCGATGTACTCGCTCGACACGATGGCGAACCCGAGCCGCTCGTCGTCCTCCAGGTCCTGCTTGCTGTACAGGGGCCCCCGGGTGCCGACATGGACCGACGCGGTCCGGTCGAGGAGGCCGTCCTCGGACGCCCGCCGGAACGGTGTGCCGTGCGTGATCGGCTCGTCGAAATAGGTGTCCCAGGTGTCGAGGTGGGCGTCGAAGTGCAACACGGCGACGGGCCCGTGCTTCTCGCAGGCGGCCTTGAGGAGCGGGTAGGCGACGGTGTGGTCGCCGCCGATGGTGAGGATGCGCTGCACCCGGCTGCCCAGCTCGGTCGCCGCCTCGGCGATCTGCCGGACCGCCTCGTCGATGTGGAACGGGCTCACCGCGATGTCGCCGGCGTCGGCGACCTGCACCGCCTCCCAGCCCGAGAAGTCCTGCGCCGGGTTGTAGGGGCGCAGCAGTCGGCTGGAGGCGCGGACGTGCTCGGGACCGAAGCGGGCACCCGGGCGGAAGCTGACTCCGGTGTCGAAGGGGATGCCGACCACGGCGAGGTCGACGGCCGGCACGTCCTCGAGGCGCGGCAGCCGGGCGAAGGTCGAGAGCCCGGCGTAGCGGGGCGACGCGGAGGCATCGGACGGCCCGACGGTCGGGGTGCTGTGGGGCGATGTGCTCATGGTTCCTCGTCACTTCTCCTGCGCGAAGACGGACTGCGGCAGATGGATGAGATGCAGGCCTCCCGCATCTCCCGCGGCTCGGACGGCCGCGGTCAGCTCACGGGCGGAGTGCACCCGGTGTCCGGTGCCGCCGAAGGCGCCCCCCAGAGCGACCCAGTCCGGCTGGGCCAGGTCGACCGCGATGGGCTCGATGCCCGCATCCACCTCGTTCTGCTTGATCTCGGCGTAGCCGCCGTTGTCCACGACGATGACGGTGAGGTCGAGCCGCTGCTCGACGACCGTCATGAACTCCTGCAGCGAGAACATGAGCGCGCCGTCTCCGACGACGGCGAAGACCGGCCGGCCGGGCTCGGCCACCCGGGAGCCGATGGCTGCCGGAAGCCCGTAGCCGAGGGTGGCGTAGGTGCACATGTACGGCGTCGAGTTCGGGGAGGCGACCCGTAGCCGGTTGAGCAGGCCCCAGTACGCGATCTGGGAGGAGTCGGTCGCGACGATCGCGTCCGCGGGAAGCGCTGCAGCGATCGCGTCGGCCAGGAGGGTGTTGACGGCCGACAGCTCACGGCATTCGTCCTCGACCGCAGCGAGGGTCTCGGCCACCCGGGCGTCGCTCCGCGGCTCGCCGGTGCCCATGGCCTTCACGACGGCGGCGAGCGCCACCGCCGCGTCCCCGACGATCCGCACGTCGGCGGACTGGTTCTTGTCGAGCTGGGACTCGATCAGGTCGATGCGGACGACCGTCCCGCGAGCCTCGAGCTTGTCGATCCACAGTTCGGCTTCACCGAGCTTCGAGCCGACGACCAGCAGCACGTCGGCGTCCCGTGCGCGGTTCCGCGCCGCCGCCAGCCGCAGGTTGGAGCCCAGGGAGAGCGGGTGATCCTCGTCGAGGACGCCCTTCGCGTTGAGGGTCGTCACGACCGGTGCGCCCAGGCGCTCCGCGAGGGCCCGGAGCTCGTCGGTCGCGCGCCTCGAGCCACCACCGGCGAGGATGACGGGGTCGTCGGCCGCCGCGAGCAGTCGGGCGGCCTCGGCGATCGCTTCAGCGTCGGGCGCGGCGGCGGGAGCCGGACTGCGGGGCGCGATGGCGTCGCCACCGAGGTCCGTCCCGTCCTCGAGGAGGTCGAGCGGGACTTCGATGTAGACCGGCCGCGGCCGGCCGCTGGCGAACAGGGCGAAGGCGTCGTGTACCGCCTCCACCGCCTCCTCGGCGGACTGCACGCGCCGGCCCCATTCGACGATCGAGGATGCCGCGCCCAGCTGGTCCTTGGTCTCGTGCAGCGTGCCCGCGTCGGCGAACTCGTGCCCCCGCGCCGGCCCCGGCGACAGGATGATCATCGGTCGCGACTCGCAGTAGGCGGTCCCCGCGGCGGAGAGCGCGTTCAGAAGACCTGGCCCGCTCGTGGTCACCACCACGCCGGGCATGCCGGTCTGCAGAGACCATCCGTCGGCCGCGTACCCGGCGCCCTGTTCGTGGCGGGTCGTCACAGCGCGCACACCGAGCGCGGTCAGCGGCCGATAGAACTCGAGGTTGTGGGTGCCGGGGATGCCGAACACCGTGTCGATGCCGTACCCCCGCAGCGTCTCCATCACGACCGATCCGGTCGTGCGCTCCTCGCGCTTCTCCAGCTCCGTGCGCCCGTGCGCAGCGAGTTCATTCGACATCCGCGTGGTACCTCTCCACTCCATCCACCCAGGTCGCCAGAACCGGGATCGCCGCGATCGCATCCGGGTCGACGTTCAGGGGGTCTGCTCCCAGGACGACAAAGTCGGCTCGCTTGCCGGGCTCCAGGGATCCGAGCTCGTTCTCGCGGCCGAGGGAGATCGCGCCTTCGAGGGTGTGGGCGCGAAGGGCGGCTTCTGGGCTGATCCGCAGCGTGTCGGGACCGAGTTTGTGGCCGCGGCGGGTGATGCGGGTCACCGCCGCCTGCATCGCCTCCAGCGGTCGCGGCTCCGCCACGGGAGCGTCCGAGGAGATGGTGACCGGCACACCGGCCTCCAGGAACTCGCCGAGAGGGTTGAAGCGTTCCCCGGGTGTGCCGATGGCCTGCTCGACGCCTTCGCCCCAGTTGTAGTAGTGCTGGGTCTGATTGACCGGCCGGATGCCGAGTCGCGCCATCCGTTCGATCTCGGCGGGAGCGGGCAGGCCGCAATGCTCGATCCTGTGCCGGGCATCCGGGTCGGGATGCGCCGTCAAGGCCTGCTCCACGGCGTCGACCACCATGGCGATCGCGGTCGGCGACTGCGCGTGGGTGGCCGTCTGCAGACCGGCTCGGTGAGCCTTCCCGACGAGTTCCGCGTACTCGGCGGGCTCGTGGTACAGCTGGCCGCGGCGGCAAGGGTCGCCGACGTAACCCTCCGGGAAGTAGGCGGTCCAGCCGCCGAGCGTGCCGTCGGCGTAGAGCTTGATGCCCGCGACCGACAGGAACGCGTTGCCGAACGGTCCGGTGAGGCCGAGGTCGAGGACCTTGTCGAGCAGGTGGGAGAGGAAGTACATCGAGACGCGCACGGAGAGCTCACCCCGATCCGCCATCGCAAGGTACGCCGCGAGCTCGCGTTTCGAGACCTGCGCGTCGCCGAGGGCGGTGACTCCGGAGGAGAGGAACTCGCGCTGTGCGATGTCCAGCTGCCGCTGGTGCTCGGCCGGCGCATCGCCCAGGTGGAAGTTCGGGCCGTGGTGGCCGATCTTCACCCCGTGCAGGCCGGTGAGCACGTTGCAGGCCGCGTCGGACAGTTCGCCCGTCAGCTCGCCGTCGGCGTCCCGGAAGAACTCGCCGCCCTCCGGGTTCGGCGTATCGCGGGTGATGCCGTACTTCGCCAGGGTGAAGCTGTTGACGACTCCGCCGTGGCCGGAGGCATTCATGACGTACACCTCGCGATCGGTCGCGATCGCGTCCAGCTCCTCCTTGGTGGGGTGCCGCCGCTCGGCCAGGTTGCGCTGCTCGTAGCCGTAGCCGCGGAGCGGAGTGCCCGCGGGCACTCGCGCCGCACCCTTCTGCATCAGCGCGACGATCTCCGGGATGGAGGCGGCCCGTGCCGGGCTGACATCGACCCAGGTGAGCAGCTGCCCGTACATGAGGGGATGCGCGTGCGCATCGACGAAGCCGGGGACCACCGTCGAACCGGGGAAGTCCGCGCGACGCGGCTCGAACCCGGCTCTCCGCGCCTCCGCCGCGACCGCGTCGACCGAGCCGATGGCCAGGATGCGGCCGCCGGCCGTCAGCATCGCCTCAGCGCGGGGGGCGCTCGCATCGACGGTCAGGATCGTGTCCGCCGTCACGATCGTCGGGGCCGAGTCGCGGGCGTCGTACGTCGCCAGGTGTCGCACGGTCAGCTCCTCGTCGCCTCGATCGCGGTGGTGTCCAGCCGCGGGTTGAGCGAGCCGGTGACCGGCGCCGCGTCCGAATGCTGCGGAGCGAACCAGGTGCCGACGACGGCGATGAGGGCGAGGGCCCCGAAGAACCAGATCGCGGCCCAGAAGCTGCCGGTGACGACGATGAGTCCGGTCGCGATCGCAGGAGAGAGACCGCCCCAGACGGCCGCGCCGATCCCGTACGACAGCGACATCGACGTGTAACGGGCCTGCGGGCGGAACATCTGCGTCATGACCGTCGACAGCGGCGCCCACGCCCCACTCAGTGTGATGCGGATGACGCTGACGAACACGTAGATGAGGGCCACCTGGTGGTTCTGGATCACCAGCACGAGCGGGATCACCACCAGGAAGGAGAGCACCGAGCCCAGGATGATGATGCGCTTTCCTCCCCACTTGTCGCCGAGCAGCGCCAACGGCAGGGTGACCAGCGCCTCGATGAACGACGCCACCGTCATGGCGCCGAGAATGGTGCTGGCCGGAAGGCCGACCTCGGGGCTGGTGGCGAAGTTCTGCACGAAGGTCGTGGCGATCACATAGCCACCGGACGACATCGCGATGATGCAGAAGCCGAGGAGGATCGGCAGCCAGTTGTTCCGCAGCGCGAACACGATGGGGGTGGACTGCTTGTGGCCCTCGATCTTCTCCTCGAAGACCGGCGTCTCCTCGACGCGATAGCGGACCCAGATGCCCACGCCGACGAGCACGATGCTGAACAGGAACGGGATGCGCCATCCCCAGGTCAGCAGGACGTCGTCGCCCATGCCCGCGAGGATCCAGAACGCTCCTGAGGCGAGAAGAGCTCCGAGCGGGTTGCCGAGCTGCGTGAAGCCGCCGTAGAAGGTCTTGAACTTCAGCGGAGCGCTTTCGACCGCCATGAGGCTGGCGCCGCCCCACTCCCCACCCACTGCGAGGCCCTGGGCGATGCGCAGGAGGATGAGCAGGATGGGCGCGGCGACGCCGATGGCCGCGTACCCGGGCAGGCAGCCGACCAGCACGGTCGCGATCCCCATCAGGAACAGGGTGAGGGTGAGGGCGCGCTTGCGGCCCAGCTTGTCGCCGATGTGGCCGAAGATGATGCCGCCCAGAGGACACATGAAGTAGGCGACGGCGTAGGTGCCGAACGACGCGAGCGTGCCGAGCCCGTGGTTGATCTCGGGGAAGAACACCTGGGGGAAGACGATGGCCGCGGCCGTCGCGTAGACGTAGAAGTCATACCACTCGATGGTCGTCCCGACGACCGAGGCCAACCCCGCCCTCAGCGCCCGGGCGTGCCCTACGGGGTGCGTTGCAACGGTGGACATACACGGCTCCTTTGCTCGTATTGTCGTGGAGTTCTGCTGAAGTCTCACTCCGAAGTACGCGCCGCGCAAGAGCACATCCGCGTCAGCGAACAGGAACTTCCGTCGATTTACGGTGGGTGGACATCATTTTTGCTGCGAATCGTCACTTCACGTCGCCATGCACCGCAGATTAGCGGCATCGAACCCGCGATTCCGGGTATTCTGACGATGTGCCGATCCGCCACGACCGAAGCAGCCTCGAGCGCGACGCCGATGCTCTCGACAGCAGCCTCATCCGAGCCCTCCAGGCGGACGGCCGGGCGAGCATCCACGAATTGGCCCGTACGGTGGGCGCCTCCCGCGATCTCGTCTCGCGACGACTCAGCACCCTCATCGGCCGTGACGGCCTGCGAGTGGTGGCCGCCCTCGATCCCGGGTTCGCGGGCCTCAACGTGCTCATCCACGGACTGGTCGATGTGGATGGGCGGGCTCGGCCCGTCGCCGAGCGGATCGCAGAGCTGCCGGACACGGTGTTCGTGTCCCTGGTCGGCGGCGCCTCGTCGCTGGTGTTCGAGTCCCGCCATGGCCACGCCGACGAGCTCAAGGCGACCCTCGCGTCGATCCGTGCCATCCCGGGCGTCCGGCGGGTGCGCGTCACCACCTATGACGCGCTGCTGAAGGAGTTCATCACGGCGGCGTCCGTCGCGGACATCCGGTTGGACCGGCTGGACCACGACCTGATCGCGATCCTCCAGGACGACGGACGCGCGAGCTACCGTGCGCTCGCGGACGCGGTGCGCCTCTCGCCCTCTTCCACACGCGCTCGGGTGCGGCGGCTCCTCGACGCCGGTGTCATCCGGATCGCTGCGATCGACGCGGGCGGACTCTCGCGCAACCGGGTCGCCGTGGGAGTGGGCATCGCCATCATCGGTGCCCCCGAACCTGTGCACCGCTACCTCGTCGCCACGGGGGCGATCGACTTGGCGGCGGCCGCCCACGGCGCCTACGACGTCATCGCGACGATCGTCGGCACCGCAACGGCCGGCGTCCTGGCCGTGATCGAGGAACTGCGGGCGCTGCCCGAGGTCGGTTCGCTCGAGACATGGGCACACCTCGACATCATCAAGGAGGACTACACCCGCACCCTCGGGCGTATCGTCCGCCCGTAGCCGGCCGTCAGTCCAGGTCGTCTGCCGTGTCCAGGATCTTCGTGATCCGCACGGCATAGTCCTGGTCGACCACGACGATCTCGCCGTGCGCGATGAGGCGGCCGTTGAGCAGGACGTCCGCGGGCGACCCGGCCGACCGGTCCAGTTCGATGACGGCCCCCGGCTCCATCGCGAGCACGTCGCGCACGGCCATGCGCGTGCGGCCGATCTCGACCGTGAGCGCCATCTCCACGTTGTTGATGCGCGCGAGTTTGCCGCCCAGCGTGTTGCCGCCGCTGCGTTCGGCGACGGAGGCGCGCCCGCGGACCGCGAACCAGCCGGCCACTCCCGCCGGACCGGACAGCGCGAAGACGGTGGTGGCCGGGTCGGCGAACAGCTCGGCGCCGTCCTCCGCGCGGGCGTCGTCGAGAACCCCCGCGCCCAGCGTGTCGCTGGCTGCCTCGAGTGCCGGCTGCAGCACGTCCTGGAGCGCGACCACCGGGGAGCCGTCGGCGCCCTCATCCACCAGTCGCGGCGCCTCCAGCAGCACGACGGCCAGGTCGGCTGAGACCGAGCCGACGAACGTGGCGACCACGGCCTGAACGCCTGCCGGCACTTCCGAGCCCTGCGCAAGCAGTGGAGTCAGGGGCGCGCCGGTCGGCAGCACCCGGGCGAGCGCCTCGGCGGCGGCCTGCGCCTGGCCGAGGGAGATCCCGGTGGCGTTCGCGATGCTGGTCATGCTCATGGTTCAGTCCTCTGTGTCGATGATCACGCAGGCGAGGCGGGAGCCGCTCGAGCCGAGAGCGGCCGAGGCGACGGTCTGCCCGCCCACTGTCAGATCGAACGGCCGGTGCTGCGGATGCGGCAGCGGCAGCAGGTCGCCGACCGCGAGCGCCAGTACCACGCTGGGGCGAACGCTCGCCTGCGTCAGCCGGACGGCCACCTCCACCGGTACGCGCGCCAGCTGAGCGTCGACCAGCTCGCGCGCGTTGTCGGCGCTGTGTGTCGGATTCGTCTCGCCGAGCTGCGGCAGCAGCGCCACCGCGGGCAGCGCGACCGTGGCCCGGGCCGTGTTCTCGCCGACGCGCAGCTCGAAGCCGGCGACGACCATCAGCTCGGCCGTGGCCGCGGCCTGCGCGAACTGGGAGTTGTACTGGATGGCGTCCACCGCGATCCCGGCGACCAGGATGGAGCCCAGCGAATAGCGGAGATCCTCGAGCGCATCATCCATCAGCCGGCGCACCAGCGCCTGCTCGATCTGCGTGAAGGTCCGTTCGTGGTCGACCGGCGTCCCCTGGCCGCCCAGCATCGCGTTCACCCAGGACAGCCCGGCGACCGTCGGGAACTGGAGGACGGCCTTCGGCACCACGCCCTCCAGCTCGCAGAGCACCATCGCCGTCGTCGCGGGCAGCGACGCCGCGTACTCGTCGTAGGTCTGCAGCTGGACGGAGTCGCACTCCACCTGGCTGAGAACGCGCACCTTCGCCGTGAGCTGGGTCGCCCACTGGCGGGCGAATGTCTCGAACGCCAGCTCCAGGACCCGCGAGTGCTCGCGGGCGAGCGTCGTCGGCCGCCGGAAGTCGTAGACCGGCGCCTCGGGCGCGTCGGGCGCCGGAGCCTGCAGAGTGGTCACGGGCACGACTATCGGCCGCCGCACGCATCCCGTTAGCCGCCGCGTCGGCGGTCCGCCGGGGGCCTGTCGTCCACCCGGCGTCCCCAAACGACCGCCCACCCGGGACCGATAGTCCCCTCGTGACGGCTCACCCGGAGCCGAGACCAGGTTTCGCCCTCATGATCGTCGTCACCCGATTGAACGACACCCGGTTCGCGGTCAACCCCGACCTGATCGAGCGCATCCACGCGAGCCCCGACACCACGCTCGTGATGGTCGACGGAGCGAAGTTCATCGTGACCGAGTCGCTGAGCGAGGTCATCGAGAAGATCGCCGCCTACCGGGCGCGGGTGATCGCGCTCGCCCACGATCTCCCCGCCGCCGGTCCCCGCCCGTTCCCGGCTCCGCCGCTCGGACTCGTCCCGCTCAACGGGCTGGAGGACGACGAGACGCCGGCGCATCCCGAAGCCCCTGCCCTGCCGCTTCGAGCACGGAGGAAGTGATGGATCCCGCAACGATCATCGGCATCGTCCTGGCGTTCGGCGCCGTGGCCGCGATGGTGACGATGGAGGGCGCCCACCTGAGTTCTCTTCTGCTGCCGGCGCCCATGGTGCTGGTCTTCGGGGCGACCATCGCCGTCGGGATCGCGAGCGGGACCATCCGGGACTCCGTGGTCGCGGTGAAGGCGCTGCCCCGCGCGTTCCGCGGCAGGATCGAACCTCCGCAGCAGGTGATCGAGCAGGTCGTGGGCCTCGCCGAGAAGGCGCGGGCCAGCGGCCTGCTCGCCATGGAGCAGGAGGCGGAGAGCGTCGAGGACCCGTTCCTGAAGCGCGCACTGCAGAACATCGCCGACGGCACCGACGGCGACGAGCTGCGCGTGCTGCTCGAGGACGAGATCGCCACCCGCTCCAAGAAGGACCGCGTCGCCGCCAAGTTCTTCAGCGGGATGGGAGGCTATGCGCCGACCATCGGCATCATCGGCACGGTCGTGTCGCTCACCCACGTTCTCGAGAACCTGGCCTCCCCCGGCGAGCTGGGGCCGATGATCGCCAGCGCCTTCGTCGCCACCCTGTGGGGCCTGCTCTCGGCCAACTTCCTGTGGCTGCCGCTCGGCGCGCGCCTGCGCCGGCTGTCCGAGCTGGAGGTGGAGCGGATGACGCTGCTGATGGAGGGCGTCCTGGCGGTGCAGTCCGGCAGCCAGCCGCGCCTCCTCGGCGAGCGCCTGCGCGCCATGGTGCCGGGCAGCGAAGCGGAGAAGCCCGCGGCGAAGACCGCCAAGCCGTCGCGCGGCGCGAAGGATCCCGTCGAGGAAGCCGCCTGACATGTCCGTCCGCCGCCGCCGGAGGCACGAGGAACCCGAGGAGCACGAGAACGAGGAGCGCTGGATGGCCTCCTACATGGACATGGTCACCGTGCTCATGTGCATGTTCATCGTCCTCTTCGCGATGTCGACCGTCGACGCGAAGAAGTTCGAGCAACTGAAGGACTCCCTGGCCACCGGCTTCGGCCAGGTGAAGTCGCAGAAGGTGGACACGGCCAAGGGGGTCGTCGTCCCGCCGAAGCACGTGGACGAGTCGGGGAAGTCGACGGACTTCGCCCTCGCGCAGCAGGAGGTCCAGAGCCTGCAGCACCTGAAGGACCTCATCGAGGCGGCGCTCACGCGCGACGGACTGCAGGATGCGGTGGAGCTGAAGATCGACTCGCGCGGGCTCACGATCGGCCTGGTCGGCAACTCCACCTTCTTCGACTCCAACCGAGCAGAGCTGAGCCCGCGCGCTGTGCTGGTGCTGAACGACATCGGCCCGGTGCTTGCCCCGGAGTCGTACGCGGTGTCGGTCGAGGGCCACGCCGACCTGCGTCAGCCAGGAGCGCCCTACCCGACGAACTGGGAGCTCTCCGCCGGACGCGCCACCAGCGTCCTGCGCCACCTCGTCGAGGTGAACGGCTTCCCGCAGTCACGCATCGCGGCTGTCAGCTTCGGCTCTGCCCGCCCGGTCGACGGACACACGAGCACGACCGACAGCGACCTCGCCCTGAACCGGCGAGTGGATGTGGTGGTGCTGTCCGCACAGCCGGAGGACGTCCGGTCGCTCATCCCGCAGGCGCTGAACGCGCCGGGCGCGGTGCCGGGCGCGGCGCCCGTGCCGGCCGCGCCCTCCGCGGCCGGCTGAGCCTGTGGGGGTCAGCCCAGGGAGACGCCGGTCCAGGAGACCGGGGGGAGCTCCAGGGTGAGGACGCCGTCGGCCAGGGACGCGACGGGCGTCGGGCGCAGGCCCACCCGCTCCTGGTCCTCCAGCGTGTTCTTCGCGTACACGTCCTCGTCCCAGAGGGACAGGGCCTCGCGCACCCGGTCCACGCCGAGGTCGCGCACATCCACCTGGACGGTCTGGGTCTCGGTGCTGCTGCGGTTGACGACGAAGAGTGCGGCGGAGCCGTCCGCCTCGTCGAAGGTGGCGACGGCATCCACGAGGTCCGCCGCCCCGTACACCGCGGTCTCGTACGTGCCCGTCGTGATGTCCGGCCGCAGCACCTCGCCGCGAGCCAGGCGACTGGTCACCGAGAACGGGAAGAACGTGGACTGCCGCCACGCCGCTCCGCCCGGCTCCGTCATGATCGGAGCGATGACGTTGACCAGCTGGGCGAGGGATGCGCTGGTCACCCGGTCGTGGTTCTTAAGGAGGGTGATCAACAAGTTGCCCATGACAACCGCGTCGGCGACCCAGTAGACGTCCTCCAGCTGGCGCGGCGCGTGCCGCCACTCGTGGTTGACCTCTTCGGAGTCCTTGTGCTCGTCGAGGTACCAGATGTTCCACTCGTCGAACGAGATCTGGATCTTCTTGCGGTTCTTCAGCTTGTTCCCGACGTGGTCCGCCGTCGCGACCACCGTGTCGATGAAGTACTGCATGTCGACGGACGAGGCCAGGAAGGACCCGAGGTCGCCCCCGCGCTCCTGGTAGTACGCGTGGGCGGAGACGAAGACGACGTGCTCATAGGCGTGCTCCAGGACGATCCGCTCCCACTCGCCGAAGGTCGGCATCCCGGAACCGGACGAGCCGCAGACGACGAGCTCGAGATGCTCGTCGGCCATCTTCATCGCCGCCGCGGTGCGGGCGGCCAGCTTGCCGTAGTCGTCGGCCGTCATGTAGCCGGTCTGCCACGGGCCGTCCATCTCGTTGCCGAGGCACCACATGCGGATGTCGTGCGGCTCGGGCGTCCCGTTCGCGATCCGGAGGTCGCTCAGCGCCGTGCCGGAGGGATGGTTGGCGTACTCGAGCAGGTCCAGTGCCGCTTCGATCCCCCGCGTTCCGAGGTTGACGGCGAGCATCAGCTCGGAGTCCGTCAGCTTCAGCCAGCGGGCGAACTCGTCCAGCCCGACCTGGTTCGACTCGAGCGAGTGCCAGGCGAGGTCGCGGCGCACCGGGCGCTTCTCGCGCGGCCCGACCGAGTCCTCCCAGCGGAACCCGGAGACGAAGTTGCCGCCCGGGTAGCGGATCGTGCTCGAGCCGAGCTCCCGCACCAGTTCCACCACATCCAGCCGGAACCCGTCCTCATTCGCCGTGGGGTGCCCCGGCTCGTAGATGCCGTCGTACACGCACCGCCCCAGGTGCTCGACGAACGAGCCGAAGATGCGGCGGTTGACGGTCGCGACGCGCGCAGAGCGGTCGAGGGCGATTCGTGTCTCAGACATGGTCTCCTGGGTTTCCTACAACGTTATAGAACAACGTTGCAGACACCATGATGCTGGGAGAGCCGGGATCATGTCAACCGCACTCTTCAGCTCGCGCTGGACTCGCGCTCCACCAGGCGGAAGGGCACCTCGATGGCCTCGGGGACGAAGGGCTCGTCGTCTCCCTCGATCCGCCTGACCAGGAGGTCGACAGCGGCCCGCGCGATCTCGTCCCGGCCGGGATCGATCGTCGAGAGGGTAGGGATCGAGTAGCGGGTCTCGTCGATGTCGTCGAAGCCGATGACGGCGACGTCCTCCGGGACGCGGCGGCCGGCCTCCTGAAACGCGCGCAGGGCGCCGAGCGCGATGGCGTCGTTGAAGGCGACCACGCCGTCGAACGAGGCGCCGGTGGCGAGGAAGTCGCGCATCCCCTCTGCGCCGTTGTGCCGGTGCCAGAAGCTGACCGGGACCACGAGGGACGGGTCGAACGGGATGTCCGCCGCGGCGAGCGCCTGCCGGTAGCCCTCCAGACGCAGTGCGGCCGAGCCCGTGACCTCGCCGGGGTGCGCGCCGAAGGCGACGATGCGACGCCGGCCGGACGCCAGCAGGTGCTCGGTCGCGGCCCGGGCGCCCTCCGTGTTCTGGATGATGACGTGGTCGCGCGGCGAGGCGAAGTTCCGGTCGCCGAGCAGGACGACCGGAGTCGTCAGATCCCCGATCAGCCCGGCGCCGGCCTCGTCGAGGGCGAGCACGCTGTGCAGGACGCCGTCGACCATCCGGGCGTGAGGATGCCGCAGGACGCCGAGCTCGTGCGGACGGTCGTCGCCGAACTGCTCGATCAGCACGGCGAGTCCGGCGTCGGCCGCGGCCTGCATGACCGAGTCCGCGAGCTCGGCGAAGTAGGCGTTCCGCAGGTTCGGGATCATGAGCGAGATCACGTTGGTGCGGCCGGAGCGAAGGCTGCGCGCCGAATGATTGGGCGTGTAGCCGAGCGTCTGGATGGCGTCGAGCACCTTGTGCCTGGTGTGCTCGCGGACGTGCGGGAAGTCGTTGATCACGTTCGAGACGGTCTTGATCGACACGCCCGCCAGAACGCTGACATCCTGCATGGTCACAGCCACGGTGTTCCCCTCTCACGTGCCTCTCGGTCGAGATTACAACGTTAGAGGCCGGGATGTGACGGCGATGTCCCCCGGGTCAGCGCAGAGCGGCTGGACGGACTCGCACCGGCGCGAGCCACGCGGACACGATGACCGCCGTGATCGCCCCCGCCGCCATGATCGCCGCCAGCACTACCACTTGGAACCGGCCGGCCTCGAGCGGCGAGACACCGCCGAAGATGGCGCCGACGAAGGCGCCGGGGAGGGTGACGAGCCCGGTCGTCTTGGTCTGATCCACCGAGGGGATGAGCGCCGAGTACACAGCGCCGCGGGCCAGTTCCAGCGTCGACTGCCGGGGCTTCGCGCCGAGGGCGAGCCACCCCTCCACCTCCTCCCAGTGGTCGCGGACCGCCTCGGTGAAGCGTCGCCCGGCGAGGGTCGCGATGCTCATCGAGTTGCCGATCACGATGCCTCCGATCGCGAGGGCGTAGCGGGAGCTGAACTGGATGGCGCCGGTCAGGAAGACCACCGAGAACGACACGATCACCCCGGTCGCCATGGCGGTCGCCATCATGAGGGCGTGGTCGCGCGACCAGCCGATCCGGTGCGTGGCCGTCCCGGCGGCCACCGAGAACATGACCAGCAGCGCCAGGGCCACCCAGCGCGGGTCCGTGATGACGCCGGCGAGGACGAGGCTGATGACGGCGAGCTGCGCTGCCCCCCGCAGGATCGCCAGCGCCGGCGCCCAGCGGTGCGGCACGCCGTAGCCGGCGAGCACCGCCACCGCGACGAGCGCGAGCACCGCCACCCCGAGCAGGGTCGGCGCCAGCTCCTGGACGATCGGCACGCCACGAGCCTATGTGCTGCCCCCCTCGCTGGGCACGGCGCCGTCGCGCACGCCGGAAACGGAGGCGTCCCCGCCCCGTGACGCCCGCATCCACCTCCGTTTCCGGCCTCGCAGCGGCGTGTCGGCCGGAATGTCCTCCCTTTCCGGCCGCCCAATCACCGCTTCAGGTTCGTCAGTTCCTGCAGCACCTCGTCGGAGGTCGTGATGATGCGGGCGTTCGCCTGGAAGCCGCGCTGGGCGACGATCAGGTTGGTGAACTCCTGGGACAGGTCGACGTTCGACATCTCGAGGGACCCGCCCTGGAGGGAGCCGAGGCCGTCCTCGCCGGGGCCGCCGAGCTGGGCTGTGCCCGAGTTCACGGTGGCGCGGTAGGTGGAGCCGCCGGCCTTCTCCAGGCCACCGGGGTTGACGAACGTAGCGAGCGCGATGCGCCCGACGGCCTGCTTGTCGCCGTTCGAGAACAGGCCGGTGATGGTGCCGTCCTTGTCGAGGGTGAAGGATTCGAGGGTTCCGGCCGCGCGGCCGTTCTGGTCCGCGAACGCGACGGTGGTGATGCCGGAGTAGCCGGTCACGGCGCCGAGGTTGACGTTGACCCCTCCGACTGTGAGCCCTCCGCCGCTGGTCAGGACGCCGTTGGTGAAGGTGAGCGAGCCGGTTCCGGTGGCGCCGGCCGCGTCCGCGCCCGCCACATCCCACCCGGTGCTGTTCTTGGTGAAGGTCAGCGTCAGCTTGCGAGCCGTGCCGGTGGCGTCGTAGACGGAGACATCGCGGACGAGCTGATCGCCGACGACCGCATCCGACGGGAGGTTGCCGGTCACGTTCGCATCGGTGGTGGCCGAGGCGGGCGTGACGGCCTTGAGCGGAATCGTGACGTCGCTGAGCGCGCCGCCCTGCTGCACGACGCCGTTGACCGCGTTCCAGCCCTGGAGGATGGCGCCGCCGGGTCCGACCAGCCGGCCGAGGGCGTCGGGGTCGAGTGCGCCGTCACGCGTGTAGACGGTCTGCCCGCCGGCCTTCATGACGAAGAAGCCGTCGCCATTGATCATCATGTCCGTCGCGCGGCCGGTCGACTGCGCGGCGCCCTGGGCGAAGTTCGTCGAGATGCCGGCGACCAGCACCCCCAGGCCGATCTGCGCCGGGTTGGTCCCCCCGGTCTGCGCCTGCGGCCCGCCGGCGCCCTGCACCAACTGGGAGAGCGTGTCCTGGAACTGCACGGCGGACGACTTGAACGCGGTGGTGTTGACGTTGGCGATGTTGTTGCCGGTCACATCCAGCATCGCCTGGTGGGAGCGGAGGCCGGAGATCCCGGAGTAGAGCGAGCGGAGCATGGTGGTTCCCTTTCTTCAGGACGTTCGGAGGTCAGACGGTGGGCGAACTGGATGCGCCCGAGCCGGCCGGCGCGGGAGTCACGACGCCGAGGATGGCGTCGAGAGGCAGTTTCTGGTCGCCGATGGTGACGATCGGCACCGGGCCCGCGTACGAGACGGAGGAGGCGACGCCGGTCTGCGCCGTGCCGCTCTTGTCCAGGTAGCTGACGGTGTGGCCGATGAGGGCCGCAGCGGCCTGCCGCATCTGCAGCGCGAAGCCCTCCTGCGCGGTGCCGTCCATGCTGGTCAGTTTCTCCATCATGGCGAGCTGGGTCGTCTGCGCGATCATCTGGTTGGTGTCCATCGGCGAGCTCGGGTCCTGGTTGCGGAGCTGGGTGACCAGCAGCTGCATGAACGCCTCGCTGTCGAGCGACTGCTTCGGCGCGCGTGTCGGCGTGGTGGAGTCGATGCCGCCCGTGGAGGCGGAGTCGGCTCCGGTGATGGGGTCGATGGCCACGGTGGCTCCCTTCTAGACGATGAGGTCGATCGTGTGAGCGGACCCGTCCGCGGGTGCGGAGGGGAGGGAGCGGGTGGATGCGGCGGTCGCCACGGTCGCGGAGCCCGTGCGCCGCTCCCCCGCAGGCTCGGCGAACGGATGACGGCCGGCGCCCGACGGGTCCTGGTGCGGCGACGGCTGGCTCTGCGAGGACAGGTCCAGCGTCCCGCTGAGCCCGGCGCCGGAAAGGTCGCGGCGGAGGTCCGGAAGGATCGCGCGCAGCGCATCGCGACCCGCATCTGTGGGCGCGAAGAGCTCGACCCGGACGCCCTCGCTGCCGACGTGCGCACGCACGGTCACCGGACCCAGCGTGTCGGGCGTGACGTGGACGGTCATCACGTGCTCGCCGGCTCCTGCGGCGGCGAGGGTGAAGACCGGCCGCGCGAGCTGGGCGGGGAGGGACGGGGCGCTGGGGGATGGCGTGGATGCGGGCGGCGCCGGTGCGGCGACGGCCGGCTGCGCTGAGACGGTTCGGTCGCCGGACGGCTGGATCGACGGGACGGCAGGTGGCTCGACGGTGGGTGCCTTCTCACGCGGGGGCGGGACGGAGGCGGAGGACGACAGCACAGTGGAGGAGTCAGCGGCTGGTGCCGGTGCTTCTGCGGGCGTCGTGTCCGTCGCCTGCGAGAGCCGTGGCCCGGCCGCCGGGAGGAGCGCACCGGGGGCGATGGGTGCGCCCTGTCCCGTCGTGCGCGAGGATCCGTCCGGCGCGGGCAGGGAGGCGGCCAGCGGAATCGCAGGCGAAGCCGGCCGGGTCGGCTGCACGCCGCTCGGTGTCTCGACGGGGCCCGGTCGCGATGGCAGGGGCTGTGGGCTCTTCGCAGCTGCGCTGCTCGCCGGAGAGCCCGCCGCCGGAACCGCAGCGGAGATGGCCTCCGTCGTCGCAGCCGTCCGGGGAACGCCGCTGGGCGTGCTCGCGGTCGCCCCGCTCGACCCTGCGGCGGATGCGGCTGCGCTCGGAACCGCTGCCGTCACCGCCGCTGCCGTCACCGTCGCTACCGTGACCGCCGCCGGCACCGTCGGGGCAAGCGGAGTGGATGCCCCGAGCCCGCCGAGCTGCATGGTGGACGGCGTCACCGCGTTCGCGAGACCTGCTCCTGGATCAGCGTTCGGGGCCGCCGCTGCCGCCCCCGATGCGCCGGACGCCGATGGTTGTGCCGACGCCGATGCGCCGGACGCCGACGGTTGTGACGATCCCGATGCGTCGACCCCCGCCGGTTGCGCCGACCCCGGCGCCTCATCCGTCGCATCCTTCTGGGAAACGGTCGCCGCCCCATGCCGGACGGGGTGCGGTCCCGCCTCTCCGCCCTCGGTGCGCGGCACCGCATCCACGGCGCCCTGGAGAAACGCGCCGAACGTCTCGCCCGATCGCGTGCCCGCGCTCGCGGCACGAGCCGGACCCGCAGGCGCGACCGTCGCCGCACCGGGCGCCGACGCCACCGCCGCCGGGCTCACAGCGATCCTCCCTGAGTGAGCGACGCGAACAGAGACCGCAGCATGTCCGCCTGCGCCGACGCGACGGACGAAGCCGCCAGGCCCGACACCCCGGTCGCGCCGCCTGCGCCGGTCCCACCGGCCGCCTGCGGCAGCACCCGCCGGATCGTCACGATGTCGGAGTCGCTCATCCAGTTGTCCACCAGGCTGACGTTGCGGCCTTCGCTCGGCGCATGGATGACCTTGCCGTCTCCCGCGTAGATGACGATGTGGTCGCCGCCGTTGGTCACGATGAGGTCGCCGGGCTGCGCCTGCGCCAAGGACGGCACGGCGGTCCCGAGGGTGGACTGACCCGAGACGAGCCGCGGCACGTCCATCCCCAGGTCCTTGAACACGCGCTGGACGAGTCCGGAGCAGTCGAGGCCGGACGCACTCGTGCCGCCGAAGACGTACGGCACGCCGAGGTACTTCTTCGCGTCGGCGACGATGTCCGCTCCGGTCGCGCCGCCCGCTGACCCGCCCTGCGCGGCGCTCACGGCGCCCGACAAGGCGGAAGCGAAGTCCGTGGCGGAGGTGCCGGACCCGCCGGACGCTCCGACAGTCCCCGAGCCTACGGAAGCCCCGGATGCCGCCGTCGCCGCCCCCGCCTCCAGCTGCATCAGCGTCGCCTGGATCTGCGCGATCCGCCCGATGGCCTCTGTCACACTCATGCGCCTCCCCCGTCCCGGGCCCGCTGCCAGCCGCCCGTCGCGACCTCGTCGATCGCGGACTGCTCAGCGCTCAGGTCGCCGGCGACGATCTCGGCGCGATGACGTGTCTCGAGCTTCTCCAGGCCGACCGCACGCTTCTTCGCCTCCCGGAACGCGTCCTGGGCGGCAGCGGCCCGCACCTCGGTCTCTGCCGTGAGCGCCGACAGGTCCGCGAGCATGCTGCGGCTGGAGGCGCGTGCCGCCGCCATCGCGAACAGCGTGCTCGCGTCGGTCGCCTCGGCCGGCACGGAGTGCAGGGCCGCGATGGCCCGCGCCTGCCGCTCCCCCGCATCCCGCCGCAGTGCGTTGGCGGCCGCGAGGTCGCTCGCCGCATGCTCCTTCTCGATCTGCCGCAGCCGCAGCAGCCCGGCCAGTGCGAACGCCCGTGCCATCACGCGCCTCCCGGCATTCCGCCGAGCATTCGCGTGAGTGCCTCGAGACGCGCCCAGGACTCGGCCGGCGCGGCCGGCTCGTCGATGCCCTGGCGCAGGAACGCGTCGATCGCGTCCGCGTGGGCGACAGCAGCATCCACCTTCGTATTCGTCCCCGGCTTGTACGCGCCGACGTCGAGCAGATCCTGCGCGGCGACGCGGGCGGCGAGGATGCTGCGCAGCGTCACGGCGGCCGCGCGCTGCTGCGAGGTGGTCACCCGTGTGGCGAGCCGCGAGACGGAGCCCAGCACGTCCACCGAGGGGAAATGGCCGATGACGGAGAGTTTCCGGTCGAGCACGACATGCCCGTCGAGGAGGGACCGGGCCGCGTCGGCGATCGGCTCATTGTGGTCGTCGCCGTCCACGAGAACCGTGTAGAGACCCGTGATGGAGCCGGACTCGGCGGTTCCGGCGCGCTCCAGCAGCTGCGCCAGCAGCGAGAACGTCGAGGGCGGATAGCCGCGCGTCGCGGGCGGCTCCCCCGCCGACAGGCCGATCTCGCGCTGGGCCATCGCGACACGCGTGAGCGAGTCCATCATCAGGACGACGTCCGCCCCCTCGTCGCGGAAGGACTCCGCGATCCGCGTGGCCGCGAACGCCGCTCGCAGCCGCATGACCGCCGGCTCGTCCGATGTGGCGACCACGACGACCGAGCGGGCGAGCCCGGCCGGCCCCAGGTCGTCTTCGAGGAACTCGCGGACCTCGCGCCCGCGCTCCCCCACCAGCGCGATCACGGACACCTGCGCGTCCGTTCCGCGGGCGATCATGGACAGGAGCGAGGACTTTCCGACCCCGGAGCCCGCGAACAGCCCGAGGCGCTGACCGCGTCCCGTCGTGGCCATCGTGTCCAGCACGCGCACGCCGAGTCCGAGCGGCTGAAGGATGCGCGCACGGCGCATCGCATCGGGCGCCCGGTTGCTCAGCGGCACGAAGCCATCCGGCTCGATGGGACCGCGGCCGTCGATGGGCCGGCCCAGTGCGTCGATGACGCGGCCCAGCATCCCGCGTCCGGTCGGGACGAGGAGGGGGGCCCGCACCGCCCGGGCCGGCGCTCCGGCCGCGACGCCGGTCAACGAGCCGTAGGGCATGACGCGGATGCGCTCCGACGTGGTCGCGACGACCTCGGCGTGCACGCCCGGTTCGGCGCCGATCACGACGACGTCGCCGAGCGCGGCCGGCACGCCCTCCACCTCGGCGCCCAGTCCGACCACGGCGGTGACCCGGCCGACGCGTTCCGCGCCCGCGGCCGCGACCGCCGCATCCCATCGGCTCAGCAGCGCGCTCACGAGAGCGCCTCCTTCGCCCGGTCGAGAGCCGAGTGGATGCGCCCGTCCAGCCACCCGGTGGGCAGCTCGCCGATCGCATCGCCCCGGGCGAGGGACGGATCGGCGACGAGCTGCAGGTCGCGCGGCAGGCCGGCCCCGTCGAGGGCCGCCACGTCGTCCGGGTGCAGGCGGACGACCGGCACGATTCCGGCCGGCCCCGCCGCTCCCACGGACACGACCCGGGCGACCGCCGCGCGGGCCGCCGCCAGCGGATCCTGCAGGGCGACGCCCACTACCACCGTCGCGAGCTCGAACGCCGCATCCACCAGTGCCGCCTCGGCCTCCGCCACCACAGGCACGGTCGCCTCCCGGAGCTCCACAGCGGCTTCACGCAGCGCCGCGGCCAGCACGGCGACGCGCTCCGCGGCCTCTGCACTCTCCGCAGCGCGCGCATCCTCCGCGTCGGCCAGCCACCGCGCCTGCTCCCGGGCGGCCTCCCGCCGGCCCTCGGCGAAGCCCGCCGCGAAGCCTCTCGAGCGCGCGGACGCCGCAGCGGACCGCTCCTGGTCCGACTCCGCGATCACGGGAAGCACAAGGGGCGAGAAGTCCTGCGTGAGCACCGCCTCAGTCGACATACGCGTCCTCGTCCCCGCGTTGCACCGTGATCGTTCCAGCGGCCTCCAGGTCGCGGATCGCTCGGACGATCTCCGCACGCGCGTCCTCCACCTGCGAGACCCGCACGGGCCCGAGGATGCGGACTTCGTCCTCGAGGATCTCGCGGTTGCGCTCGGACAGGTTCGCCGTGATGATGGCGGCGACCGCCTCCGGTGCGCCCTTCATCGCGACGGCGAGCACCGCCGCATCCACCCCGCGCAGCACCTGCTGCACGTCGCGCGCCTCGAGCCGGACGATGTCGTCGAACGTGAGCATCCGGGAGCGCACCTCCTCGGCGAGCTGCGGATCGCGCACCTCCAGCGCCTCCAGCAGCGCCTTCTCGGTGGCCGCATCCGACCGGTTGATGATGTCGACCAGCGGCTGCACTCCCCCGACGGCGTCGGACGACGCGCGCGAGGAGACGACGGCGCTTGCACGCTGCTTCAGGGTCTCGGCGACCACCCGCACCGCATCGGGACTGGGCGACCCCATCGTCGCGATCGCGTGGGCCACCTCGGTGCGTGCCCGGTCGTCCAGCCCGGCCAGGATGCGCGACGCGTGATCCGCGCGCAGGTGCGCGAGCACGAGGGCGCTGGTCTGCGGCAGCTCGCCGGCGAGCAGCATCTGCACCTGTGCCGGCTCGACCGCATCCAGGAACTCGAACTGCTTGCCCGCCAGGTTGGAGGCCACCCGGTTCATCACGCCGGTCGCCCGCTCGGCGCCGAACGACGCCTCCAGCAGCCCCACCGCGATGTCGCGGCCGCCGCGCGTCGTCACCGCGCCCCGGGTCGCGAGCTCGTGGAACTCGCTCAGCGCCTTCTCGGCGACGCCGGGATCGACCCGCCGCAGCCGCAGGATCTCCGCGGTGATCTCGTCGGCCTCCGCGTCGGAGAACTGCTTCATCACCTGGGCCGCTCGGTGCTGGTCCAGGTTCATCAGCACCACGGCGACCTTCTGCGCGCCGGTCAGGGCCGTGCTCATGCGCCGGCCCTGTCATCCATCAGGCTGCGGAGGAACTCCGCCGTCCGCTGCGGGTCGCGTTCGGCGAGCGCTTCGATCTCCGTCCGCCGGCGGTCGGCCTCCACCTCCGCGGGATCCGAGCCAGGGTCCGGCAGCGGATCGAGCTGCATCGGCACGGTCGGCGCCGCCTGCTGCAGGGCGAACGGGAACGTCCCGGCGTCGAGCGCGAGCGTGTCCCGATCTCTCGCCAGCGACGCCTGCTCCTCCGAGCGCCGGCGACCGCGGCGGAACAGCAGGAAGGCGACGACGGCCGCCGCGAGGATGCCCGCAGCGATGACCGAGGTGCGGATCAGGCTGCTCAGCTGGTCCGCCGCCGCCGCGTCCTTCGTCTCCTGCAGCGCCTTCGCCGCCTCCGTCGCTCCTGCCTTGCTGAACGGGACCATCTCGACGCTGACCGAGTCGCCGCGTGTGACGTCGATGCCCGCCGCTGCGTTGACGAGGTTGCGGATCTCGTTGGCGCTCACCCCGCCGACAGCGTCCGAGTTGAGCGCCACGGAGACGGTCTGCCGGTTGATCGCGCCCGCCGGAAACGTGCGCTGCTCGGTGACCTTGTCGACCGCGTTGTCCTTGGTGCTCGATTCCGAGTCGAAGGTGCCGTTGCCATTGGTCCCGTTCGGGACCGCGATGTTGTCCGGGCCGAGGACGCCCGCGCTGCCGCCACCGGAACCGGTGTAGGTCTCCTTCTGCGTCGTCTCGCTCAGCGACGGCGCGTTCGTCGGGGTCGTGAACGACTCCTCCGTGCGCTGCGCGCTCTGCGTGCTGACGTCGGCCGCCACGGCGACCGTGGCGTTCCCGGCGCCGACGACCCGGTCGAGCATCTCCTGCACGGCCGTCTTCACGCGGGTCTCGTAGTCGCTCGCCTGCTTGTCCGCTCCCCCGGTCGCGCCGCCTCCGACCGTGCTGAGGACGGTTCCGTCCGCGTCGACGACCGCGACATCCGTCGGCTTCATGTCGGGCACCGCGGCGCTCGTCAGGTGGACGATCGCCTGCACCTGCTCGGCCGTCAGCGTCACTCCGCTCTGGGTCTCGATGAAGACGGACGCCGTCGGGTCCTTCTTCTCCGACGCGAACACCGTCTCCTGCGGGATCGCGAGCCGCACCGACGCGGTCTTGACCCCCTTCATGGCGGCGATGGTGTTGCCCAGCTCGCCCTCCATCGCGCGCTTGTAGGTGACGTTCTGCTGGAATTCGGACGAGGTCACGCCCATCTTGTCCAGCAGCGAGTAGCCCCCGGTGGTGGATGCGGGAAGCCCGGCCGACGCCGCCTTGAGCCGCTCGTCGTACACCTTCTCCTGCGGCACCAGGATCGTCGCGCCGCCATCCGTCAGCTGATACGGCACCCCGTCGGTGCGGAGCTGGTCGACGATCGCGGAGGCATCCGACGCAGCGACGCCCGAGAACAGCGGCGTGTACGTCGGCTGCGACGCCCACATCGCGATCCCGGTCACGCCGAGACCGACCACCGCGATGCCGATGATCGCAATGGTCCGCTGTGCCACCGAGAAGCCGCGGATCGTGTCGCCGAGCCGCCGGAGGAAGCTGGTCACCTGCTGCGGCATCAGGCCTGCATCCGCATGATCTCGTTGAACGCGTCGACCGCCTTGTTGCGCACGCCGGCCACCAGCTCCAGAGTCACCTGGGCGCGTGTGGAGGCGAGGGTGGCGTTGTGGATGTCATCCAGGTTCCCGGTGACCGCCTGGATGGCGAGCTTGTCGCTCGTGCCCTGCAGCTGCTGCAGGTCATCGATGGCGCCGGTGAGCGCGTTCCCGAACGACGCTCCCCCTGTACCGCTCGTCGCCGGCGCCGCGGAGGCTCCGGATGTCGCTGCCAGCCCGGCGTTCGCTCCGAGGCCGGGCACTGCTCCGATGGCCGGGATCGTCATCAGCTCCTCCCGATCTGGAGGGCCGCCTGGTAGGTCTCCTTCGCGCGGTCGACGACGCCCGCGTTCGCCTGGTAGCCGCGCTGGGCCATGATCAGCGCCCCCATCTGCTCGGACAGGTCGATGTCCGGGTAGCGCACGTACCCCTGTGCGTCGGCGATCGGGTTGCCCGGCTCGTACACCATCCGCCCTTCGGCGCTGCCGAGGGCGGACCCCGCGACATAGACACCGGAGTCGCCCTGCCCCTCCTGAGCGACGATGTAGCGGGCCTGGAAGGCGGCTCCGCTGGTGGGTTTCGCGGTGTTGACGTTGGCCAGATTGTCCGCGATCGCGTCCAGCCACTTGCGGTGCAGGGTGAGGCCCGTCCCGGCGATCCCGATGGCGTCGAAAGTCACGTCATGCTCCTTGGTGTGGTGGTCCGGCGTCAGCTGGTCTTCAGCGCGGCGCGGAGCGCCGAGAACTCGTTGCCCGCCGCCTGCGAGGCGAACTGGAAGCGGAGGACCGTGTCGACATTGGAGAGCGTCTCAGTGTCGAGGTTCACGTTGTTGCCGTCGAGGCGGGTCGGCTCGAGCGACCGGGCCATGGTCGCGCCGGCGTGACCGTCGTGCTCGGCGACCGAGGCCGCCAGGGCGTTCTCGAACGAGACGCGCTCGGCCGTGTAACCCGGCGTGTTGACGTTGGCGATGTTGTTCGCGATGGCGCGCTGGCGCGCGGCGAGACCGTCGAGGGCGCTCGCCAGGGCGGCGCTGGTCACGGATTCGAGCACGGCTGCACTCCTGGGTCGTGGGGCGGCCTGTCCGTGGCCAGTCGATGAGCGATCCGTGCTCACGAAGAGCTATCGGCAGGTGTGCTCACGGCGTTAGGGAGAGCATTCCCGGGATGTGCGGCTGCCGATTTCCCACACGGTCATCCACAACGTGTCCCCCATTGTGAATTACACCGGTGTGCTTTCGAAGAGACCTTCGATTATGAATGTATTGCGACAGACTCCCTGGTCAGATGCCATTTACGAAACCTGAGAATCTGTGAATCCACAAATCTCGCGCGTGTCCTCCACACGATACTGCCGGGTATCCACGGATTCTCAACAGGGTTATCCACAGGTGGAGAAGTGTGGAGTCTCTCAGCCGAGCAGATCGAAGAACACCGGGTGCGCCCCGACGTCCGGCCGGGGTACGGATCGCACGGCGGCGAGGTGGCGTGCCGTCGTCCGTCGCACATCCTCGAGATACCGGATCGTGTGCAGCTGCGCTTCCAGCAGCCGCGCGGCGCGCTCCTGCAACCCGGCCGGGATGGGTCCCAGAGCGATCGGCGGACGCCAGGGGATGGGCTCCGCCTTCTTCAGCGCGCCGTGCAGCTCCTGTTCCATCCGGTCCAGGGCTTCCGCCCAGGCGCCGGGCTCGTCAGGCGACGCCGAGATCACGGTCCTCTTCCGTCGGCGTCGTGGTCGCCGGCCCCGCCGCGGGCAGCAGAGCGGCGGCATCGTGCCAGGTCCGGCGCAGCGGCTCCGCCAGGCCGATCGCCTCGCGCACCTTCGTCACGTCACGCTCGATCATCCCGCCGACGATCAGGTCCGCGAGGTAGCCGTAGAGGCGCAGCAGGCCCTCGGCGCCGTCCCACAGGTCGACGCGCAGGGTCGACGCCAGCTCGGCCACGATCTGGTCGGCGTGGCGCAGGTTCTCCCACGCCGTCGGCCACTGCCCGGCGGTGAGCGCGGCCTCTCCGCGGGTCAGGTCGAGCAGCAGCCGGTCGTAGAGCATCGTCAGGAGGCGCGCCGGACTCGCGGAGAGGACGCTGTCTCGGTTGTAGGCCGAGAGCTTCGCGGCGGCGGAGGTGAGGACGTTCATCAGGCGCTCGCAGCCGGGAGGGAGGAGAGCTGGCCGGTCAGCCACGAGGACTGGGACTGCAGCTGCTGGAGCTGCACCTCCAGGTTCGCGTAGGTCTTCTCGAGCGTGGAGCGCCGGTCGGCGAGGCGGGTGTCCCAGTCGGTGATCTGGTCGTTGAGGTCTTTCACCGTCGACTGCTCGCCCTGGATCTTCAGCGAGATCGAGCCGGTGTACGTGTCGCTGGCGCTCTTGCCCGCGTCCGAGACCCGCTGCGCGATGGTGGCCAGGGCGGACTTCACGGTGTCGGGATCGGCGGCCATCGCCTTCGTGAAGGCGTCCTGGTCGAACGTGACAGTGCCATCGCGCGTGATGCTGATGCCGTAGGTGGAGGGCGAGACGCCGCCGATGGGGGAGATGATCGCATCCACCAGCTGCTGGTTCACATCGCGTGTCGTGGAGTCGCCGGTGAAGACGCCGCCGGTCACGACGGTGCCTCCCGCCGCGTCCGTGGAGGTCGCGACCGCCTGCTTCTGACTGATGAACGTGAGGATGTCGTTGACGCTCGTGACGAGCGAGCCGGCCGCAGCCGACAGGCTCTTGTCGTCGCGCGCCACCGTGAGCGTGACGGGGGTGGTGGATGCGGCAGTCACCGAGACGCCGACGCCCGGCAGCACGTCGGTGAACGTGTTGGACGCGCTGGTGACCGTCTGCGCGGCGCCCGTTCCCGCCCACAGGGTCAGCTGCGCGTCCTGCGCCTGGCGGACCTGAGCGGCGCCCGGGTCGGACAGGAGGTTCGTCGCCGTCCCGGCCGCGACGTCCGCGGACGTCCCCCGGTAGGCGGTGAACGCGGCGGCCGCCCCGGTCGTGGTCGAGCTGAGCTGCAGCCGGTAGAGCGGCTGACCGGTCGCCGGGTCCAGTCCCGCCGCGACCTGGGTGGCGCTGACGCCGGCTCCCGCCTGGTTGATCGCGGCCGCGACATCCGCGAGGGAGGCGCTGGCCGCGGTGACCTGCGTAGTGGTCCCGTTCGCCGCGACGAACGTGAGCGTCGGCGGCTGGTCCGGCCACTGGGTAAGGGGACCGGTGACCGTGACCTGGGACTGGGCCAGCTGGTCCACGGTGAAGTCGATCGTGCCATCCACCGCTCCCGTGCCCGCGGTCGCCGTGACCGCGGTGGAGCTGCTGGTGGCCGTGTGGAGGTCGGTGCCGGCCGGCGCCGCCAGCTTCCCCGCCGAATCGGCGAGCGTCGCGACCTTCGCATTGAGGGCCTGCATCGCCGTGATGAAGCTCGTGGAGTCGCTGACCTTGTTCTTCAGCAGGGTCTGCGGAATCGCCTCCGCCTGCATCAGGTTGTTGATCAGCGATGTGGTGTCGAGGCCGCTGATGAGCCCGTCGACGGCCATTCCCATCCGGTGGTCTCCCTCTCACGAGTCTGCTGTGACGGTTCGGGTGCTGCGGGTGCAGGGGTGGTCGGCGGCCGGGGCGCGTGTCGGCATCGCCCCGGCCGCCG
>JBQCCO010000026.1:0-11138 GCA_051962155.1 Leifsonia sp. | reverse complement strand
AGTGCCAGTCGCCGCGGAGCAGCACGAACGCCTCGAAGGGATCGACGCCACGTGCGACCACGGCGACGGCGTCCCGGTAGGTGGGGAACAGCCAGTCGTCCTCGCCGAGGACCATCGCAGCGCCGATCTCGCACGCCTCCTGGCCATGCGAGGACGGATACACCGCGAGGCGGCCCTGACGCACGAGGGCGTCGGCCTGGTCGTTGAGCCGGCGGCCGAGGACCAGCTGCCGGTAGCCCTCGCGGAGGGTCTCCGCGCTGGGGAGGCGATCGGGCGGGATCGCAGCAGCGCCGGCCGGATCGTCGGCGCCGTTCTGGTCGATGAGCCGCAGCGGGGTGTCGCCCGGCAGCAGGTCGTCCGCGCGCAGCGGTGCGTCGGCGTGCATCCGTTCTCCTTTGAAAGACGTCACTCACTCTCATGGTGACTTCGCTGGACCTCGGATGCTACGGGTCGCCCAGAGTCGAGACGAATGGATGCGCGGGCCGCCGTTGCGTGTCAGACTGTCCAGCACCATGGACGACATCGATGCACGCATCCTGGACGCTCTGCGCGCCGACGGGCGCGCCTCCATCACGGCGGTCGCAGAGACGACGCATGTGTCCCGCGCGAACGCCTACGCCCGCGTCTCGCGGCTCGTGGCGGACGGGGTGATCACCGGCTTCACCGCCAAGGTCGATCCGCGGCTGTCGGGGCGGACCTCGTCGGCGTACGTCACCATGCGCGTGGAGCAGTCGGCGTGGCACGACCTGCGCGACCGGCTGGCGAGCATCCCCGAGGTGGAGCACTTCGCGCTGGTCGGCGGCGACTTCGACGTGATCCTCCTGGTGCGGGCCCGCGACAACGAGGACCTGCGGCGAGTGGTCCTGGAGGAGCTGACCAGCATCCCGTCGGTGCGCGACACCAAGACCTCGCTCGTGTTCGAGGACCACGACAAGCGCTGAGCCCGGCGGCACGGCGGGTTGCCCGGGGGTCGGGATTCTGCGACGATGACATTGCTGAACGATCGTTCGGTAATTCGTCGCGTTCGAGGAAGAGGGCAGCGATGGCAGAGGCCTACCTCGTCGGCGGGGTGCGCACGCCGGTGGGCCGGTACGGCGGCGCGCTGGCCGGCGTGCGGCCCGACGACCTCGCCGCGCTCGTCGTCGCCGAAGCGCTCCAGCGCGCGGCCGCGCCCGCCGAAGGACTCGACGAAGTGATCCTCGGCGCCGCGAACCAGGCCGGGGAGGACAATCGGAACGTCGCCCGGATGGCGGTCCTGCTCGCCGGGCTCCCGGACGAGGTGCCCGCGATGACCGTCAACCGGCTGTGCGCCTCCGGACTCACCGCGGTCATCCAAGCGGCCCAGGCCATCCGTGCCGGGGATGCCGACCTGCTCGTGGCCGGCGGGGTCGAGTCGATGACGCGCGCCCCCTGGGTGCAGGCCAAGCCCGAGAAGCCGTGGACGCGTCCCGGCCCCCAGTACGACACCTCGATCGGCTGGCGGTTCGCCAACCCCCGGCTGCTCGACCGCGACAAGGCCACCTACACGATGCCGGAAACAGCGGAGGAGGTGGCACGGATCGACGGGATCGGCCGGGAGGAGGCGGACGCGTTCGCCCTCGAGAGTCACCGCCGGGCGGCCGCCGCCGCGGACGCCGGACGCTTCGACGCCGAACTCGTCCCCGTCGAGACGCCGAACGGCCGCATGACCGCCGACGAGGGCATCCGCCGCGACACCAGCGCGGAGGCGCTCGCGCGCCTGATGCCGGTCGTCCCCGGCGGCAGTGTCGTCACGGCAGGCAACGCGTCGCCGCTGAACGACGGCGCCTCGGCGATCGTCGTCGCCAGCGCCCGCGCCGTGGAGCAGTACGGCCTGCAGCCGCGCGCGCGGATCGTCGCCGCGGCGAGTGCCGGCGTCGCACCGGAGGTCATGGGCCTCGGCCCGGTCCCCGCCACGCAGAAAGCGCTCGACCGTGCCCGGCTGGACGTGAGCTCCCTGGACGCCATCGAGCTGAACGAGGCCTTCGCCAGCCAGGCCATCGCCTGCATCCGCCGTCTGGGACTCGATCCCGCGCGGGTCAACGCCGACGGCGGCGCCATCGCCCTCGGTCACGCGCTCGGTTCGAGCGGGTCGCGCATCCTCGTCACGTTGCTCGGCCGGATGGAGCGCGAAGGCTCCCGCTACGGCTTGGCGACCATGTGCGTCGGGGTCGGCCAGGGCACCTCCCTCATCGTGGAGGCGGTATGACGGACGAGCGCAGCCTGACCGTGGAGGAGCGCGACGACCGCGTCGTCGTCACGCTCGACCGCCCGGAGCGCCGCAACGCGATCGACCAGCGGATGGTGGACGAGCTCCACCGGCTGTGCGCGCGGCTGGAGGTGGAGCAGCGCATCCTGATCATCACCGGAGCCGGCGGCGTGTTCGCCTCCGGCGCCGACATCGCAGAGCTGCGGGAGCGGACCGCCGAGGATGCGCGCCACGGCATCAACGACACGATCTTCTCCCGGATCGCCGAGCTCCCGATGCCGGTCATCGCGGCAATCGACGGCTACGCCCTCGGCGGCGGCGCCGAGCTCGCCTACGCGGCCGACCTGCGCATCGGCACCCCCCGGCTGCGGATCGGCAACCCCGAGACGGGACTGGGCATCATCGCGGCGGCGGGCGCTCTCTGGCGGCTCCCCCAGCTTGTCGGACTGCCGCTGGCGACCGAGCTCGTCCTGACCGGACGGCTCTTGGATGGTGCGGAGGCCCTCGCAGCCGGCCTGGTGTCCTCGCTCCACGAGCCGGAGGACCTGCTCGCCGCCGCGCACGCGCTTGCGGACCGCATCGCCGCGAAGGACCCCCTCGCGACCCAGTGGACGAAGCGGGTGCTGCGAGCGCCGCTCGCCGAGCATCCCTCCGCCGAGCGGGAGGCCCAGGCGGAGCTGTTCGCGTCGCCCGAGAAGCGGCGGCGGATGACGGAGTTCCTGGAACGGAGGACGCGATGACATCGACACCAGCTACCGACACGCCTGCGAGCGCATCCCTCCCCGCACGCATCGCCGTCATCGGCGGCGGCCGGATGGGCTCCGGGATCGCGCACGCCTTCGTCATGGCCGGAGCCGACGTCGCCGTGATCGAACGCGACGCTTCGGCCGCAGCGGAGGCGCGCGACCGCATCCTCGAAGCCGTGGAGGGCAGCGTCCGCCGCGGAGCGGTGGCTCCCGACCCGGCGCGGCTGCTCGTGACGGTCACCTGGGAGGCGCTCGCGGGTGCCGGGCTCGCCGTCGAGGCGGTCCCGGAAGTCCTCGACTTCAAGCGGCGGGCCCTGCGCCGCGCCGAGGACCTGCTGCCGGTGGATGCGGTGCTCGCCACGAACACGTCGTCCCTGTCGATCGACGCCCTCGCCGCGGGCCTCCGGCGTCCGGACGCCTTCCTCGGCCTGCACTTCTTCAACCCGGTCCCCGCCTCGTCTCTCGTCGAGATCGTCCTCGGGAAGGCCACCGCACCCTCCACCGTGCGTTCGGCGGAGCGCTGGATCGCTGCACTTGGCAAGACCGCGATCGCCGTCCGCAACTCCCCCGGGTTCGCCTCCTCGCGGCTCGGCGTGCTGCTCGGGCTGGAGGCGATCCGGATGGTCGAGGAGGGCGTCGCGACAGCCGAGGACATCGACACCGCGATGACGCTCGGCTACAAGCATCCCGTCGGTCCGCTGCGACTCACCGACCTGGTCGGTCTGGATGTGCGGCTCGACATCGCCGAATACCTCGCGCGTGAGCTGGGGCCCAGGTTCCAGCCGCCCGCGCTCCTGCGTCACATGGTCGCCGAGGGGATGCTCGGGCGGAAGTCCGGCCAGGGGTTCTTCTCCTGGGGCGATGGGAACGCAGACATTCCCCTCCTTACGGATCGCCCGGCGCCGCCGGAGCCGCCCGCCGGCACCCCGCCGGCTACGGCGCCGGAGCATCCAGAATGAGGTTCGTGATCCGGGCCGTGCAGATCCGGTTGCCGTCCTCATCCGTCACCACGACCTCGTGGGACGCGATCGTCCGGCCCAGCTTGATCGCCGTTGCCACCCCGGTCACCAGGCCCGAGCGGACCGCCCGGTGGTGCGTCGCGTTGATGTCCACGCCGACAGCGCTGCGTCCCGGGCCGGCATGGATGACCGCCGCCCACGACCCGAGCGCCTCCGCGAAGGCGACCGACGCGCCGCCGTGCAGCAGCCCGAAGGACTGGCGGTTGCCCTCCACGGGCATCGTCGCCACCACGCGCTCGGCGGACTGCTCCAGGATGCGCACGCCCATCTTCTCGTCGAGCTCGCCCAGTTCGATCGTCCAGTCGTCGTCTGCCATCCGGCCAGCATACGCATCCACTCGCGCTTCGATTTCAGGAGGAATCCGATGATCCTGCCCAGCTACATCCGCGATGGATGGTGGACGCCTGACACCGCCGATGGGGCCGTCGACGTGCTCGACGCCTCCACCGGCACCCTGATCGCGCAGGTGAGCACCACCGGCATCGACCTCGCCGGAGCGCTCGAGCACGCGAGGACCGTGGGCCAGCGTTCGCTCGGCGAGCTCACCTTCCACCAGCGCGCCCTCCTCCTCAAGCAGCTCGCCCAGGCTCTGACCGAGCGCAAGGACGAGCTGTATGCGCTGTCGGCGCAGGCCGGATCGACGCGGGCGGATGCCTGGATCGACGTCGACGGCGGCATCGGCGCCATGTTCACGTACGGATCGAAGGGACGCCGCGAGCTGCCCAACGCGCAGGTCGTCCTCGACGGACCGGCGGAGCAGCTGTCGAAGGACGGCAGCTTCCTCGGCCGGCATGTCTACACACGGCTGCCGGGCGTCGCGGTGCAGATCAACGCGTTCAACTTCCCGGTCTGGGGGATGCTCGAGAAGCTCGCGCCCTCGTTCCTGGCCGGCATGCCGACGCTCGTGAAGCCGGCGACGCCGACCGCGTTCATCGCCGAAGCGGCGGTGCGGATCATGGTCGAGTCCGGCCTGCTGCCCGCCGGAGCCATCCAGCTGGTGAGCGGATCCGTCCCCGATCTGTTCGACCACCTGCGGCTCGGCGACCTGGTCGCCTTCACGGGGTCCGCCTCCACCGCCGAACGGCTGCGCGCCCACGACTCGGTGCAGACCGGCGGCGTGCGGTTCACGAGCGAGACCGACTCCATCAATGCCTCGGTGCTCGGGCCGGACGCGGTCACCGGGACGCCCGAGTTCGACGCGTACGTGAAGAGCCTGGTCGCCGAGCTGACGGCCAAGTCGGGACAGAAGTGCACGGCCATCCGCCGCGCGATCGTGCCGGCTGCGCTCGTCGAGGATGTCACCGCCGCCGTGCGGGAGCGGATCGCGTCGCGGGTCGTCCTCGGCGATCCGCGCGCGGAGGGCGTGACGATGGGGCCGCTCGCCTCGCGCATCCAGCGCGACGAGGTGCTGCGGCAGGTCGCGCGGCTCGTCGGCGCGGGTGGCGAGCTCGTGGTCGGCGGCCTCGACCAGCCGACTGTGCACCGAGCCGACGGGACCCTCGGCGCGGCGCCGGAGGGCGCGTTCGTCGCGCCGCTGCTGCTGCACTTCGCCGACCCCTGGACTCCCGAAGCGCACACCGTCGAGGCGTTCGGACCGGTCGCGAGCGTGCTGGCGTACGAGACGGCCGAGGAGGCGGTGGCGCTCGTCGCCCGCGGCGGCGGCTCGCTGGTGACGAGCGTCGCGACGCACGACGCCGACTTCGCGCGGACGCTCGTGCTCGGGTCCGCGGCCTACAACGGCCGCATCCTCGTCCTCGACCGGGACGATGCCCGCACCTCGACGGGGCACGGCTCCCCGATGCCGCACCTCGTGCACGGAGGACCCGGGCGTGCGGGAGGCGGCGAAGAGCTGGGCGGGATCCGCGCGGTGCTGCACCACATGCAGCGGACCGCGTTGCAGGGCTCGCCGGACCTGCTCACCGCGATCACCGGGGTGTGGCATCCGGGCGCTGCGGCGTCCGCTGCGGCACCGCATCCCTTCCGCAAGTCGCTGGAGACCCTGCGGATCGGCGACCAGGTGCAGTCGAAGTCGCGCGAGGTGACGCTCGACGACATCGAGACGTTCGCGGCCTTCACGGGCGACACCTTCTACGCGCACATGGACGAAGAGGCCGCGGCCGCGAATCCGTTCTTCCCCGGCCGGGTCGCGCACGGCTACCTGCTCGTGTCGTGGGCCGCCGGCCTGTTCGTCGACCCGGCGCCAGGGCCCGTGCTCGCCAACTACGGGCTGGAGGACCTGCGTTTCCTGACGCCCGTCGTCCCCGGCGACAGCATCCGCGTCACCCTGACCGCCAAGCAGATCACCCCGCGCGAGACCGACCCCTACGGCGAGGTCCGCTGGGATGCGCGCATCCTCAACCAGCGCGACGAGCTCGTCGCCACCTACGACGTCCTCACCCTCGTCGCCAAGTAGCGCACCCCCTCCTCCGCTCACCCCCCACCGTCGAGTACACGAAGACTTACGCGACACGCCGTGCGAAACGTGAAGTCTCTGCGGACTCGATGGTGGGGCGCGAGCGCAGAAGGAGATCGATCAGCGCAGGGCGAGGGCGAGGATGGTGGCGGCGAGGTCGTCGGGCGTGAGGGGGCCCTCGGGGGTGTACCACTCGGTGAGGGAGTTGATCATCCCGAACAGCAGGCGGGCGACGACGGCCGGGTCGGCGTCGGTGCGCAGGGAGCCCTCGTCGCGGGCCTCGGCGACGAGCGCCGCGACGGCGTGGTCGAAGTCGCGCCGGCGAGCGAGGGCGGCGCGCTCCACGTCGGTGTTGCCGCGCACCCGCAGCAGCAGCGTGACGTACGGCAGCCGGTCGGCGAGCACGCGCACGGCCCCGCGCAGCACGAAGGCGAGGCGATCCGCGGCCGCGCCGGTCGTCGCCTCGGGCGCGAGGAGCACTCCCTCCAAGCCGTCGAGCGCCTCGTCGAGGGCGAGCCGGAGCAGCTCCTCCTTGGAGGCGACGTGATGGTAGATCGCGGACTTCGACAGCCCGAGCCGGTCGGCGAGCATCCCGATCGAGGTCGCGTCGTAGCCGTGCTCGTTGAAGGCGGCCACCGCGACCTCGAGGATGCCGCGCTGGTCGTACCCCGGCCGCCCGCGGCGAAGCGCCTCGGTGCCGACCGCGTCGGCAGCGTCAGCGTCGGCGGCGTCGGCGATCTCGGTCACGCGTTCAGTCTGGCACGCAGCCCCGCGTTCCGGATATACTGAACGAACGATCAGTAAGTAAATGATCTGCGACAGGAGGGTCGATGACGACCACCACGGAGGCCCCGCCCGCCGGCCAGGCCCGCTTCGACGAGCTCATCGCCGCCGACTCCCGCATCGAGCCGCGCGACTGGATGCCCGACGACTACCGCCGCACGCTCATCCGCCAGATGTCGCAGCACGCCCACTCCGAGATCATCGGGATGCAGCCGGAGGCCAACTGGATCAGCCGCGCCCCGAGCCTGAAGCGCAAAGCGATCCTGATGGCCAAGGTTCAGGATGAAGCGGGCCACGGCCTGTACCTCTACTCCGCCACCGAGACCCTCGGCATCACCCGCGACGAACTGACCGAGCAGCTGCTCGCCGGCCGGGCGAAGTACTCCTCCATCTTCAACTACCCCACTCTCAGCTGGGCCGACATCGGCGCGATCGGCTGGCTGGTCGACGGCGCCGCCATCTGCAACCAGGTGCCGCTGTGCCGCTGCTCGTACGCCCCCTACGGCCGCGCGATGGTCCGCATCTGCAAGGAGGAGTCCTTCCATCAGCGGCAGGGATTCGAGATCCTGCTATCCCTCATGCACGGAACCCCGGAACAGCAGCGGATGGCACAGGATGCGGTGGACCGCTGGTACTGGCCGTCGCTGATGATGTTCGGGCCGCCCGACGCGGACTCCCCCAACTCGGCACGGTCGATGGCCTGGCACATCAAGCGGTTCTCCAACGACGAGCTGCGGCAGCGGTTCGTCGCCATGCTCGTTCCGCAGGCGGAAGCGCTCGGCGTCACCCTGCCCGACCCCGACCTCCACTGGAACGAGGAGAGGCAGGCGTACGACCTCGGGCCGATCGACTGGAGCGAGCTGCAGGAGGTCATCGCCGGGCGCGGGCCCTGCAACGCCCAGCGGATGCAGCGCCGGCGCGAGGCGCACGAAGAGGGACGCTGGGTGCGGGAGGCCGCGGCAGCCTACGCGGCCAAGCGCGCGCATCCCGAAACCGCGGAGGCCGTCGCATGAACGCGGAGCCGTGGCCGCTGTGGGAGGTGTTCGTGCGCGCCTCCCGCGGGCTCAGCCACGTCCATGTCGGCTCGCTGCACGCTCCCGACGAGCAACTCGCCCTCCGGAACGCCCGCGACCTGTACACGCGCCGCGGCGAGGGCGTCTCGATCTGGGTGGTCCGCTCCGACCGGATCACCGCCAGCGACCCGGATGCGAAGGATGCCTTCTTCACCTCGCCGGAGGGCAAGAACTTCCGGCACGCGACCTATTACACCGCCGCCGAGGGGGTGAAGCACCTGTGACGGACACCGAGGAGTCGAGCACCGGCCAGAACCCCGACGAGCACGGCCGGGTCGAACTCAGCGCCGTCCTCCTCTCCGACGAGTTCGTCGCCTCCGACACCCCCGCCTCCCCGCTGGTCGCCGAGTACGCCCTCTGGCTCGGCGACGACGCCCTCGTGCTCGCCCAGCGCCTCGGCGACTGGATCACCCGCGCGCCGGAGCTGGAGGAGGATGTGGCCCTCGCCAACATCGCGCTCGACCTCCTCGGGCACGCCCGCTCCCTGCTCCGCTACGCCGGCTCCGCCTCGGGCCGGACCGAGGACGACCTGGCCTACTGGCGTGACGAGGGCGACTTCCGCTCCGCGCACCTGTTCGAGCAGCCGAACGGCGACTTCGCGCACACGATCGTGCGCCAGTTCGCCGCCTCCCATTACCTGTACGTCCTCTACGACCGGCTGCGCGCCTCCACCGACCCGGTGCTCGCGGGCGTCGCCGCGAAGGCGGTGAAGGAGGTCGACTACCACCGCGATCACGCCGACCAGTGGATGCTGCGCCTGGCGCTCGGCACGGACGAGTCCCGCCGCCGCACCCTCCTCGCCCTGGAGGACATCTGGCCGTACGTGGACGAGCTCTTCTCGGACGATTCGGCCCCGATCGCCGGTGCGGACGCGTCCGAACCGCTCTTCGACGCGCTGGAGGGCATCGCCGTCCGTCCCTCCACCCTGCGCGAGCCGTTCGACGCCGACATCGCGCCGGTCCTCGCCGAGGCCGGGCTGGAGCCGCCCACCGCGTTCCACGCGGCAGGCGGGGGCCGGCGCGGACGGCACTCCGAACACCTGGCACCGCTGCTCGCCGAGCTCCAGGTGCTGGCCCGACAGCATCCGGGGGCATCATGGTGACGCATCACGCGGACGCGGCGCGCGCCTGGTCGGCCGCCGCCGCCGTTGTCGACCCGGAGGTGCCCGTCCTCACCATCGACGACCTCGGCGTGCTGCGCGAGGTCACGGTGGGCGACGACGGCGTCGAGGTCGTCATCACTCCGACCTACTCCGGCTGCCCGGCGATGGATGCGATCCGCGAGGATGTGGTGCGCGCCCTGACCTCCGCAGGCTTCAGCGAGGTGCGCGTCCGTCTCACACTGTCACCCGCCTGGACCACCGACTGGATCAGCGCCGCCGGTCGCACAGCGCTGAAGGAGTACGGGATCGCCCCGCCCTCCGCCGCCGGTCCGGTCAGCCTCCGCCTGTCGGTGAAGTGCCCGCACTGCGGCTCCCTCGACACCCGGGAGGTGGCGCACTTCGGCTCGACCTCGTGCAAGGCGTTGTTCGTGTGCCGCGCCTGCGGCGAGCCCTTCGACCACTTCAAAGCGCTGTGAGCGCCGCCTGATGGCGCGCGCCCGGTTCCACAGTCTGCCCGTGGCGGAGGTGCGTCCGCTGACCGCGGCGAGCGTCGAGGTGACCTTCGCCGTCCCCGACGAATTGCGCGGCGAGTACGACTACCTGCCCGGCCAGCACGTCGCGCTCCGCGCCCACGTCGACGGCCACGAGCTGCGCCGCAGCTACTCGCTGTGCCGGCCGCCTGAGCCCGGACGGATCAGCGTGGCCATCAAGCGCGACCTCGGCGGCGCGTTCTCCACCTGGGCCACGAGCGAGTTGCGCCCGGGGGACGCCATCGACGTGATGAGCCCGCAGGGCACCTTCACTCTCGACCCCGAGCGCATGCAGGACCGGCACATCGTCGGCATCGCCGCCGGCTCGGGAATCACCCCGCTGATGGCACTCGCCAGCAGCGTCCTGGCCGCATCCTCCACCTCCAGCTTCACGCTCGTCTACACCAACCGCACGGCCGTCGACGTGATGTTCCTGGAGGAGCTCGCCGACCTGAAGGACCGCTACCCGGCACGGCTCGCGCTCCATCACGTCCTGTCGCGCGAGCAGCGGTCGGCCCCTCTCCTCTCGGGCCGGATCGACGAGGAGCGACTGCGGCGGATGCTGGACACGCTCCTCCCGCCGGACACCGTCGACGAGTGGTTCCTCTGCGGACCGTTCGAGCTCGTCCAGCTGTGCCGCGACGTTCTCGAGGAGTACGGGGTGGCGCGCGAGCGCATCCACTTCGAGCTGTTCACCACCGGCGAGCCCGGCGAGCCGCGCGGCGATGTCGGCCACCCGGTCGTCGTGCACGAGGGCGAGCGCACGGCCGAGATCGAGTTCCGGCTCGACGGGCTGACCTCGACCGTGACCACGCCGGTGGATGCGAACGAGTCCGTCCTCAACGCCGCGCTGCGGGTGCGGCCGGATGTGCCGTTCGCCTGCACCGGAGGCGTCTGCGGCACCTGTCGCGCACGACTCGTCTCGGGTGACGTGCGGATGACGGAGAACTACGCCCTCGAGCCCGAGGAACTCGAGCGCGGCTACGTGCTGACCTGCCAGTCCCATCCACTGACCGATCGCGTCGTGGTCGACTACGACGTGTGAACCGCCGACCCCGACCCGACCCCACCGCAAGGAGAACGCCGTGATCGACCTGGACATCGCCGACGGCATCGCCCGCGTGACGCTCAACGCGCCCGAGCGGCTGAATGCCCTCGGGCCGGACGACCTCCGCGAGCTGACCGCCGCCTACACAGAGGCGGAAGCGTCCGGCGTGCGCGCGCTCGTGCTGCGCGGCGAGGGCC